>JBJMQX010000077.1:0-117938 GCA_045802455.1 Phenylobacterium sp. | reverse complement strand
CTTCGCCGTCGCACCCCCGCTCTTCGCCAGCGTCATGGTGATCGCCGCCGTCAGCGTCGTCTTGCCATGGTCCACGTGACCGATCGTGCCGATGTTGCAGTGCGGCTTGTTGCGGGTGAATTTCTCTTTGGCCATCGGGGTCCTGCGGGCGTTTGTTCAGGTTGAAGGTGAAGCTGGAGCGGGTAGCGGGAATCGAACCCGCATATTCAGCTTGGAAGGCTGCTGCACTACCATTGTGCTATACCCGCCTCGCCGTGGTGCGGGGGTGGCCGCATCTCCTCGTTCGGCTCCGGCGTGGTGGGGGAAGCAGGACTCGAACCTGCGAAGGCGTACGCCAGCGGATTTACAGTCCGCCCCCTTTGCCGCTCGGGACATTCCCCCTCGCGCACGGAGCCCGTTTCGAGGCCCCTCGACGAATTGGCTTCCGCCCTTGCCGGCCCGGGGCATAAGAGCGCCGAACGTGAGCTTGGACGGCCGCCGATCAGGGGGGCCCCAATTTGGAGCGCGTCTTATAGTGGCCAAGACCCCCGAACGCAACGCGCCGCGCAGAGGCGGAAACCGGCCGCATCACGCCCGTTTCCACAAGGGGTTCCAGGGCCGGTCCGGCGGGCGTCCGGACGGCGTCTCCGACGACTGGATCTGGGGCTGGCATGCGGTGGAGGCGGCGCTTTCCAACCCTCGGCGCGGGGCGGCCGAGCGCCTGCTGGCGACGCCCGAGCGGGCGCGGCAAGTGGAGGCGAAGTTCGGCCAACTCGCCCACCTGGAGGTCGCCGACAACCAGAAAATCGCCCAAACCCTGCCGCAGGGCGCCGTCCACCAGGGCGTGGCCCTGCGTGGAGCTGTGCTGGAGGACGCAGCGCTCGCCGACTTCGCGCCTGAGCGCGGCGCGGTGCTGCTGATGCTGGACCAGGTGACCGACCCGCAGAACGTCGGCGCGATCCTGCGTTCGGCGGCCGCGTTCGGCGCGGCCGGCGTGGTCCTGCAGGACCGCCATGCGCCCAAGCTTACCGGCGCGCTCGCCAAGGCCGCCGCCGGGGCCGTGGACAAGGTCGCGACCGCCCACGTGGTCAACCTCGCACGCGCGCTGGACGAGCTGACGCGGGCCGGCTGGCGCGCCGTGGGCCTGGCCGGCGAAAGCGGCCGCGACCTGGCCGAGGTGCTGGACGGGGGCCCCACGGTGCTGGTGCTCGGCTCCGAGGGCGAAGGCCTGCGCCGCCTGGTGGCCGAGCACTGCGACGAGCTGGCGAGTATCCCGATGCCGGGCGAGTTCGAGAGCCTGAACGTCTCGGCCGCAGCGGCCGTCGCGCTCTACGAGGCCTCGCGGCGACGCTGACGGTCGCTGCCGCCTGCTTGCAGCCGGGCTGGCCCTGCCGCATTGAGGGAGGCGATGCCCGACTTCCTCAGCGCCGGCGCGCTCGCGGCCTTCGTCCAGGTGGTGCTGATCGACCTGGCGCTGGCCGGCGACAACGCCGTGGCCGTGGGCGTCGCGGCGGCCGGCCTGCCGCAGCACCAGCGCCGCCAGGCCATCGTGCTCGGCATGGCGGGCGCGGCGGTGATGCTGATCGGCTTCGCCCTGATCACCAGCCAACTCCTGAAGGTCGTCGGCCTGACGGTGGCGGGCGGCTGCCTGCTGCTGTGGGTCTGCTGGAAGATGTGGCGCGACCTGCGCGCGGAGGGACGCGAGGAGTCGGCCGAGGGCGAGGCCGCGCTGGAGGCGGCCACGGGCGTGGTCATCGGGGCTACGCCCCGCCAGGCGCGCAAGTCCAAGACCCTGCTGCAGGCGCTGGTGCAGATCCTGTTCGCCGACCTCGTCATGTCGCTGGACAACGTGCTGGCGGTCTCGGGCGCGGCGCGCGGGCACATGATGGTGCTGGTCGCGGGCCTGATGCTCTCGATAACGCTGACGGGGTTTGCGGCGAGCTGGATCGCCAAGCTGCTGCACCGCTTCCGCTGGATCGGCTACGTGGGCCTGGCGATCGTCGTCTACGTGGCCGTGCACATGATCTGGGAAGGAACGCGGGTGGTGGCGATCGACCTGAACAGGACCGGCGCCTACAACGCCGCCATGCCAGACCCGCTCGACATCAAGCCGCGCGAAGTCGAGAAGCAGAAGCAGCGCTAGCTTTCCGGGCCTCCGAACCGCTCGCGCCATTCGGCGACCTGGGCGTCTTCGACCTTGCGGAACAGCACCTCCGGCGCCTTCACCGGGCGGCCCGGCTCGAGCGCGGTCAGCAGCCCCTCGCCGGTCAGGTCCGGCCAGCGGCCGGGGAACGGCTCGCCGACCGAGAGCGCGATGATCTCGGCGGCGAAGGGGATGAACGGTTCGGATAGCCTGGCGAACAGGGCCACGAGGTTCAGGCCCGTGCGCACGCCGACCGCCGCCCGCTCGGGATCGGTCTTGAAGGCCGTCCAGGGCGCCGCCTCGGTCAGGTAGCCGTTGCCGAGCACCCAAATCTGCCGCAGCGCGGTGGTCGCCTTGCGGAACTCGCGGCCCTCCAGGTGTTCGGTGAGCTCGCGCAGCCTGGCGAGCACGTCCTTCTGCAGTCTGGCTTCCAGCGGTCCGTCCGCGCCGCCCGCCGGGACCTGCCCCTCGAACCGAGTCTCCGTGAACTTCAGGATCCGGTTGACGAAATTGCCCAGCACGTCGGCCAGGTCGGCGTTCACCTGGTCGCGGAACTGCTCCCAGGTGAAGGTCGCATCGGAGGTCTCCGGCGTGTTGGCGGTGACCCACCAGCGCCAGTAGTCGGCGGGCAGGATTTCCAGCGCCTGGTCCATGAAGACGCCGCGGCCCTGCGAGGTGGAGAACTTGCCGCCGTAGTAGTCGAGGTAGTTGAAGCCCTTCAGCTCGTCGACCAGCTTCCAGGGCGCGTTCTCGGCCGGCCGGAACGTGCAGTCCGGGTTGCGCCGCTCGTTCACGCCCAGGAGCGTCGTCGGGAATCCCACCGTATGGAACGGGATGTTGTCCTTGCCCATGAACTCGACGTAGCGGACGTCGTCGGCGGCGGGCAGCCGCCACCAGCGCTCCCAGGACGCGTCGTCGGCGGGGCCGCGGCCGGACTCAGCAGCCTGCGCGTCGGCCCATTCCCAGGTCGCGGCGATGTACTCGATCGGTGCGTCGAACCAGACGTAGAACACCTTGCCCGCCAGGCCCTCGATATCGGGCAGCAGGCCGTCGGGGTTGGGGCCCCACTCGAAGGCGTTGACCGGCACGCCCCATGCCACGTCGCGGGTGATGCCGCGGTCCTGCAGGCCCTCGTCCAGCCACTTCAGCGCCGTCGAGGTGACGATCAGCGGCCAGTCGCCCCGCTTGCCCTCGATCCATTCGCGCAGCTTGGCCGAGAACAGGCTCTGGCGCAGGAACAGGTGCTTGGAGCTGCGGACCTCGATCTCCTCGGAGCCGGAGACGGCCGAGCGCGGGCGGATCAGGTCGGTGGGATCTAGAACGCGGGTGCAGTTCTCGCACTGGTCGCCGCGCGCCGCCTCATAGCCGCAGTGCGGGCAGGTGCCGATCACGTAGCGGTCGGGCAGGAAGCGCTTGTCGGCGATGGAATAGATCTGGCTAGTGACCCGCTCCTCGAGGAACCCCGCCTCCCACAGCGTCTGGGCGAAGCGCTGGGTCAATCGGTGGTTCTGCGGCGAGGACGAGCGGCCGAAGTGGTCCCAGGAAAGGCCGAACCTGCGTCCGAGGTCGTGCTGCACCGCGTGCGCGCGCTCGCAGAAGGTGGCCGGGTCCAGGCCGGCCTCGGCGGCCGCCAGCTCTGTCGTCGTGCCGTGCTCGTCGGTGGCGCAGATGTAGAGCGTCTCGCGCCCGCGGCTGCGCTGGAAGCGCGCGTACACGTCGGCCGGCAGCATCGAGCCCGCCAGCGTCCCCAGGTGCTTGATCCCGTTGATGTAGGGCAGCGCCGACGTGATCAGAATGCGGGTCATGGCCTGGGCAGATGGGCTGGTGGCGGGCGGGAGTCGAGCGGCGGCTTATAGGCGAGGCTTGCCGCTTCGCCAAAGGGGCCCCGCAAGAAACGCTCGCCAACCGCCGTTATCGGCGCAAAGCTGTTCCGCAGGGGAATGGGCGGCGACCCTTGAGTCGCAAGAGAAAAGACGCCGTCCGCATGGGAGAAAGCGCATGCTGAAAGGCATCAACTGGATATCCGTCCTGGTCGCGTTCGTGGCCGTCGAACTGCTGGGTTACCTCTGGTACGCCGTGGTGTTCTCGAAGGACTGGATGGCCGAAATGACCGCCCTCGGCCTCAAGCCGGACACGTCGAGCTCGGGCCAGACCACGGCGCTGGCGATCGGGGCGGTCCTGATCGTGCTGCAGGTGCTGGGCGTGAGCTGGCTGCTGCAGCGTATCGGCGCCACGACCCTGATGGCCGGCGTCACGGGCGCTCTGACGGCCTACGTCTTCTTCGCCCTGCCGACCCAGGGCATGGAGTACGCCTACATGGGCTTCCCGGCCAAGCTGATGGCGATCAACTGCGGTCAGCTGCTGATCGCCTATCTGCTGGCGGGCGCGGTGCTGGGCGGTCTCAAACTCGGCCGGCCGGCAGCCGCCGCGGCGGCCTGATCGGACGTGGGGCGCCCTGCGTTTTGCGGGGCGCTCCTAACCGAACGGTCCCTTGAAGACGAAGAAGGCGCCCAGGGCGATTAGGGCGAAACCCACGCCGTGGTTGAGGGTGAAGGGCTCCTTCAGCCAGGTCACCGAGAAGACCGCGAAGACGGCCAGGGTGATCACCTCCTGCATCGCCTTCAGTTCGGCCGGGTCGTAGAAGATCCGGCCGATGCGGTTGGCCGGGATCGCCAGCCAGTATTCGAAGAAGGCGATGCCCCAGCCGATCAGCACGATCAGCCACAGCGGCCGGTTCTCGACGTTGAGCTGGCCGTACCAGGCGAAGGTCATGAACACGTTGGAGGCGATCAGCAGCAGGATCGGAGCGATCGCGGTCCAGTTGAGCGGCATCGGTCGGGCTCCGGCGGTTTGGCGTTGAGGCGAAGCTCGCTCGGCCTCTATCTTCCCCCCGCCTAAGGGGGAGAGCGGCGATGCGCAAATGGATGACGGTGTTGGCGGTCGGCGCCGCCCTGGCGCTCGCCGCCTGCACGCCCGCGGCCAGGAAGGCCGGTCCGGCCGCCGGTGGCACGCTGAACATCTACAACTGGTCCGATTACATCGATCCCGCCCTGCTGGCCCAGTTCACCAAGGAGACCGGGATCAAGGTCCGCTACGACACCTTCGATTCCAACGAGGTGCTGGAGACCAAGGTCCTGCAGGGGAACACCGGCTACGACATCGTGGTCCCCTCGAACCACAACGTTCCCCGCTACATCACCGCCAAGGCGATCCAACCGCTGGACAAGGCCCGGCTGCCCGGGCTCTCGACGCTGGATCCCGGCGTGATGGCGCACATGGCCCCGTTCGACCCGGGCGCGAAGTACGCCGTGCCCTACATGCAGGGCACCATCGGCATCGGCTACAACGTGGACGCCGTGGCGAAGCGGCTGGGCGGCGCGCCGGTGGACAGCTGGGCGGTGGTGTTCGACCCCAAGACCCTGGCCAGGCTCAAGGATTGCGGGGTCTATTTCCTCGACGCGTCCGAGGACATGTACGCCGTGGCGCTGAACTACCTCGGCAAGGACCCGAATTCGCGCGATCCGAAGGACTATGCCGCGGCCACCGACCTCCTGCTGAAGGCGCGTCCCTATGTCCGCAAGTTCCACTCGTCCGAGTACATCGACGCGCTGGCCAACGGCGATGTCTGCGTGGCCATCGGCTATTCCGGCGACGTGCTGCAGGCCAAGAGCCGGGCCGAGGAGGCGAAGAACAAGGTCAGGCTGGCCTACGCCGTGCCGAAGGAGGGCAGCCAGGTCTGGTTCGACGTGTTCACGATCCCGGCCGACGCGCCGAACCCCGCCGCGGCCTACAGCTTCCTGAACTTCATGCTTCGGCCGGAGGTCATCGCGCGGGCCTCGAACTACACGAAGTACGCCAACGCCAACGCCGCGGCCACGAAGCTGGTCGATCCGGCGGTACGGAACGACCCGGCCGCCTATCCGCCGCTGGAGTTGGCAAAGCGGCTGTTCGTGACCACCACCAAGGACCAGGCGCTGCTGCGCGAGGTGAACCGCCAGTGGACGAAGGTCCTGACCGGCCAGTGAGACGCGAGGCCGTGACCGAGCCTCTCGTCCGCTTCGAAGGCGTCAGCAAGCGCTTCGGCGACGTCTTGGCGGTGGACCGCGTCGACCTGGAGATCGCCCGGGGGGAATTCTTCGCGCTGCTGGGTCCCTCGGGCTGCGGCAAGACCACGCTGATGCGGCTGCTGGCCGGCTTCGTCGCGCCCGACGAGGGCCGCATCCTGCTGGACGGCGCCGACATCGCGGGCCTGCCGCCGCACCGGCGGCCCTGCAGCATGATGTTCCAGACCTACGCCCTGTTCCCGCACCTGAACGTCGCCCAGAACGTCGGCTTCGGGCTGAAGCAGCAGGGCTGGGAGAAGGCCCGCGCCGCCGCCCGCGTTCAGGAGATGCTGGCCCTGGTGCGGCTGGAGGGCCTCGATCGCCGCAGGCCGGACCAGCTCTCCGGCGGCCAGAAGCAGCGGGTGGCGCTGGCCCGCGCCCTGGCGCCGGGGCCGCAGATCCTGCTGCTCGACGAGCCGCTCGCCGCCCTCGATCGGAAGCTGCGGGAGGACACCCAGTTGGAGCTCAAGACCCTGCAACGAACGCTGGGGCTCACCTTCATGATCGTCACCCACGACCAGGACGAGGCCATGGTGGTCGCCGACCGGATGGCGGTGATGCGCGACGGCGCGGTCGCCCAGGTCGGCGCGCCACGGGAGGTCTATGAACGCCCGGCCAGCCGCTACGTGGCCGAGTTCATCGGCGAGGCGAACCTGTTCCCGGACGGCCCTGGCTTTCGCCTGGTGCGGCCGGAGAGGATGACGATTTCCGCCAAGGCCGCGCACGGCGCGCTGGACGTCCGCGTGGCCGAGATCGCCTACTTCGGCGACCGCACCCGCTATGTGGTGAAGACCGACGCCGGCAAGCCGCTGCTGGTCAACCGCGCCAACGCCGATGCGCCGCTGGCGCTGGCCGTCGGCGACCGCGCCTGGGTCTCCTACGCCCCCGAGGCCGCGGTGAGCGTGCCGGCGTGAGGCGCGCCTGGCTTGCCGCCGCCCTGCCCTACGCATGGCTGCTGGTGTTCTTCGCCTTTCCGTTCCTGCTGGTGGCGAAGCTCTCGCTGTCGCACACCGTGCTGGCGATCCCGCCCTATGCGCCGCAGTTGGACCTGTCGCAGGGCCACGCCGGCGTCCGCGCCTTCGTGTATCAGCTGAGCTTCGCGACCTATGCCCGGCTCACCGCCGACCGCCTCTACCTGGCGTCCTACCTGTCGAGCCTGAAGTTCGCCGGGATCGCCACGGCCATCCTGCTGCTGATCGGCTATCCGATCGCCTACGGCATGAGCCGGTTCGCGCCCCGCAGCCGCCACGCCCTGCTGATGGCGGTGATCCTGCCGTTCTGGACCAGCCTGCTGATCCGCATCTACGCCTGGATCGCGATCCTGAAGCCCGCCGGCCTGTTGAACCAGGCGCTGGCCGCGCTCCGCCTGCCGCCGCTCACCCTGCTCGACACCGATGCGGGCGTGCTGATCGGCCTCGTCTACGCTTACCTGCCGTTCATGGTGTTGCCGCTCTATGCAGTCCTGGAGCGACGGGACGAGAGCCTGATCGAGGCCGCGCAGGACCTCGGCTGCACGCCGGGCCAGGCGTTCTGGCGGGTGACCTTCCCGCTCTCGCTGCCCGGCGCGATGGCGGGCGCCCTGCTCTGCTTCATCCCGATGGTCGGCGAGTTCGTGATCCCCGACCTGCTGGGCGGCTCGTCCACCCTGATGCTGGGCCGCACGATCTGGACCGAGTTCTTCGCCGACCGCGATTGGCCCGCGGCCTCGGCGGTGGCGATCGCGCTCCTGGCGACGCTGGCCATCCCCATCGCGCTCTTCCAGCGCGAGCAGGCGAAGGTGCTCTCGTGACGGGCGGACCCAGCCTGTTCAACCGGATCAGCGTCGGCGCCGGGCTCGTCTTCCTCTACGCGCCGATCGCCCTGCTGGTGCTCTATTCGTTCAACGCCAGCCGGCTGGTGACCGTCTGGGGCGGCTTCTCGGCGCGCTGGTACGCCGCCCTGGCCCACGACGGCCAGATGCTGGACGCCGTCTGGGTGACGCTGCGGGTCGGGGTGATCTCGGCCAGCCTGGCGACGGTGCTGGGCGTGCTCGCGGCCGTGGCCCTGGTGCGCGGCGGCCGGTTTGGAGGACGGGCGCTGTTCTCCGGGATGCTCTACGCGCCGCTGGTGCTGCCCGAGGTGATCCTCGGCCTCTCGCTGCTTTTGCTGTTCGTGGCCCTGGGCCTGCCCCGCGGCTTCTGGACGGTGACGCTGAGCCACGCGACCGTGACGCTGTGCTACGCCGCCGTGGTCGTGCAGGCGCGGCTGGCGTCCTTCGACATCAGCCTGGAGGAGGCGGCGCGGGACCTGGGTTGCCCGCCGGCCGTGGCCTTCGTGAAGGTGACCTTGCCCGCCATTGCGCCCGCGGTTACCGCGGCGTGGATGCTGGCCTTCACCCTTTCGCTCGACGACCTGGTGATCGCGAGCTTCACCTCCGGGCCCGGTGCGACCACCCTGCCGATGCGGCTCTACAGCCAGGTGCGGCTGGGCGTAAACCCGGAGATCAACGCAGTGTCGACGCTGCTGATCGGCGTCGTCGGCCTGGGGGTGACGCTAGCCGCCGGGCTGCAGCGCCGGCGGCCGAGCGCCTAGTCCAGGGCCCGGCTAGACCAGGCGCGCGCGGCGGGCGCGCTGCGTGCGCAGCGCCTGGCCCAGCAGGCCGAAGCCGGCGATCATCAGCAGCCACGCCGAAGGCTCAGGAATGGCCAGGGAGTCGTTGACCGACAGGTGGGTCTTCGGACCCGGGCCGTCGCCGTTGAACGGCGGGTCGTCGAGGTCGCCGTCGCCGGAGGGCCCATCGCCGTTCGGACCGCCGGGCGTGAACACGTTCTGGGTGATCGGCGGATCGAGCTTGAGGCCCGGAGGCGGCGGATCGCCGCCCTGCGGCTGACCGCAACCGGGCGCCGCCGGGATCACGCAGGCGCCGTCGCCAGGACCAGCGCCGCCATCGGGCCCGGGACCGCCGGAGGTCGGATTGTCGCCGGGGCCACGTCCGCCCGGTCCGCCCGGTCCGCCGCCGCCGCCACCGCCGCCACCGCCGAGGCCAACGCCGGCGCCGGGTCCTTGGCCGCCGTCGGGGTGGCCGCCTGGGCCGTGACCCGCCAGGCCGCCGCCGCCGGGGCCTTCACCGCCGCTGACGCCATCGCCGAAAGGATTGCCGCCGCCGGGCGGAACGAAGCCGGTCTGGATCAGCAGCCCGTTCTCGCCGTTGGGCATGAATTTCGGGCCCGAGGACTCGTTGCCGGCGCCATTGCCGGGCCCGCCCTGGCCATCCGACAGACCGCCGGGCTGGCCGAAGCCGCCCGCGCCGCCGTTGCTGGCCAGACCGCCGACGCCGCCGCCCTGGGAATTGTCGCTCGAACTGTCCTGCGAGCCGGAGCCCGCGCCACCGCCGGACGAGCCACCATTCTGGGCGAGGCCGCCGGTGTTCGAGGCGCCGTGCCCATGATCGTGCTGACCGGACGAGGAATAGGCCATCGCCAGCGCAGCAACCAACGTCGCAATCACCCCAGGGACGAGGCGATTGGCGTGTTTCGTTCTGATACGGATCGTAGCCATGGTGTACAGAAAGCAAATATTGTGCACAGCCATGCTTCGAGCAATTCATATCCCCCAGAGGTTGAATTGCCGAACGTAGTTAATACACTCGCAGAATAGGAACGTAATACTCGGAATCTCGTACCGGAAGGGCCTAGAGCGGCGCGGTCCTGTCGAACCAGGGACGCGCCTGTTCGAGCTGGGCCGCCAGCCGGAACAGGGTCGCCTCGGCGCCCATCCGGGCCGCGAACTGCAGCCCGATCGGCAGACCGTCGCGGCTCCAGGCCAGCGGCACGCTCATCGCCGGCTGGCCGGTGTTGTTGAACGCCTGGGTGTTCGGCATGAAGCTGAACAGCCGCGCATTGAGCTGCTTGAGGTCCTCGAAGATCCAGCCCACCGGGATCGGCGGCCGGCCGAGCGTGGAGAGCAGCAGCACGTCATACTGCTCGAAGAGCTGCGCTTCGGCGCGGGTGTAGGCGTGCAGGGCCTGGACGCCGCGCACATAGGCGGACCCCGGCACGCCCTGACCGCGGCGGTAGGTGGCCATGGTCAGGGCCTCGATCTCGCCCTCGGCGATCGGCCGCCCACGCCGGTCGGCCTCGGCGTCGAGCATGGCCGCGATGCTGGCGGCGATCACCTGGCCCGCGGCGGCGGCCATCGCGCCGACGTCGCCCGGGATGGTCACCTCCTCGACGTGATGGCCCAACTCTTCGCAGAGGCGGGCGGCCTCCCGCACGGCGGCCTCGCACTCGGGGTCCAGCGCCTGGGCCTGCATCGCCGCCGTCGTGAAGCCGATGCGCAGGCGCCCCGGCTCGAGCAGCGCCTCCTCGGCATAGGGCCGCTCCGGCGCGGCCAGGAAATAGGGGTCGCCGGGCTGCGGCTTGGATGCGATATCCAGCAGGGCCGCCGAGTCGCGCACCGAGCGGGTGACGGCGTGGTGCACAGAGGCTCCCGCCCAGCCCTCGCCCAGCGGCGCGAAGGAGACCCGGCCGCGCGACGGCTTCATGCCGAAGAGCCCGCAGCAGGACGCGGGAATGCGGATCGAGCCGCCCCCGTCGCTGGCGTGCGCCGCCGGCACGATGCCGGCCGCCACCGCCGCCGCAGCCCCGCCCGACGAGCCGCCGGGGGTCCGCGTCAGGTCCCAGGGGTTGCGCGCCACGCCCAGGAGGTCACTCTCGGTGACCGGCCAGAGGCCGAACTCCGGCGTGTTGGTCTTGCCGAACACCACCAGGCCCGCCGCTTTGTAGGCGGCGGCGAGCGCGCTGTCGGCGGCGGCCACATTGTCCTTCAGCAGGCGCGACCCGCCGCTGGTCGGCGTGCCGGCGAACGTCACGCCGAGATCCTTCAGCAGGAACGGCACGCCGCAAAGCGCGCCGCCCTCGCTGGCCTCGCCGCGAGCCCGTTCGGTCAGGTCCTGGACCACGGCGTTGATCTTCGGGTTGACCTCGGCCATCCGGGCGGCGGCGGTCTCCAGGAGCTCGCTGGCGCTGACCTCGCGCCGCGCGACCAGTCCGGCCAGGCCCACAGCGTCGTGCCGGCGATAGTCCTCGAAGTCCATGGGGCGTGCTCCTGGCGGGCGGTGGGCCAAGCAAGCACAGCGGAGCGCGCGATCCAACCGCCCGCTTGCGAAGCCTTAGGGGTTCACCGCATAGAGAGCCGTATCGGCCGCCGGATTAGCTCAGCTGGTAGAGCAGCGGTTTTGTAAACCGAAGGTCGCGGGTTCGAGTCCTGCATCCGGCACCATCCCAGGAACGGCCATGCGCATCTTCATCGACGCCGACGCCTGTCCGGTGAAGGACGAGGTCTACAAGGTGGCGCAGCGCTACGGGCTTACGACCACGGTGGTCTCCAACAGCTTCATCATGATCCCGCGCTCGCCGCTGATCGAGCGGATGATCGTCGACGCGGGGCCCGACGTCGCCGACGACTGGATCGCCGGTGAGTGCCGGCCGGGCGACATCGTGGTGACCAACGACATCCCGCTGGCCGACCGGGTGCTGAAGGCCGGCGGCGCGGTGATCGCGCCGAACGGGCGGGCCTTCACCGCCGACACGATCGGATCCGCGCTGGCTTCGCGCGCGGTCGCCGAGCACATCCGCTCGACCGGCGAGATGACCGGCGGCCCGAAGCCGTTCGCCCCCGCCGACCGCTCCCGCTTCCTGCAGGCGCTGGACGAGGCGGTGAACCGGGAGCGGCGGCGGAAGCGTTGACTTCGCAGTCGAGCGGCCCGCTTGCATCGCGGTTCGCCCGCGCTACTAGGTTGCCGCGCCGTTTCGCCTGCTGGAGTCTGCCCGCCTATGCGCCACCTGGGACTGATCGCCGCCGCGGCCTGCGCCGCCGCCACGCTCGCCGGCTGCAACAAGCCCGCCGGCCCGCCCGCGGACACCGGCCAGCCCGCCGCCAGCACGGCGGCCCCGGTCCAGATGAGCGACGAGGACAAGAAGAAGGCGCAGGCCGCCCTGCCCGCGCCCTACAACACCGCCGACCTGGCCAACGGCGAATCCAAGTTCGCGCTGTGCCAGACCTGCCACACCGTGGTGGAGGGCGGCCCGAACATGACCGGGCCCAACCTGCACGGCGTGTTCGGGCGGAAGGCCGCGAGCCTGCCGGGCTTCAACTATTCCGACCCGCTGAAGGCCTCGGGATGGACCTGGGACGCCGCCCGCCTCGACACCTGGATCACCGATCCGAAGGTGGCGCTGCCCGGCACGAAGATGACCTTCGCCGGGTTCAAGGACCCCAAGGACCGCACCGACGTGATCGCCTATCTGATGGTGGTGACCGGCTATAAACCCTAGGTCGTTCCACGGTGAAGCGAGCCGCCGGGAATTAACAACCTTGACGGGTGATGGATCTCGCGCCATCGTGCCGGCGTCAACCTGCGGAACCTGACCCCGCAGGCGACCCTGGCCGGCGCCCCCAGCGTCGGCTCGCAGCGCCAGGCTGGCACGGCGTCCCCCCACGTCCGCGTCCGGCGCACAGACCCTCACGGGCCTTTCTCCGCAATGGAGGGAGGCCCTTTTCCTTTGTCCGAACGGCGTAGGGCGCGGCTATTCCGCGGCGTTGGCGACGCGGGCCCGCTCGGCCTCTTCGAAGGTCTCGATGCGCCGCGCCGTGGCCTGCGGCGACTTCGTGAAGCGGGCCAGCAGGTTGTAGAACACCGGCACCACGAAGAGGGTGACCAGGGTCGCGAAGATCGCGCCGAAGAAGATGGTCACGCCGATGGTCTTGCGGCTCTCGCCGCCGGCGCCGCCCCAGACGATCAGCGGAATCGAGCCGGCCGCCGCAGAGATCGAAGTCATGATGATCGGCCGCAGGCGCAGCGAGGCGCTCTCGATCACCGCCTCCCTGATGCTTAGGCCCTCGTCGCGCAGCTGGTTGGCGAACTCGACGATCAGGATGCCGTTCTTGGCCGCGATGCCGACCAGGATGATCAGCCCGATCTGGCTGTAGGTGTTCATGCTGGAGCCGGCGATCAGCAGGCCGAAGAGGCCGCCCAGCGCCGCCACCGGCACGGTCAGCATGATCACCGCCGGATGGATCCAGCTCTCGAACTGCGCGGCCAGCACCAGGAAGACGAGCAGCAGCGCCATTCCGAAGGCCAGACCCACCGAGCCGCCGGCCTCCAGGTAGTCGCGCGCCGAGCCGCCCCACTTGTAGTTGATGCCGGGGACCTTCTTCAGCTCGTCCTGGAAGAACTTCACCGCCTCGCCGATGCTGTAGCCAGGGTTGAGCTGCACGGAGAGCGTGATCGCCCGCTCGCGGTCGACGCGGTTGCGGCTGGGCGTGTCGCCGCGGACCTGCATCTTGGTGAGCGAGGTGAGCGGCACCAGCGCGCCCGAGGCGGCGCGGACGTTCACCTTCGAGAGGTCGTTCTGGTTCATCCGCTGGGCGCGGTCGGTCTGCAGGATGACGTCGTATTCCTGTCCCGACTTGACGTAGGTGGTCACCCGTTCGGAGCCGAACAGGGCCTGCAGGGCGCTGCCGACCGCCTGGGGCGTGACACCCAGCGCCGCGGCCTTCTCGCGGTCGATATCGACCAGCAGGCGCGGACTGGTGGGCTCGTACTCGATCCGCGGCCGCGCCATGCCCGGGTTGGCCTGGGCCGCCGCCAGCAGCGGCTGCACCTGGGCGTTGATCTCCGAGTACTCGTTGCCCATCACGATGAGGTCGAGGTTGCTGCCGCCGCCCCCGCCGCCGCCCTGTCCCCCGCCGCGTTGCAGGCTGGGCCGCACCGAAGCGATGACGCGTGCGCCGGTGATGCGCGAGAACTCGCGGTTGAGCTGGGCCGCCAACTGCTGGGAGTCGATCTTGCGCTTCTTGTCCGGCAACACCGCGTTGGCGCTGGCGTTGTTGAACGAGGCGTTCCCGCCGAAGCCCGGCACCGACATGGTGTACTGCACCAGGGTGCCGTCGTTGAGCAGCTGAGCCAGCCGGGCCTCGACCCGCTTGGTCACCGACAGGGTGTAGTCGTAGCCCGAGCCTTCCGGGGCGATGATGCCGATGTCCACGCGGCCGCGATCCTCGTTGGGCACGAGCTCGCGCGGCAGGGTCTGGAAGAGGCCGAACGCGGCCAGGGCCAGGGTCAGCACGAGGCCGAACGCCGCCAGGGTCGCCGCGCGCCGGCCGAGCAGCGCCTCCAGCGAGGCGTGGTAGGAGTTGCGCAGCCTGTGCATCGCCTTTTCGACGGTGCGGGCGATCAGCCCCTCCCCGGCCGCCGGCCTGAGCAGGCGCGACGCCAGCATCGGCGACAGGCTGAGCGCCAGGAGCGCGGAGAAGAACACCGCCGCCCCGACCGCCACGGCCAGCTCGCGGAACAGGCGCCCGATGTAGCTGGGCATGAACATCAGGGGCGCGAAGACGCTGATCAGCACGATGGTGGTGGCCACGACGGCGAAGAACACCTGCCGCGCGCCGCGCTGCGCCGCGACGATCGGCGGCTCGCCCTCGTCGATCCGTCGCTGGATGTTCTCCACCACGACGATGGCGTCGTCGACCACGAGGCCGATCGCCAACACCAGGGCGAGCAAGGTCAGGAGGTTGATCGAGAACCCCAGCGGGGCCAGCACGATGAAGGTCGAAAGGATGCAGATCGGCGCGACGATGGTCGGGATGATCGCGGCCCGTCCCGTCCCCAGAAAGATGAAGTTCACCAGCGCCACGATCGCCAGCGAGATCGACATCGTGATCCAGACCTCGCGGATCGCGTTGCGCGTGAAGTCCGTGTAGTCGATCGCGACGATCATCTTGGTGCCGGGCGGCAGGGTGCGGTTGATCTCGTCGACGGCCTGGTGGATGCCCTTGGAGATCTCCAGGTCATTGGCCTGCGACTGCCGGGTGACCGCGATGCCGACCCGGTCGGCGCCGTTCGCCCGGAACAGCCGCCGCCGCTCGTCGGGGCCTTCCTCGACGCGGGCGATGTCGCCGAGCCGGGTGACGTATTCGTTGGCGTTCGACGAAGTGGCGACCGTGGCGCGCGCGCCCTGCGCCGCGCCGGCGCCGGACGCCCCGCCGCCGACAGCCGCGGAACTCGGCGCCTGGGCTGCGGTCCGGCTGGGGCCGGCCGGCACGATGGGCATCTGGGCGAACTGGGCCGGCGTCGTGTAGGCCCGCGCCACGCGGATGGTGAAGTCCTTGGTCGGCGCCTCGAGAGCCCCCGCCGGCAGCTCGATGTTCTGGCTGTTCAGCGCGTTCTCGACGTCGCCGACGGTGATCCCGCGCGCCGCCATGGCGTTGGGATCGAGCCAGATGCGCATCGAGTAGAGCTGCTGGCCGGCGACGAACACCTGGCCCACGCCGGGCACCGTGGAGACCCGCTCGATGAGGTAACGGTTGGCATAGTCCGAAAGCTGCAGCCGGTTGAGCTTCGACGACGTCAGGCTCAGGAACATGATCGGCGAGGCGTCGGCGTTGGCCTTGGCGATCTGCGGCGGGTCGGCCTGCAGCGGCAGCTGCTGGGTCACCCGGCTCACCGCGTCGCGCACGTCGTTGGCTGCCTGGTCGAGGTTGCGGTCCAGGGTGAAGGAGATGTTGATCTGCGAGCTGCCGTCGCGCGAGCGCGACTGCACGCGGTCGATGCCCTGGATGCCCGCGACCTGGCGCTCGATCACCTGGGTGATCCGCTCCTCGACGACCTCGGCCGAGGCGCCGCGGTAGTTCGTCTGGATCGAGACCACCGGCGGGTCGACGCTCGGCAGCTCGCGCACCGGCAGCGCCAGGAACGAGGCCAGGCCGACGACGCAAAGGATGATCGCGGCCACCGCCGCGAACACCGGACGCCGGACGGAAAGGTCGGAGAGGGTCATGCCGCCGGCCGCCCTCCCGCGGGACCGCCCTGGCCTGCGGGCGCAGCATGGCCCGGCCAGCCGCCGGGGACCGGTCCGGATCCAGGGCCCTGGCCTGGAGCGTGCGCGCCCGGGGCGCCGCCTCCGAAGCCGCCGCGACGCCCGCCTGGGAAGCCGCCGGGCCCGCCTGGGCCACGCATCCCGCCCACCCGCACCGGCTGGCCGGGCTGGATCTTGTTGAGGCCGTCACCCACGATCCGCTCACCGGGCTGCACGCCCTCGATGATCTCCACGAAGTCGTCCTGGCGGCTGCCGGTCACCACCGGCCGCTGCTCGGCGACCGTGCGCTGCCCCTGCGGCCTGATGACGAAGACGAAGGCGGAGTCGCCCTGCACCGAAACGGCGGATTCCGGGGCGGCCATCGCCTGGCGCTGCCCGCGGGAGATCGCGACGCGCACCAGCATGCCGGGCTTCAGCTTGCCGCCGGGATTGGGGAACTCGGCCCGGGCGGTCACGGCGCGGGTGCGCTCGTCCACGCGGGTGTCCAGGCGCGCGATCCGGCCGCGGATCTTCTCGCCCGGATAGGCCTCGACGCTGGCTTCGATCGGCTGGCCCTCGCGCACCTGCGCCAGGTACTGCTCGGGCACCTGGAAATCGACCCGGATGGCGGACACGTCATCCAGGGTGACGATCGGCGCGCCGGGGTTGACCAGGGCGCCGGCCGTGACGTCGGAGAGGCCGACCACGCCGCCGAACGGCGCGCGGATGGTCCGGTCCGCCTGCCGCGCCTTGGCGGCGTTCACATTGGCCACCGCGGCCTGGTAGGCCGCCTGATACTGGTCCAGCTGCGCCTTCGAAGCCCAGCCCTGCTGGGCCAGCGTCTGGTAGCGCTTGTAGGCGCGGTCGGCCTGCACCAGCGCCGCCTGGGCCTGCTCGAGGCCCGCGTCCTGCTCGGTGTTCTTGAGCTCGATCAGCACCGCGCCCTTGCGGACGTTCTGGCCGTCCCGGAACCGCACCTTGTCGACCAGCTGGGTCGTCGCCGCCGTCAGGGTCACCGACTGGCGGCCCTTGGCCACCCCCAGCACCTCGATGGCGTCGGTGAAGGTGCGCGGCGCCACGACGGCGACGCTGACCATTGCCGGACCGCCGAAGCCGCCGCCTCCGCCAGGACCGCCCCGCCGCCCGCCGGGACCGCCGCCGCCGGGACCGCGCGCCTGCGCCGACGCAGCCGGGCCGCCGCCGCCGGGGCCACCCTGCGGCGCGCTCTTGCCGAGCGTCAGCTTCCAGGCCCCGGCCGCCACCATGACGACCAGCACCAGAAGCGCCGCGACCAGGAAAAAATGCCGTCGTAACAAACCGATGAACTCCGCCGCCGCGGTCTAGCCTCCGGGCGTCTCACTTTGATGTCAGGGGCGCTCTTAAGCGGGTCGCATACATGGCGTCCAGCACAGATCGATGGCTGTGCATTGCGCCCCTGAAACAAGCCAAACACGCGCCAGCCACAACGCTCCGCTGACGGATTGCCGGCTTGCTAGGCGTCGTAGCCCGGCAGATCGCGGTCCAGCTTGCGCAGGCACGCTGGCCACGCCAGGGCGCCGGGCACGCCGCTGCGGTTGGCGCCCACCTGCCCACGGACCTCCGCTTGCGAGGCCTCCGGCGCGATCAGGATCCTGTCGCGGCCGCCGGCCAGCGCGCGCACCTGCATCGTGCAGGCGCGCTCCAGGTAGTACATGCCGACCCAGCAGTCGGCGGCGCTCTCGCCGACCGCCAGCGTGCCGTGATTGCGCAGCAACATCAGGGTCTTGTCGCCGATGTCTGCCACCAGCCGCTCGCGCTCGTCGAGGTTCAGCGCGATGCCCTCATAGTCATGATAGGCGAGCCTCGGCAGCACGATCAGCGAGTGCTGCGAAATCGGCAGCAGCCCCTCGGCCTGGGCCGCCACCGCCACCCCGTCGTCGGAGTGCAGGTGCATGACGTAATGCGCGTCGTCGCGGTTGGCGTGGATCGCCGAGTGGATCGTGAAGCCTGCCGGATTGATGAAGTACGGCGTCTCCTGCAGGACCTTGCCGTCGAGGTCGACCTTGACCAACGACGAGGCGGTGATCTCCTCGAACAGCATGCCATACGGGTTGATCAGGAACTGGTGATCCGGCCCGGGGATACGGGCCGAGATGTGGGTGTAGATCAGGTCGTCCCAGCCATAGAGCGCCACCAGGCGGTAGAGCGCGGCCAAGTCCACCCGGGCCTGCCATTCCTCGGCGCTGACCTTGCCTTTCAGCGAGATCACCTCGCCCGCCGATCCGTCCGCCATGGCCGTCTCCCTTCGATCTTTCGGCGCAAGACTCGCGCCGCGGGCGGGCAGCGTCAAGCAAGCGACGTCAAACCGTCACTTTACGCCGCTCGAAAAACGTCGTTCCATGGCCCTGTCGGGGAATGTGTGGAGGATGCGCATGTCCCGACCCCTGATCGTCGCCCTTGTGGCGGCCGCCGCGCTCGGCGCGGCAAGCGGCGCCAACGCCGCCCTGCTCGTCTACTCAGTCGCGCTCAGCGGGCCGAACGAAAGCCCGCCGAACAGCAGCCTGGGCACGGGCATCGGCTTCGTGGACATCGATACCGTCGCCAACACCATGCAGGTTGGCTTCAACTTCTCCGGACTCTCCGGCACGACCACGATGTCGCACATCCATTGCTGCACGGCCGTGCCCGGTACCGGCACGGCCTCGGTCGCGACCCAGCTGCCGACGTTCACGGGCTTCCCCCTGGGCGTCACGGCCGGGACCTATCTCCACACCTTCGACCTGACGCAGACCAGCACCTGGAATCCCGCCTTCGTGACGGCGAGCGGCGGCACGGCGGCCGGCGCCGAGGCGGCTTTCATCGCGGGCGCAAACGCGGGCGAAGCCTACCTCAACATCCACACCATCGTGGTCCCGGGCGGCGAAATCCGCGGGTTCCTGAGGACGGTCGTTCCCGAGCCCGCGACCTGGGCGCTGATGATCGGCGGCTTCGCGATCGCCGGTGCAGGCCTGCGGCGGCGGCGGGCCGCTGTCGCGGCCTAGGCTGACGTTCGCACCCGGGCCACGGCGTCCAGCCATCGGGCGTAGCCGGCGTCGCGGCGCTCGGCGCTGAACTGCGGGCGGAAGGATTCCGTGGCCGGCCGCGCGGACGCCGCCTCCTCTACGCTGGCATAGATCCCCGCGCCGACGCCGGCGAACAGCGCTGCGCCCAGGGCCGTGGTCTCCTGGTAGGTGGCGCGGCAGACCCCGACGCCCGTCAGGTCGGCCAGCCGCTGGCTGAACCAGGCGCTCTTCGACATGCCGCCGTCGATGCGCAGCTCCACGGCCGCGCCGAAGGCCTGCGGCGCGTCGGCCCGCATGGCCTCGATGAGGTCGCGGGTCTGCAGGGCGCTGGCGTCGAAGGCGGCCTGGGCGATCTCCGGCAGCCCGGCGTCGCGGGTGAGGCCGACGATGGCCCCGCGGGCGTTGGCGTCCCACCAGGGCGCGCCGAGGCCGGTGAACGCCGGGACCAGCACCACGCCCAGGTCGTCCCGCGCCGAGGCGGCGAGCTTCTCTGCGCCCTGCGGCCCGCCGCCGACCTGCAGCCCCTCCGCCAGCCACTGGATCGCCGCGCCGGCGATGAAGATCGCGCCCTCCAGGGCATAGGTCGTCCGCCCGCCGACCCGAGCCGCCACCGTGGTCAGCAGCCGGGCGCCGGAGACCGGCGCCGCCTCGCCCGTGTTGAGCAGCATGAAGCAGCCGGTGCCATAGGTGGCTTTCATCTCGCCGGGCCGCACGCAGCCCTGCCCCATCAGCGCCGCCTGCTGGTCGCCGGCCACACCGCGGATCGGGACTGCCCGGCCGAGCAGGCCGGCCTCTGTCTCGCCGTAGTCGCCGGCGCAGTCGCGGACCTCCGGCAGGACGCCCAGCGGCACATCCAGCATCTCGCCCATCTCGGCCGACCAGGCCTGCTTGCGGATGTCGAACAGCAAGGTGCGCGAGGCGTTGGTGGCGTCGGTTGCGTGCACCTTGCCGCCGGTCAGCTTCCAGATCACCCAGGCGTCGATCGTGCCGGCCAGGAGCTCGCCGGCCGCCGCCCGGGAGCGCGCGCCTTCGACCTTGTCCAGCAACCAGGCCAGCTTGGTGCCCGAGAAGTAAGGATCGAGCAGCAGGCCGGAGATCTCCGTGACCCGGGCTTCGTGGCCGGCGGCGCGCAGGCGCTCGCAGGCCGCGGCCGTGCGGCGGTCCTGCCAGACGATCGCCTTGTGGATCGGCTTGCCGGTCGCCTCGTCCCAGACCACCACCGTCTCGCGCTGGTTGGTGATCCCGATGGCGGCGACGTCGGCGATGGTCCGCCCGGCCTTCTCCACCGCCTCGCGCAGCACCTCGACGGAGGCCTGGAAGATGGCCTCCGCATCGTGCTCGACCCAGCCGTCGGCCGGATAGAACTGCTCTAGTGGCCGGCCCGCCTCGGCCAGGGCCTTGCCCTGCGCGTCGAACAGGATCGCCCGCGTGCTGGTCGTCCCCTGGTCGAGTGCGAGGATCAGCGGACCGGGCATGCGGCGTCCTTTCCAACGATGGTTCAGCGCCGTTTAAACATGTTTTCACTGCGCCCGGGCAGAGTGCCCGTTCAGCCGCTTCAGAACGGGGGTCGGGCTTGAGCGTCGCGTGGAGCAGCGAAAGCCTGCTTGAACTCGCCAAGAGCCGGGCTCCGGCCGACCGCGAGCGCCTGCTCGTGGGGATCGTCGAGCTGTGCGACGCCGGCGACGGCGCCGCGGTCACCGCCGCCCCGCAGATCCAGGCGCTGCTGAATTCCATCTTCCTCGGCCTGGTGGCGGGCGCCGAGCGCGACATCCGCAAGCGCCTGGCCGAGAAGCTGTCGACCGCCGACTGGGCTCCCCCGGCGATGATCAACGTCCTGGCGCTGGACGAGATCGAGATCGCCCGCCCGATCATCGCCGCCAGCCCCGTCCTCAAGGACGCAGACCTGATCCGCCTGCTGGTCGAGGCGACCATCGAGCACCAGATCGCGGTCGCCCGGCGCCCGGACATCGGCGCGGACGTGGTGTCGGCGATCCTGCGGGCCGCCGAGCCCGCAGTGATGACGGCGCTTGCGGCCAACCACTCCGCCGAGGTCGGCCCCGCCGAGATGGCCGAGCTGGTGCTGGCCTCGCGCGAGATCGTCGCCCTCCGCTCGCCGCTCGCCCGCCACCCGCGCCTGACCGGGGAGCTGGCCCTGCAGCTCTACGCCTGGGTGGGTCAGGCGCTGCGCCAATCGCTGGCCGACCGTTTCCGAATGGACCCCGGGCTGCTCGACCAGGCCCTGGTCCGCTCGATCACCGAGGCGCACGCCGCCACCCCGGCAGGCCGCGCCCTTCCGGTCTTCGCCCGGGACGGCGAGCGCGAGGCCATGGAGCATCGGCTGGTCGAGAAGCTGCATGCGGCCGGTCAGCTGCGCGCGGGCTACCTCGTCCGCGCGCTGCAGGAAGGCCGGCTCTCGCTGTTCGTCATCGCGCTCGCCACGCTCGGCCGCTTCGAGGTCGAACAGGTCAACCGGGTGATCGATTCCGAGCGGCCGGAGCTTCTGGGCCTAGCCTGCGCCGCGGTCGGCATCGACCGTTCGGTTTTCCCCTCCATGCTGGAGATGATCCGCAGCCTGAACGGCGGACGTCCGGGCGGAGGCATGGCCGGCGCCAGGCGCGCCGCCGGCGCTTTCGGTCCGGTCAGCCCGCAGGTCGCCGGCGCCGCCTTCCGCCAGGCGGTCGCAGCCATCTGAGCGGGTTTGACAAGCCGGGAGCATGGCGGTCTCTGGCCAGGAAACGTCGGACAGGGGTCCTTAGTGCGCATCGCCTTCACCGCCAGCGAACGGCCTGAGGCCCAAGATGCCCGTGCGCGGCTCGCCGCCCTCTATGGCGAGGTCCCGGTCGGCGAGGCCGAGGTGATCGTGGCCCTGGGCGGCGACGGCTTCATGCTCGAGACCTTCCACGCCCACATGGCCACCGGCCTGCCGGTGTACGGCATGAACCGTGGCTCGGTCGGCTTCCTGATGAACGACTATTCCGAGGACCGGCTGCCGGAACGCATCGCGGCCGCCGAGACAGCGGTGATCCACCCCCTGCGAATGACCGCCACGGACGCGCACGGCGAGACGCACGTGGCGCTGGCGATCAACGAGGTGAGCCTGCTGCGCCAGACCCGCCAGGCCGCCAAGCTGCGCATTTCCATCGACGGCAAACTCAGGCTGTCGGAGCTCTCCTGCGACGGCGCGCTGGTCTCCACGCCGGCCGGTTCGACCGCCTACAACCTCTCGGCGCACGGCCCCATCATCCCGCTGGACGCGCGCGTGCTAGCGCTCACCCCGATCAGCGCCTTCCGGCCGCGGCGCTGGCGCGGCGCCCTCCTCGGGCACACCGCCAAGGTGACCTTCGAGATCCTGGAGGCGGCCAAGCGCCCGGTCAGCGCCGTCGCCGACAACCACGAGGTCCGCGACGTCGTCGACGTGCATATCGCCGAGGACCGGGACATCTCGCTGCGCATGCTGTTCGACGAGGGACGCAGCCTGGAAGAGCGGGTGCTGGCCGAGCAGTTCCAGGCCTGAACGCGGCTGCGACTGCGGGTCGCGGGAAAGCCCAACAGTTACCGAGGGTTGCTGTCACCGGTTATTAACAGGTCCAGCTTAGCCTGTGACGGAAGTCACCAGGAGGGGCGGCCTTGAGCCAGCAGAATTCCGGTCAGATGATCCAGCCGACGAACGCGCTGCGCCTCAAGGTGGGCGGCGGGCGGCTGGGCGCGATCGACCCCGCGGCGATCGCCAAGGCCGAGGCGGCCCTGAAGAGCCTGGCCAGCAATTTCACCCAGTGGCTGGCCGACGAGATCACCAAGCTCGAAGCCGCCCGCCAGCAGGTGAAGACGGTCGGCGCCAACGTCGAGACGATGGAAAACCTCTACCTCCGGGCGCACGACCTGAAGGGCCTCGGCACGACCTACGGCTACCAGCTGATCACCCGCATCGCCGGCTCGCTGTGCCGGCTGATCGACGACAAGGAAAAGCGCGCCGGCGCGCCGCTTGACCTGGTGGACGCCCACATCGACGCGATCAAGGCGGCGGTGCGCGACGACATCAAGTCCGACGAGCATCCGGTAGGCCGCGTGCTGGTCGAGGAACTCGAGCGTCGGGTCAAGGCGGCCGCCTAAGCCTCTACGGTTACATCACATTCTCTAGCGGCTCTTCCACCACGCCATAGCCGGCGTCCGGCGGCAGGGCCAGCACGCGCCCGCTGTCGCGCTGCAGGATCTGCGGCTGCACGGTGACCAGGGTGCGCGCCCCTGCCCGCGCCACCGCGTCCGAGCCGCTCGAGGCCTCGGCCAGCAGCTGCAGGTTCATGCGCGTGGGGAAGATCACCTTGCGCTGGCCGATCGACGCCAGCCGCAGCGCCTCCGAGGGCGCGATCCACTCCGCGTCCACCGTCTCGCGCCCGTCGCAGGCCGCCAGCTGCTCGGCCGGCGCGGTCACCGCGTAGAACCAGGTGTCGAACCGCTTGGGCGTCAGCGGCGGCGTGATCCAGCGGGCGAAGACCGTCAGCGCGTTCAGGTCGAGGTGCGCGTCGAGGTCCTTCACCACGTCGAGAAAGGGCGTGATCCCGGCGTCCACCGCCTGGCGCACCTCCATCGGACAGGCCTCGCCGCTCATCGGCCGGCCGTCGTGGCGGTTGGCCAGCAGGATGCCGGCCTCCTCGAACACCTCGCGGATCGCGGCGATGCGCAAGCCCCGCTGTTCGGCCTCGTAGGCTTCCCAGCCGAGGACGTGGTCGGCCCAGGCAGGATCGTGGTCGCCGGCGTGGGTCTTGCCGCCCGGGAACACCAGGGCGCCGGACGCAAAGTCGATCTGGTGGTGCCGCTTGACCATCAGCACCTCGAAGCTGGGCTCGTCGCGCAGCAGCAGGATGGTGGCGGCGGGCTTGATCTCGGCGGTGGTCGCGGCGGCTGGGCGTTCGCTCATCGGAGCAGCTTGGGGCGCCCGGTGCGGGCAGCGCAAGGCTGCGTGCGGCGCCCCTTGAAACCTGCACCGCAATTTCCAAATCTTCCGCCGCCGGCCGGCAAGCCCGGCCGCAGGAGAAAGGAAGCTGATCCGGAGACACCGCCATGCGGCTTGCGACATCCGAAGACCTCATCCGCACCCAGGGCCTGGGCGCCCAGCTCGATCGCGTCCTGAGGCCCGCCGTAGGCTTCAGCCATCCGCGCGACGTGCTGAAGGACCCCATGCTGGACCCTTACGAAAAACGCGCCGTCCTGGCCTCGTGGGCCTCGGACGCCTCCGCGGTCGCCGAGGAGCCCGGCCTGCGCTGGCTGCTGGGCACGCCCGAGCCGGTCCCGCTGGCCGACATCCGGGAAGCGCTGGCCCGCCTGGACCGCTGGGAAGGCGACGGCGGCGTGCGCCACTAGGCGCCACGGCTAGGCCGTCTGCGCCGACTCCGCTGCCGTCTCGCGCGAGAGCTGGTCCATCTTTTCGAGTAGGTAGTCGACGTCGTCGCGGGCGGCGGTGTCCGGCTGGGTCAGGAACCGCTGCAGCATGGCCTGCTGGAACCGCTCCAGGTCCCGGGCCCCGCCGTCGAACTCCAGAGTGTGGTAGGTGTCCACGGCGGCCCGGAACGCCGGGAACAGCCGCGCCGGCAGCCCGGCCCGCTCGTAGATGGCCCGAAGGCCCAGCGGTCCGGCGTCGTGGATCATCAGCCAGGTCCTGTGGTGCGGCACGCCGGCGAGCTCCGCCACGCCCCATTCGAAGAAGGTCATCTGCCCCTGGGCCAGTCCGCGCAGCAGGAGGGAGGCAGTCAGCCGCTTCGACGCGTTCAGGTGGGCCACGAAACCCTTCACGTCAGCGGTGCGGGCCGCCTGCTCCACCAAGTCCACCGTCGCCCGCTCGGCGGAGCCCAGGGCGACCTCCATCGCCGCCTCCGGCGCGACGGCGTGATGGGCGATCAGGTGGTCGCGCAGCTGGTCGCCGACCAGGGTGATCAGCTTCTCGGTGACCGATAGCGGCAGCACCTGGCGATAGGCGACCGCCTGCAGCACGCGCTCCTGCTCGGCGAAGCGGGCCACCACCTGCTGCAGGGCGCCCTCGGCGAAGTCGGCGTTGTCGTTGGCGCAGGCCGCGGTCACCGCCCGCTCGGAGCCGTGCTCGGCGATTGCGTCGGTCACGGTCCGCGACAGCCGCGGCCGGCGCGCGATGGCCAGCTGGCGGACTGGCCCGCCCAGGCGGACGATCTCGGCCAGGTCCTCGTCGGTGAACGCCGGCGACCAGTTCAGCAGCGGCAGCGAGATGCCCTCGACGTCGCGGGCGAGCTTCAGCGCCACGTCGCGCGGCACCAGCGGCGAATCCTTCAGGGTCACCGCCACCGCCCGGCGAACCAGCTCGGCGGCGTCGCGGGCCACGATCCGCAGGATCTCGGCGGCCGTCTCGCGGTCCTCGTCGCTCAGCGGCTGCGAGCCGATCGCCTGGCACAGCTTCATCGCCGAGGCCGCCCGCTCATCGGCGGTCGCGCCCTTCACCAGCGTGCGGATATCCTCCTCCGTCAGCGCTGAGCGCGTGGTCGCCATGCCCCGTCCCCGATGCGGGCGCTGAAGCCACCCCTGGCCAAGCTCCCACGAGTCCTCAGGATCGGCCGTCATGCTTAGCGAGGGGTTAAGCGCGAATCTGTGGATTAAGGAATTGGTTCGGAATCGTGGGGACCCGCCGCTAGATTGCCTTCCGGCTGAGATCCGCGAGGGGTTCCACGTGCTGCTGCAGGGCCTGAAGGTCGTCGAATTCGCCTCCTACATCGCAGCCCCGGGCGCGGCCTGCATGCTGGGCGACTGGGGCGCGGACGTGATCAAGATCGAGCGCCCGGGCGGCGACGCCATGCGCCACGCCTTCGCGGACGTGAAGGCCGAGCTTTCCGGCAACCCGACGTTCGACCTCGACAACCGCGGCAAGCGCGCCGTGGTGCTGGACGTCGGCAAGCCCGAGGGGCGCGAGGCGCTGGCCAGGCTGGCCGCCTCCGCCGACGTCTTCATCACCAACGTGCGCCCCGCGGCCTTGAAGCGCGCCGGCCTCGACGAGGCGACCTTGCGCGCCGCCAACCCGCGGCTGGTCTACACCCTGGTCACCGGCTACGGGCTGGAGGGGCCCGACGCGCACAAGCCCGGCTTCGACGTCACCGCCTTCTGGGCCCGCGCGGGCGTCGCCCACATGACCGCGCCCAAGGGCCAGGACCCGTTCATCCTGCGCTCCGGCTTCGGCGACCACATCACCACCTTGGCCACGGTCTCGGCGACGCTGGCGGCGCTCTATGAGCGCGAGCAGACCGGCAAGGGCCGCTTCGTGCAGACGTCGCTGTTGGCCACCGGCGTCTACACCATGGGCTCGGACCTGGCGGTGCAGCTGAAGTTCGGCCGGCTGGCCTCGATCCGCACCCGCGAGCGGCCCATCAATCCGATCGCCACCTTCTACAAGAGCCGCGACGAGCACTGGTTCATCCACAACCCGCGGCAGGGCAACAAGGACTGGCTCGCGTTCGCCGAGATCGCCGGCCTCAGCCATCTGGCCGAGGACGAGCGCTTCGCCACCAGCCGCGCGCGGCGGGAGAACTCGCCGATTCTGGTGGCCGAGTTCGACAAGGCGTTCGCCACCATGGATTTCGCCGAGATCGCCGCCAGGCTGGACGCCGCCGACCTGGTCTGGTCGCCCGTGCAGACCCCGGCTCAGGTCGCCGCTGACCCGCAGGTGATGGCTTCGGGCGCGATCGTGCAGGTGGAGGATGGCGAGGGCGGGACCTATCCCTCGCCCGCCGCGCCGGCCCGCTTCCCGGGCGCCGACGCGACCGTGCGCCCGCGCTCGCCGAGGCTGGGCGAGCACACGCGCGAGGTGCTGGCCGAGATCGGCTACGGCGCGGGCGAGATCGAGGCGATGGTCGAGGCCGGCGCGGCGGCCTAGAGCCCTTCCCGCTCACGATCGATGATCGTGAGCGGACAAGAAGGGCTCCAGATATCAGCGATGACCCTGTTCATCCCGATTGGCCTGATTCAAGCCAATCGGGACAGGGTCTAGCTGCCGCGGCTCTCGGAAAGCACCCGCAGCATCTCCGTGGTGAACAGCGAGCCCGTGAGCCGGCTGCCGATGCCGACCTGATCGGACGGCTGCGCGCCGCGCAGGATGAGGCCGATCAGCTGTTCCTGCTGCATCTGCCGGTCGAGCCTGCGGGCCGAGGCGTACTGGATGAAGCCGCCGTCCGGATCGGCGCGGGGCGAGGCGGCGGGCTCGGCGGCCTGGCCTGCGCCCACGGCCTTGGTCAGGTTGGCGTAGACCTCGCGCACGGTGGCCGGACGCCCGTCGGTGAAGAAGATCGCCTTGTTGGCGTGGGCGGCGTCGGGAAACAGCTGGGCGGCCGCCGCGCCGGGCTGGCGCTGGGCGGCCTCGATCAGCTTCGCCGAGCCCTGCGGCCCCAGGAAGTGCGCGGCGTAGAGCTCGCCGGCGGTGGGCGCGCGGCCGGTGCGGCCCTTCAGGTAGGCGGCCGAATCCGAGGTCAGCTCGCCGGCCATCAAGGAGGCGGCGTGCGGGTCGAGCCGCAGGTCCATCACCGCGCGGCGCGCCTCCTCGCCGGGCACGTGGTAGCGGCCGTCGCCGCTCTTCGAGATCAGGTCGGCGTAGCGGGCGTAGCCGTACTTGGCGCCATGCTGTTTCAGCGTGGAGAGCCAGGTCTGCTCGACGAACTGAAAGAGGCCGGCCGCCGAGGACGCGCCGGACTTCGCCCCGGGGTTCATCCCGCTCTCGCGGCCAGCGGTCTTCATCAGGAACGAGAAATCGACGCCCGTGGCCTGGCTGGCGCGCTGGATCGCCGCCTCCACTACGCCCCGGATTCCCTCGACCGCCATGCCGAGGAGTCCTGACCGGTCATGGTTAATGCGGCGCTAACCATGCGTACGGTCAGTCCAGGCGGGTTGCCTCCACCTCCTCGATCTGCCGCCGCAGCTTGCGCTGTTGACGCCGGACGATCCACCAGAACAGCCCCATCCACAGCGCGGTCAGCGCAATGATCGGCGCCCACTGGGCGAGCGTCTGGGGGTCGTCCGGACTGTGCATGCCGACCAGCATGACCGCCATGGCGAGCAGCGTGGGCGCGAGCGTGATCACCATGGCCGAGCCCCGGAACCTCTGGCGCATCAGCTCGCGGCGGTGGAAGTCGATCAGCACGGCGGCCGAAGCGCGGTCGTCCGGCAACGCGCCGGGCCAGCGCTCGCGGCTGCGCCAGATCATCCAGGCCAGGGCCGGAATCATCATCAGGTCGCCCGCGCGAATCGTGTCGTTGCGCGCCGTCCAGGCGGCGAAGGCGAAGAACACCGTCTCGGCGGCCCACAGCACGGAGGCCAGCAGGTAGAACCGGCGCAGGCGACCGGTGTAGGCGCCGGCGCGGGCGCGGATGGCTTCGACGGACATCGGGATCTGCTCCGTTTTCTGGCCCTGCCACAGGGCTTTCAGGTGATCGTCAGGCGGCTGGCTCATGCGCGGCCTCCTTCAGCGAACCGTCGGGCCAGCAGGGCCTTCAGGCGGTGGATCTTGGTGGCGACGGCGCCCGCCGAGAGGCCGGTGATCTCGCCGATGGCGGCGGCGTCGAGGTCTTCGAGATAAAGCAGCGCCACCTGCCGGTCAGGCGGGCCGAGCTCGTGGATCAGCGCCATCAGCCGCTCGAGCGCCCGCCGCTCGCCGACCGCGGCTTCCGGATCGTCGTCGCCGGCCACCGCCGCGAGAGCGTCCTCCCCCGCCTGCTGCTCGCCCCGCCAGCGGCGGCGGCGCTGCACATGGCCGGCGGCGGTGTTGTGGGCCACCCGGTAGACCCAGGTGCGCAGCGAGCAGCGGCCATCGAAGCCGCGCAGGCTGCGCCACAGCGCCACGTGGATGTCCTGGATGAGGTCGCTGCGGGCGTCGGGCGCCGCCTCGTAGGCGCGCGCCAGCCGCTCGATCGCCGGTCCGAACTCGGCGGCCGCCGCGGCGTAGCGCTCATCCTGTTCGCGTGACGACAAGTCCCTCAGGTCCCCGCTCCGTTCAGTGAGGTTAGTCGGAGCGGGGCCGGATTTCTTACAGGCGGCCGGCTACTTCTCCGGCTTGCCGTGGCCGTGGCTCTGTCCGTGCGGACCGCCGCCATTCCCGCCGCCCGGGCCGTGCTGCTCCCCAGCCTGAGCCGCAGCGGGCTGGCCATGCTGGGCCGCAGCCTGGGCGGCTTGGGCTTGTGCAGCGTGGGCGGCCTGGGCCTGACGTTGCTGCTGCTCGGCGGCTCGGCGAGCGTTCTCGGCCTGCGCCTGCTGCTCATGCTGGGCTCTGGCCGCCTCGGCCTGCTGCTGGCGCTGGGCGTGTTCCGCCTGAGCCTGCTGCTCACGCTGGGCGCGCATCGCCTGGGCCTGGGCCTGCTGCTCGCGCTGCGCCCGGGCGGCCTGGGCCTGCTGCTCGCGGCCAGCCCGCTCGGCCTGCGCCTGCTGCTCACGCTGGGCGCGCATCGCCTGGGCCTGCGCCTGCTGTTCATGCTGCGCCCTGGCGGCGAAGGCCTGCCGCTCGCGGCCGGCTTGCTCGGCCTCGGCCTGCTGCTGGCGCTGGGCGCGCTCGGCGAAGGCCCGCTGCTGCTGGTCGTGCGCCGCACGCTCCGCCTGCGCCCGCTGCTCATGCTCGGCGCGCTGGGCGAATGCGGCCTGGCGGGCCTGTTCGGCCTGTTGCCGGCGACCTGCCTCCTCGCGCGCGCGGCCGCGCTCAGCGGCGAACTGGCGATTGGCGGCTTCCGCCTGGAAGCGCTGCTGCGCGCGGACGTCGTTGGCGCGAGCCATGTCCGCCTGCTGCTCAAGACGATCCTGGCGGAAGCGGTCCATCTGCCCGCGCTGCTGCAGCCGGGCCGATTCCTCCGCCAGCCGGCGCTGTTCGAACGCGTTCCGCTCCGCGGCTTGCGTCCGCAGAATCTGCTGCTGGGGCTGGGCTGCGAAGCCGCCCTGCCCACCGCGATAGCCTTCCGCGGTCCGTTGCTGAACGGCGAAGGCGGGCGTCGGCTCGCGCCGCGGCTGCGGAATCGCCGGCGCGGCGGCGATCAGCGGAGCCATGCGGGCGGCGTAGGCCTGCCTGAGGCTGCGTTCCTGGTTCCAGGCGACCTGCCGCTGCTGGTCCTGCGCCTGGCTCTGCTCGCGCCACTGACGCCACTCGTCATTGCGCTGCTGCTCGGCGGCCCACTGCTGCTGCACGGCCAGCAAGTCGCCGCGGTTCGCCCGCCAGTCGGCGGCGTAGGCGGCCCGGCGCTCGCGGTGGACGGCGGCGTCATAGAGGCCCTGGCCGCGCAGGAAGTAGCGGGCCGCGTAATCCAGGAGGGTCGGGGCGTAGTTGGAATAGGGCCGGCCATAGGCGTCGTAGACCGCCACGAGCTCGGGGCCGTCGTAGGCGTAGGCGTAGTCGGCGTCGCGCACCAGGAACGGATAGTCCGCGTCGCCGCGGTAGTAGTACTCGCGCCAGCCGTAGGGCGTCTCCTCGGCCACGCGGTAGGCGCCGTAGGACGAGCGCCAGACCCAGGGATAGGTCCCGTCGTAGTCCACGGTGTAGTCCGGCGGGCTGTCGCCGAAGGCGTCGCCGATCATGTAGGCGTCGTCGACGTAGGCGTAGAGCGGCCGGTTGGGCCGCGCACGCCGCAACGGCGGGCCCGGCGGCAGCTGGTCGGCGGCGGGCGCGGGCTGGTAGGCGGGCGGCGTGGCCTGGGCCAGCGGCAGGCTGGCGATCGGCGCGCCCGTGGCGGGCGGTTGCTGGACGGCGCGTTCGCAGGCCGAAAGGCCCAGGGCGGCGACGGCCGCGGCGGTCAGAAGCAAGGTGCGATGGGTCATGGGCGTTCAAATTCCCTGAGCAGCGGGGCTGTTCCCATTTGGCCGACCAGCGTGCGCCGAAGCAGATGAACCGCAGCGGAACACGGCGTATGGCCGCCATCCATGCTACGACTGTAAATTTCCGTTGACGCGGCCCGCGTCCGGGCGTCAGATTACAGCTGTGAGATGTCGTTTCTCAGCCCCAATGAGGACGCGCGATCATGGTCATCCGTCAGGTCTTCCCCCTCGGTTTCGGGTCCGACGCCCCTCGGCGCTTGCCGCCGCACATCCGCATGGCGGTCGGCATGTCCATCGCCCTGCACGTCGGCGTGGTGGCCTACCTGGCCTACGCGAAGTTCAATCCGCCGTCGCCGGAGGTGATCGCTGAAGGTCCGATCGTCGTGGGCCCGCTGGTCAAGCTCCCGAAACACGACACGCCGAAACCGATCATCGAGAAGGCGCCCCCGATCCATGCGCCGGTTGTCCGCTTCACCCCGCCGATCCCGCCACTGGCCGCGAACACGCTGGAAACGCCTCGATCAGTGGAAGGTCCGATCGAGACGGTCGCACCCACCGTGGCGCCGGCCGATCCGCCGGCGCCGCCGCACGTGATCGGCAACCCGTCGTGGCTTCGCCGCCCCAGCGCCGAGGAGATGGCGGGCGCCTATCCCGACCGGGAACTGCGCGCCAACGTCAGCGGGTCGGCCACCCTGTCCTGCGACGTCGCGGCCAGCGGCCGGGTGCGCGATTGCCGGGTCGCGGCGACCAGCAGTCCGGCCTTCGGAGCCGCAGCCCTCAAGCTCGCCCGCTATTTCCTGATGAGTCCGCAGACAGTGGACGGAAAGCCGGTGGACGGGGCCACGGTGACGATTCCGATCCGCTTCAGCCTGGGCCAATAACGCCTTGATTCAGTAGCTCTTCGGTAGACCCAGCACCCGCTCCGCGATGAAGTTGAAGATCATCTCGCGGCTCACCGGCGTCAGGCGCGGAATCAGCGATTCGCGGAAGTAGCGCTCGACGTCGAACTCCTTGGCGTAGCCCATGCCGCCATGCGCCATCACCGCCGCCTCGCAGGCGCGGAAGCAGGCCTCGCCGCCCAGGTACTTGGCCGCGTTGGCCTCCGCCCCACACTCGCGCCCCGCGTCGTAGAGGGCGGCGCCCTTGAACGCCATCAGGTTGGCGGCCTCCAGTTCCGCCCAGGCCCGCGCCAGCGGATGGGCGACGCCCTGGTTCTGCCCGATCGGCCGGCCGAACACCTTTCGCTCCTTGGCGTAACCCGCCGCCTTGCGCAGCGCCGCGCGCCCCAGGCCCACCGCCTCCGCCCCGATCAGCACCCGTTCCGGGTTCAGCCCCTGCAGCAGGTAGTGGAAGCCCCGCCCCTCCTCGCCGACGAGGGCTTCGGCCGGCACGTGCAGGTCGTCGATGAACACCGAGTTCGATTCCACCGCCTTGCGGCCCATCTTCGGGATCGGCGTCGCCTGGATCTTCTCGCGGTCGAAGTCGACGTAGAACAGGCTGATCCCGTCGGTCGCCTTCTTGACCTCGGCGCGCGGCGTCGTACGGGCCACGATCAGCATCTTGGTCGCCCGCTGCGCCATCGTCGTCCACATCTTCCGGCCGCGGATGACGTAGCCCTCGTTCGTGCGCACGGCCGCCGTCGACAGGCTGGTGGTGTCCAGGCCGGCGTCGGGCTCGGTGACGCCGAAGCACATCTTGTCCTCGCCGGAGATCAGGCGGGGAATCAGCCAGCGCTTCTGGGCCTCGGTGCCGAACTTCACCAGCGGCATCGGGCCGAAGATGTTCAGGTGCAGGGCGCTGGCGCCCGAAAAGCCCGCGCCGCTCTCGGCCACCGCCTGCATCGCGATGGCCGCCTCGGTGACGCCCAGGCCAGAGCCGCCCAGCTCCACCGGCATGGCGGCGCCCAGCCAGCCGGCCTGGGTCATGGCCGCCACGAAGGCCTCGGGGAACTCGCCGGTCTCGTCAGTCCGGCGCCAGTAGGCGTCGTCGAAGCCCGCGCAGAGCTTCAGCACGCTGTCGCGGATCGCCTGCTGCTCATCGGTGAACCAGAAGCCGTTCATCGCGCCTCCCCGAGCCCTCCACTGGCCGCGAACCTGCCCGGATCGAGCCGCGCCGCATAGGGGCCAGGATCGCGCCCGGTCACGCAAGTCGCGACGACCTTGGCCACCAAGGGCGCCAATAGCCAGCCGTTGCGCCGCGCGCCCACCGCCAGCACCACGCCAGGCGCGCTCGATAAGCCCACCATCGGCAACCCATCCGGTGTCGCTGCGCGCACGCCGGCCGCTGTGCCGAAGGCCGCGCTCGCCAACGCCGGGAACAGCCGGCCGGCCGTCTTCGACAGCGGCGCCAGGGCCGCGGGGTCCACGTCAGTGTCGTCCCGTCCGGGCTCCATGGTCGCGCCCACCGCCAGCCCGCCCGGCGCGGCGACGGCGTAGGCGCCTTCGGTCCTGAGGCTCACGCGCGGTCCGCCGACTTCGGCATAGTGCAGGATCTGCCCCTTGATCGGCGCGACCCGGCCGAGCTCCGGCGCGACGTCGGCGAGAGCCTGATCGGCGCCCGTTGCGATCACCAGCCAGTCGGCCTTGCCGCGCGCCGTGACGGGACGGTTCGAGAACCGCGCCCCGGCCGCCTCCGTCGCGCGGCGCAGCGCCAGCAAAGCGGCGGCCGGCTCGACGCGCCAGTCCTCCCGCACCAGCAGCCCGCGCCCGAGATCTTGCGCCAAGCCAGGAGCCAGCTCGTCGAGGCTCGCACGGCCCAGCTCGGTCGGCCGGAATCCCAGCCGCCCGAGCGCACCGCTGACGCCGGCCAGCCACGGCTCCGCACCCACCGCTACGGCGCCCGACCGATCCAGGAAGGCTCCGGTCCGCCCCGCCAAGGCCGGCCAGAGGTTCCGCGCCGCCAGCAGCAGGTCCAGCGCCGGCGCGATTTCCGGCTCGAGCGCCGCCTCGAACACCGGCGCCAACATGCCGGCGGCCACGGCCGAAGCTTGCCCCACGGTCTGCGGATCGCACACGGTCACCCGGCAGCCCGCGTCGGCGAGCGCCAAGGCGCAGCTCAGGCCGAGCGCGCCCTCACCCGCCACGATGACCTCTGCGCCTGTCCTGCCTGCACCCATGAGAACCTAACGAGCCGCCGCCGGACGTAAAATCAAGCGGAACCGCCCCGCCGGCTCGGGGTTCAGCCTGGGCATGGCCGAAGCCCTCGACCCCGCCATCCCGAACCGCGTCGACGACCTCGCCAAGGCCGTGCTTCGCCAGGCCTGCGACCAGGAGCTCAAGCTGGCCACCGCCGAGAGCTGCACCGGCGGGCTGCTGGCGTCCCTGCTCACCGACATCCCCGGCCTGAGCCACGCCTTCGAGCGCGGCTTCGTCACCTACACCGACGACGCCAAGGCCGAGATGCTGGGCGTGCCACGCGAGGTGCTCGACAACGACGGCGCGGTCTCGGAGCGCTCCGCCCGGGCCATGGCGGAAGGCGCGATCGCCCATTCCCACGCCGACCTTGCCGTGTCGGTCACCGGGTTCACGGATGGCGACCCCGCTCGCGCGGGCCTCGTGCATTTCGCCACCGCCCGCCGGGGCGAGCCCATCCGGCACAAGATCCTGCGCCTCGGCGACATCGGCCGGGCGAAGGTGCGGCTGGCCGCCTTGGAGGCCGCGCTGCAGATGATGAAGGATCGCCTGGACGCGCCGGCGCACGCTTCATCGGTTGCGGCGGGCGGCAGCGGCGCCTAGCTTGGCCGCTGGACCCGGGGGATAGTCGCGATGCGCAGGATGATGATCGCGGCCGCACTGGCGCTCGCGCCATTGGCGCTGGCCGCCACCGCCTGGGGCCAGGCCATTCCGGCGCCGGTGGTCAGCGACCCGACCACGGACGCCGCCCATCCGCCGCACCAGAGCCAGGTGCTGGCGCCGAGCGGCGGCGTGGGCATGAACGCCCTCTTCTACCTCGCCGGCGGCGCCGGCCCGCATCCGACGGTGGTGCTGTTCCATGGCCTGCCGGGCAACGAGCAGAACCTCGACCTGGCCCAGGCGATCCGCCGCGCCGGCTGGAACGTGCTCACCTTGCACTACCGCGGCTCGTGGGGCAGCCCAGGGACCTTCTCCATCGCCCACGTCCAGGAGGACGCGCAGGCCGCCAAGGCCTTCGTGCGCGACCCCAAGATCGCGGCAAAGTTCGGTATCGACACCCGTCGCATCGTCCTGGCCGGCCACAGCATGGGTGGGTTCGCCGCCGTCTCGGCCGCGCGCGACGACAAGGCGCTGGCCGGGGTGATCTTCCTGGACGGCTGGAACGCCGGGAGGACCGGCGCCCAACTCAGCGCCCTGGAGCCCGCCGCTCGCAAGCAGGCCGCCGAGCTGCGCTTCGACGACTTCGGCAACTCGCTGGCCGGGGCCACCCCGATCTCCGTGGTGGACGAGGCAGTGGTCCACCAAAAGGACTGGGACGTCCGCGGCTGGGCTCCGCGCCTGACGGCGGCGCCCCTGCTGGTGATCGGCGCGGCCAAGGCCAACGGCGCCGAGAACCACGCCATCGCCCAGGCCGTCGCCGCCGCCGGCGGCCACGTCACCGACGTGACGCTGCCCACCGACCACCCGTTCTCAGATCACCGGATCGCCCTGGCCGGGCTGGTGGTCAGCTGGCTGCAGGCGTTGCCGAACTAGGAGGCCCTACTCCGCCGCGATGCTGACGGCGCGGGCGCGGTCCTTGAAGTTGATCTCCTGGAGGTACTTGATGCCCTCCTCGGCGATGTCGTCGCCGACCATCTTGTCGCCCTCGCCCTTCAGCTCGTCCATGTCGACGTAGGTGGCGTAGAAGGCCCGCGTGCGGTCGGTGATCAGGCCGGCGTTGAGCAGGGTCTTGATCAGCACCCGGAAGATGTTGGTCTGGCTCTTCAGCCGCTCGCGCCGGGCGTCGTCGTTCTGGATGATCTCGCGCACCCCGGCCAGCACGATCTCGGGATCCATGCCGAAGTCGCGGTAGACCCCGGCCTGCTGCTGCGGGTTGCCGAGGTTGAAGAGCAGCGACTGGAAGCAGTGGGCGGCCCAGTCCTCGACCGTCTCGCGCTCCGCCTGGCTCATTTTCGGGATGGTGCGGTCGGCCCAGATCTTCCCGAATTTGTGGTGGAAGGCCTCGTCGGTCATCACCAGCTGGAAAAGCTTCTTGGCCAGCGGGTCGCGGTTGTACTGGAAGCCGGTGGCGAAGGCGCCCATGGCCAGGCCCTCGACCAGCATCTGCATGCCGATGATCTTCTTGTAGACCTCGGGCGCCGAGATGATGTCCACCAGCAGCTGCTGCAACACCACGCCGCAGGGCCGCGGCCGGCCCCAGCGGGCCTTGATGTAACGCGCAAAGGCGGTGACGTGGCGGGCTTCCTCGCGGGTCTGGTTGGCCGCGTACTCCTGCGCGCCCTGGTCCTTCAGCACGTGGCACAGCGACGCCGAGAGGTTCAGCGCGCCCTGCTCGCCGTGCAGGATCGACGAGAAGTTCCACAGCGCCATCTCGTTGATGAACTTCGCCTTCTGGCCGGTCTTCTCGAGGTGGTTCAGGACATAGGGCACGCCCAGGCTCAGCACCTGGTCGTCGGGCAGCAGCGCCTCGTTCTCCATGTCCCAGGGCTCGGAGAAGTCGATGTACTTGGGGTCCAGCGGGTCCCAGAAATGGTCGTGGGTCGCCGAGATGATCTTGTCGAACGCCGTGGAGCGGGCGTTGTAGCGGTCGAGCTCCAGCATGGACTCGAAATCGTCGGGCGCGACGGCGTCGTAGAGGATATCCTTGGTGATGTTGCCGTCGGCCATTTCCGCTTCTCCTGGTTCCCCTCAGCACACCATCAAAGCGCCAACTGATCAATGATCTCCTACGTCAAGGTCCGCTACGAGCAGCACGCGCGCGGACGCATCGCCTTCGTCACCATCCATAACGAGAAGAAGCTCAACAGCCTCTCCTCGGCGTTGATGGGCCAGTTCATCGACCTGTTCCGAGGGCTGGCCGCAGACCTGGCGCTGCGCGCGGTCGTGCTCTGCGGGGCCGGGGACAAGGCCTTCATCGGCGGGGCCAACATCGACGAGATGGCCGAGCTAGACGGGCCGGAGGCGGCGCGCGCCTTCATCTCCAAGGTGCACGGCTGCTGCAGGGCGATCCGCGAGACGCCCGTGCCGGTGATCGCGGCGATCAACGGCTGGTGCCTGGGCGCGGGCCTGGAGGTGGCGGCGGCGTGCGACATGCGGATAGCCTCGGCGAGCGCCCAGTTCGGCATGCCGGAGGTGCGGCTGGGCATCCCCTCAGTGGTCGAGGCCGCCCTCCTGCCATACCTGATCGGCTGGGGCCGCACGCGGCGGATCCTGATGACCGGCGAGACCTTCGGCGCGGACCAGGCGCTGGTCTGGGGACTGGTGGAGGAGGTCCATCCCCACGCCCTGCTCTACGCCGCCGTCGAGGATCTGCTGGACAAGCTGCTCGAAGCCGAGCCGCGGGCCGTACAGTTGCAGAAGGCGCTGATCCAGCAGTGGGAGCAGCTGCCGCCACGCGAAGCGATCGCCGCCGGCATCGAGGCGTTCGAGGACGCCTGGAGCACTGACGAGCCAATGACATCCATGGCCCGGTACCTGGCGGCTCGGAAGGCCGGCAAGGCGAAGGCGGGCTGAGTAAGGCTCAGGCGTGCGCCTCGCCCCAACCCTGATGCCACGCCGGCTCCCCTGAATAGCGCTCGGCCAGGAAGTCCACGAAGGCGCGCACCTTGGCGGCCAGGTGCCGGGCGTGCGGATAGGCGGCGTGCACGTGGATCAGCTGCGGTTCGTAGGCGCAGAGCAGCGGGATCAACCGCCCGGCGCGCAGGTCGTCGGCTGCCGCGAACGCCGGCGTCCGGGTGACCCCCAGCCCTCGCTCGGCGGCCGCCACGCAGGCGTCGGCGCCGGCGAACCGCAGCCGGCCGTGCACCCGGACCTCGATGCGGTCCGACGGCGGCCCATAGCCCCAGACCGTCGGCTCGCGCGCATTGGTGTCGATGATCGCCTCGTGGCCCGCGAGGTCCTGCGGCGTCGCGGGCGTCCCGGCGCGGTCCAGGTACTCGGGGGCGGCGCAGGTGACCATCCGCACCGCCGCCAGCTTGCGGGCGATCACGGAGGAATCCGGCAGGTCGCCGATCCGCACCGCCACGTCGAAGCCCTCCTCAACCAGGTTGACCATCCGATCCGTCGAGGAGACATCCAGCGACACGTCCGGATAGGCCGCCGCGAAGTCCAGGAGAGCCGGCGTCAGTTGACTGGCGCCGAACGACACCGGCGCGGAGACCTTCAGCAGGCCCCGCGGCCCACCCTGGTCGCGCACCGAGCCCTCCAGCGCCTCGAAGTCGTCGAGCAGCGTCCGCGCCCGCTCCAGATACGCCCGGCCGGTGTCCGTCAAGGAGACGTCGCGCGTGGTGCGGTTCAGCAGCCGCGCGCCCAGCCGGTTCTCCAGCCGCGCGACCAGCTTGGAGACCTGCGCTGAAGAAACGCCCAAGCGCCGCGCGGCCTGCGTGAAGCTGCGTGCGTCCGCCACGGCCGCGAAGGCGTTGATCTCGTCGAAGCGGTCCATCGGCTGATTGCTTCCTCTTCGGAAACATACTTATCCACAGATCGCCGATTATCAACGGTTGGGGATGGGCCCATCTCCACGCCGTCAACCGGACAGAGAGCACATCCCATGGCCCAGAAACGCACCGTCGCCGTCATCGTCGGCAGCCTCCGCAAGGAGTCCTTCAGCCGCAAGCTGGCGAACGCCATCGCCGCTGTCGCCCCGCCGAACCTCGCGTTCGATTTCGTCGAGATCGGCCAGCTGCAGCACTTCAACCAGGACCTGGAAGCCACGCCCACCCGGGAGTGGACCGACTTCCGCAACCGCGTGAAGGCGACCGACGCCGTGCTGTTCGTGGTCCCGGAATACAACCGCGGCCTCCCCGGCGTGCTGAAGAACGCCGTCGACGTGGGCTCGCGCCCCTATGGCCAGAGCGTGTTCAACGGCAAGCCGGCCGCGGTGGTCGCCAATTCGCCAGGCGCAATGGGCGGCTTCGGCGCCGGCAACCAGCTGCGTCAGTCACTGGTCTTCCTGAACATGCCGACGCTCAACCAGCCCGAGGCCTACGTCGGCCAGGTCGCCACCCTGTTCGATGCGAACGGCGAGCTGATCAACGAGGGCACGCGCGAGTTCCTGACCGGCTTCGCCAGGACGTTCGCCGACTGGATCGAGACCCAGCTCGCGGAGGCCGCGCTCGTCGCCGCGTGATGACCCTGCCCACCCTCTTCATCCCGCACGGCGCGGGTCCATGCTTCTTCATGGACTGGACCCGCGGACCGGCCGACACCTGGGACAGGACCGCCGCCTGGCTGAAAGGCCTGGTCGCCACCCTGCCCGAGCGGCCCAAGGCCATCCTGGTCGTCTCCGGCCACTGGGAGGAGCCGCGGTTCACCGTCGGCTCCGCCCAGCGACCGCCGCTGATCTTCGACTACTACGGCTTCCCGGAGCAGACCTATCGCCTGACCTTCGATGCGCCCGGCTCACCGGTGCTGGCGAAGCGGGTGCGCGATCTCCTCGGCCAGGCCGGCCTGCCGGCCGCCGAGGATCCGCAGCGCGGCTACGACCACGGCGTGTTCGTTCCGCTGAAGCTGGTGACGCCTGAGGCCGACATCCCAGTGGTGCAGCTCTCGCTGCGGGCGGATCTCGACCCGGAGGCCCACCTGGCCGCCGGACGGGCGCTCAAGCCTCTGCGCGACGAAGGGGTCCTGATCGTGGGCTCGGGGATGAGCTGGCACAACATGCGCGGCTTCTCGCCCGCCTTCACCGCAAAGTCCGAGGCGTTCGACGCCTGGCTCGCCCAGTCGCTCGCCGATCCTGGCCTACGCGACGAGGCGATCCGGAATTGGGACAGAGGTCCTTACGCCCGCGAAGCCCACCCGCGCGAGGAGCACCTGGCGCCCCTGTTCGTCGCCGCCGGGGCCGCCGAGGGCGAACCGGGCAAGCAGGTGTTCCGCGACGTCGCCATGGATGTGGCGATCTCAGCGTTCGAATTCGGATAGCTGCGGCCCGCATTTTCGGGTGCAGCCTCGGTCGGGACGGCGTCAGTGGCGTCGCCCGGACCGGCGGTCCTTCCCGGCGGCGCGCACACACCCGCCGCCGGGAGGGCTATGCCGCGGCGGACCTCGCCTCTTCGGCCCGCGTCAGGGCCGCCTCGATCACCGCATAGAGCCGGGCCGCCTCGATGGGCTTGGCGACGAAGTCGTCCATGCCGGCCTGGACGTACTCCGCGACTTGGTGCGCCATGGCGTTGGCGGTGAGCGCGACAATCGGCGTACGCGCCCGGCGCTCGGCCCGCTCGCGAGCGCGGATCATGCCGGCGGCGGTGGGGCCGTCCATCTCCGGCATCTGCACGTCCATCAGGATCAGGTCCCAGGGCTCGCGGGCCCAAGCCTCGACCGCCTCGCGGCCGTTGCCGACGATCACCGGCTCGACGCCGACCTGGGCCAGCAGGGTGCGCAGCACCAGCTGGTTCATGCCGTTGTCCTCGGCCGCCAGGACGCGCAACTTGACGTGGTGCGGCGCGCCCGAGGGTTCGGGCGCAAGCAGCAGCGGCTGGCGGCTCGGGGCGTCGCCGACGCGCTCCAGCGGCAGGTCCACCGTGAACGTCGCGCCTTCGCCCAGCCGGCTCTCGGCGCGGATTTGCCCGCCCATCAGCTCGGTGAGGTCGCGGCAGATGGCCAGGCCCAGCCCCGTTCCGCCGTAGCGGCGCGTGGTCGATGCGTCGGCCTGTTCGAACTTCTGGAAGAGGCCCGCGAGCTTGCCCGCCGCGACCCCGATGCCGCTGTCGGCCACCCGCAGCCGAAGCGCCTTGCCGCGCCGGCCCAGCGTCACCTTCACGCCGCCGTTCTCGGTGAACTTCAGTCCGTTGGAGATCAGGTTGTAGAGGATCTGCCGGACCCGGACGCTGTCGCCCAGATAGACCCCGCGGGCCGCCGGCTGCACGTTCAGGCTCAGCGACAGGCCCTTCGCCTGCGCCGTGGCGGCGAAGGCGCTCAGCGCGTTGCGCGCCGTCTCTTCCAGGTCGAACTCGGCCTGCTCCAGCTCCAGCTTCCCGGCCTCGATCTTGGAAAGGTCCAGCACGTCGTTGAGGATCGCCAGCAGGCTTTCGCCCGACTGGCGGATGACGTCCAGGCGCTCCCGCTGCGACGCGGAAAGGTCGTCGACGGCCATCGCCTGGGCCATGCCCAGCACCCCGTTCAGCGGCGTGCGGATCTCGTGGCTCATGGTGGCCAGGAAGGCGCTCTTCGCGCGGGTGGCGGTTTCCGCCTCTTCCTTGGCCTGGATCAGCGCCTTCTCGGCCTGTTTGCGCTGGGTGATGTTCTGCAGGGCGCCGATCATTCGCTGCGGCCGGCCCTTGTCGTCCTGCTCGTAGCGCACGGCGCCCTGGACCCAGACCTCCTTGTCATCGTTGCGCACGACCCGGTACTCGGGCCGATAGGTCGCCTCGCCTCGGACGTGGCGCTCCCACGCCTCCTGTACCGCAGGCCGGTCGCGCGGATCGATGGTCGCCCAGATGTCCGCGGACAGCTCCGCGTAGTCCTTCTCCTCGGAGAAGAAATTTGCCTGGACGCCGGCGCTGATCAGCTTGCGGCGCCGGAAGTCCAGCTCCCAGACGTGGACGTCGGCCAGCTCCAGCGCCAGCTTCAGCCGCTCTTCCGAGCGCCCGGTCCGCTCCAGCGCCTCCACCATCTCGGTGATGTCGTGCGAGGTGATGATCAGGCCGCCGACCGCGCCGGCGCTGTCGCGCCAGGGCGTGAGCTCCGCCTGCAGCCACCTCACCGTGCCGTCCGGCCGGACCATCTCCACCCGGTCCGCGTGAATCGACTCGCCCGTCAGGCAGCGGTCGAAGTGGGGGCGCCAGGCTTCCGCTCCCGGTGTCAGGTCGTAGAGCGAGCGCCCAATGACCGGCTGGCCGACCAGGCCGCGGGCCTCCATCCATCGGGGGCTAGCGGCGATCATCCGCATCTGCAGGTCGGTGACCGTCAGGGCGATCGGGGCCGCCTCGATGAAGGTGGCGAGCATCTTTCGGGCGGCGACGCTCTCACGGCGGGCGGCGGCCTGGGCAGCTTGGGCCCGCGCCCGGCTCCATTCGTCGGCCACCACGTCGGCCAGGTCCTGCAGGCGGTCGGCCAGATGAGCGTCGAACGCCAACGGCTGGGCGCCGCAGACCGCGAACACGCCGGGCGTAGAGCCGTCCTCCAGCCGGATTGGCGCGGCGGCGTAGAAGAGCACGCGCCCAGATCTAACGTTCGGACGGTCGCGGAAGCGCGGATCTTCCCGCGCGTCGGCCACCCAGAGAAGGCGACCCTCGGCCACCGCGATGTGCGCCACCGGGGCGTCGGGCGGAGCCCGGCCTTTGGGATCGTGGCTGCGCCAGGCGGGCCCCTCGCCGACCAGCACGATCTGGGCGTCGCAGGCGCTCGGGAACAGCGCCTTGGCCAGACGGCGGACGCGGTCGAACACAAGGCCGGAGCCGGCCAGCTCCGGCGGCGGAGCGATGGCAGGCTGCTTTGGCGTCTTGGAGCGCGCCATGAATCCTCCCGGGCGGGCGGGAACGCCCACGCGCAGGCACATGATCACAAGGTGGTTAAGCGCCGCTTATCCGCGAGGCGCGGCGGCCTGCGGCGAGACGATGCAGCACGATGCCGCTGGCGGTCGCGACATTGAGGGAATCGAAGCCGCCCGCCATGTCGATCCGCACGCTCCGGGCGCGCGCCAGCACTTCGGGCGGCAGGCCCGGCCCTTCGGCGCCGAACAGCACCGCCGCGCGGACCGGCGGCTCCACTTCCGCAAGCTCGACCCCCCCAGCCGGCGAGAGCGCCAGGACCTCGAACCCCGCCGCCTCGAGCTGCGCCGTCATCTCCATCGCCGTCCCGACGCGGGCGAAGGGCACGGTGAGCGCGGCGCCCACCGACACCCGGATGGCCTTGCGATAGAGGGGATCGCAGCTGGTCGCGTCGATCACCACCGCGTCCGCGCCGAACGCCGCGGCGTTGCGGAACAGGCCGCCCATGTTGTCGTGGTTGGCGATGCCGGCCAGCGCCACCACCAGCGCCCGCGCCGGCAGTCCCGCCAGCAAGGCGTCGACCCCGGTTTCGACGCGGTCTCCCGCCGCCAGCACGCCACGATGGATCGGAAAGCCCACGACTTGGTCCATGACCGCTTGGGCGGCGGCATAGACCGGGACCATCGGCTCCAGCCGCGCCAGCAATGGCCCGAGCGCGGCGACGCGCTTTTGCGCCACCAGCAAGGATCTCAGCGGATGCCGGCCGGCGGCGACCAGCTTCTCCAGCACCACCACGCCCTCGGCGATGAAGACGCCGCCGCGCCCTGCCAGATCGCGCTCGCGCACCTGGCGATAGTCCGCCAGGCGCAGATCGTCGGGATCGTCGATGGCGATGACGGCGGGCACCGGCCTTGCATCTCACGCGGCGGGCTCGCCCTCCAGCGCATTGAGCACGGGCGCAATCTCGTCGAGCAGCTCGCGGGCCAGGAGCCCCAGCCGGCCCAGACGCCCAGCCAGCCGCACCCCGGCCAGCCCATGGGCCGCTACGCCCCAGACCGCGGCTTGCGCCGGGGCGGCCCCCCGCGCGATCAGGCCTGCGATCACGCCGGCCAGCACGTCGCCAGAGCCGGCGGTCGCCAGGCCGGGCGCGCCGCTCTCGTGTCGCCAGGCCTGGCCGTCCGGCGTGACGATGAAGGTCACCGCGCCCTTCAGCGCCACCACGGCCTGCAGCCGCGACGCCGTGGCGCGCGTCAGCCCCAATGGATCGGCCTCGACCTCCTGCTTGGGGCAGCCGCTCAGGGCCGCCATCTCGCCGAGGTGCGGCGTGAGCACCAGCCGGCCGCCGTGGGCCCTCGCCCGCTCGGCGTCGCCCGCCAGCCCCACCGCCGCCGCGGCGTCCGCGACCAGCGGCGGTCCGTCCCGCTCCGCAAGCCGCAGCGCCAGTTCGCCCGCAATCGCCTTGTCCAGCATCCCGGGGCCCAGCACCGCCGCCTCGCAGGCGGCGTAGGCCTCGCCGAGCGCCTCCGCCGCCTCCGGCGCCAATTCGCCCTTCGACGTTTCCTGAGCCGGAATCACGCGCGCCTCCGGCACGGCCAGCGCCAGGGGCGTCGCGAGGCTCGCCGGAGCCGCGATTTGCACCTTGCCGGCACCCGCCCGGAGCGCGGCCACGGCCGTCAGCAGGGTGGCGCCGGCCACCTGCGCCCCGCCGCCGAGCAGCAGCACCCGTCCCCGCGCCTCCTTGTCGCCATCGCCGGGGATCGGCGGCAGCCGCCAGCGGGCGACGAGTTCCGGCGTGACCGCCGCGGGCGCGGTCAACGCGCCGCCACCGCGGCGTCGGGCTCCGAAGTGACCGGGGCGCCTGCCCGCTCCAGCGGGGCGATGAAGTTGTAGCGGCAAAGGCGCAGCGACCCGCTCGGCCCATCGCTCGGGTCGAAGCGGTATTCGGTGACCGAGCAGTTGGCGACGTCTCCCGCCCGGTCGATCGCCAAGATCTCGTCCTCGGTCAGGCATTCCAGCAGGTAGCGCAGGCACAGCACCACCACCTGGTGGCTGACGATCAGCACCCGCTCGCCGGCGTGGTGCAGCGACAGGGTGTCCAACGCGCTGCGCAGCCGCAGGATCACGTCGCACCAGCTCTCCCCGCCCGGCGGCCGATGATAGAACTTGCCCAGGAGCCGGCGGAACTCGGCCTGTTGCGGATGGACCTCGGCGATGCCATGCCCGGTCAGGCCATCCAGAATGCCGAACTCCTTCTCCCGCAGCCGCTCGTCGGGCGTCGGACGGTCGGCATGGGGCGAGAACCCGCCGCACTCGCGCATGATATCGGCCGTCGTCCGGGCGCGCAGGTAGGGCGAGGTCAGCACCACCTCCGGCCGCTCCTCCGGCGGCATTTTGGCGAACCAGCGGCCCAGGGCGCAGGCCTGCTCTTCCCCCAGCTTCGACAGCGGCACGTCCACGTCGCGTCCGGCGATATCGATCCGGCCCAGGCCCGCCGCATGGGCGGCGTCGCGCGCCACATTGCCGGCGCTCTCGCCGTGCCTGACGATCCAAAGCCTTTCCGGCCACCGCTGCGCCACGTTCCGCCTTTCCTCCGCACCCCGCGGCGGCAGAACGCCAGGGCGGCGGATGGGCTCCCCTCAGGTTCGTTCAGAAGTTGACGCGGGCGTCACAAAGGCCGATCTATACATTGCTCAAATCGAGCTCACAGGGAGGGCCCACCATGGCCGATGGCAATCTGGCGAACCTCGCCCAAGTGCGCGCCCAGGCCCGTGAAGAGGCCTATTCCCTGCCGCTGGAGAAGCTCGATCCCGCCCAGCCGGAGCTGTTCCAGGCCGACGCCATGTGGCCGATCTTCGAGCGCCTGCGGGCCGAAGACCCGGTGCACTACACCGAGGAACACGAGTTCGGCCCCTACTGGTCGATCACCAAGTACAACGACATCATGGCGATCGACACCGATCACCATCGGTTCTCTTCCGACTACCTGAAGGGCGGCATCACCATCACGGGCGGCGCGACCAACATGGAGCCCCTGCCCATGTTCATCGCCATGGATCCGCCGCGGCACGACGTGCAGCGCAAGGCCGTCACGCCCGCCGTTTCGCCGGCCGCGCTAATGAACCTGGAGCCCGTGATCCGCCAGCGCGCCGGCCAGATCCTCGACGGGCTGCCGATCGGCGAGACCTTCGACTGGGTCGACCTGGTCTCCAAGGAACTGACGGCGATGACGCTGGCGACGCTGTTCGACGCGCCGCAGGAGGATCGCCGCCAGATCACCTACTGGTCCGACGTGGTGACCGCGGCCCCGATGCCCGGCGCCATCGTGGAGACCCTCGAGCAGAAGATGCAGATCTTCACCGAATACCACGCCTACTTCACGGGGCTCTGGAACCAGAAGGTCAACGCACCCCCGCAGGGCGACCTGATCTCCATGCTGGCGCACCATCCGGACACCCGGAACATGGAGCCGCGCGAGTACTTCGGGAACGTCGTCCTGCTCACGGTGGGCGGCAACGACACCACCCGCAACACCATCTCCGGTTCGATCCTGGCGCTGAACCAGAACCCCGACCAGTACCAGAAGCTGCGCGACAACCCGGGCCTGATCCCCTCGATGGTCTCGGAGACCATTCGCTGGCAGACGCCGCTGGCCCACATGCGCCGCACGGCGGTCGAGGACGTGGAGTTCGGCGGCAAGGCCATCAAGGCCGGCGACAAGGTGGTCATGTGGTACGTCTCGGGCAACCGCGACGACGAGGTGATCGAGAACCCCAACGCCTACATCATCGACCGCGAGCGGCCGCGCACCCACATCTCGTTCGGCTTCGGCATCCACCGCTGCGTGGGCAACCGGCTTGCGGAGCTGCAGCTGAAGATCATCTGGGAGGAGATCCTGAAGCGCTTCCCGGTCATCGAGGTGGTTGGCGAGCCCAAGCGGGTCTATTCGACCTTCGTGAAGGGCTACGAGCGCATGGACGTCGTCATCCCGAAGCGGGCCTGATCGGCGCGGACATGCCGACTGAACGGGCCGCTGAAAAAGCCGCGATCGGCGCCGTCGTGGACGCCATGTACGCCATGGTCTCCGGTCCCGCCGGCCAGCGCGACTGGTCACGGCAGGGACAGGTGTTCCATCCCGAGGCGCGCCAGATGCGCACGGGCGTGGACGAGTCCGGCGCGCCCTGGATCAGGATCATGGACCAGGCCGACTACCGGACAGACACCGCCGCGTTCTTCGCCGCCAATGACTTCTACGAGGTCGAGGTCGCCCGCCGAATCGATGTCATGGGCAACATGGCCCACGTCTGGAGCCTCTACGAAGCCTACGCCGAGCCCGGCCGCGCGACGCCCGAACGGCGCGGGATCAACTCGATCCAGCTCTACAACGACGGCGACGCCGGCTGGCGGATCATCTCGATGATCTGGGACAACGAGCGGCCGGGGGTTACGGTCGAGCCGTTCTGAGGGAGAACCCCATGGACCTCACGCCCATCGCCTACGAGGTGAACGGCAAGCCCTACACCGGCTTCCTAGCGGACGGCTCGAAGGGCCGCCGGGCGCCCGGCGTGCTGGTCGCCCACGAAGGCGGTGGCATGACCGACCACCCGAAGGACCGCGCCAGGATGCTGGCCGAGCTGGGCTACGTCGCCTTCGCGATGGACACCTTCGGCGAGCCGGTGACCGACATGGCCCGGAGCCGACAGATCCTGCAAGGTCTGATGGCCGATCCCGACGAGCTGCGCGCGCGCGCCGTCACCGCCCTCGGCCTGCTCAAGCGCCAGCCCAACGTCGACGCCGGCCGCCTGGCCGCGATCGGGTTCTGCTTCGGCGGCACGACCGTGCTGGAGCTCGCCAAGACCGGCGCCGATCTCGCCTGCGTCGTGGGCTTCCACTCCGGTCTCCTGCCCGCGCGCGTCGCGGAGCCGGGCGCCATCAAGGCCAAGGTGCTGGTCTGCATGGGCTCCGCTGACCCCATCATCCCGGCGGAGCAGCGCGACGGGTTCGCCGCGGAGATGACCGCGGCCGGCGCGGACTGGCAGATGTTGGTCCTGGGCGGGGTCGGCCACAGCTTCACGAACCCCGGCATCGACGCCCTGGGTCTGCCGGGCTTCAACTACGACGCCGTCGCCGACCGCCGGGCCTGGGCCGCCATGCGCGACCTGTTCGATGAGACGCTCGGACCGGTGGAAGCCTGACACGAAGGCGGCCGCACCCTTCTCGGATACGGCCGCCTGCAAGCACTGGTCGCCCAGACCCTAGTAGGGGTCGTAGTAGCTGGGCGTCTGATAGCGGTAGTCGTACCGCGGGGCGTAGTAGGTGTTGGAGCCGTAGCGCCCGTCATAGCGGCCGCTGTAGTAGGTCGGCGCGCTGTAGGTCGGGGCGTAGCTGTAGTAGCGGCCGTCCCGGTAGTAGCCCTGGCGCTGGTCGTAGCTGTAGTAGCGGCCGTTCTGATAATAGCCCTGGTTGTAGCAGTTCGACTTGCCGGAGCTGCGGCCGATCGAGTTGCCGACCACCGCGCCGGTCACGCCGCCGATGGCCGCGCCGCCGGCCCGGTTGCCGTGGTGCGGGGCCACGCTGGAGCCCAGGAGGGCGCCGGCGATGCCGCCGATCACCGCCCCTGCCGTGCCATTCGAGTGCTCCCTGGCGCGGCAGTCGTCACGGTAAGCGCCGTAGGGCTGGGCGGTGGAGATCGTCGGCACGGCGACCGTGCCGGCCGCCAGCGCGGCGATCACGGCCGTAGAAATGGTAGCGGTCTTCATGTCTATCTCCAGTCTTCTCTGGAATCTGTCGCTCACCGGAGCGCCAGCCTTGAGGCGGGAGTAAACACGCAGGCGCCTGAACGGCTCCCCCGGTCACGGTTATGCTGGGTTCATCTTTGGACTAAGCACCGAATATTTCTAGGAATTCTCCGAAATCCAGAGTGCGAATTATTTTTCCTCGGGCGTTACTCAGCTGCGCGTGAACCGGGGCTCGCGCCGTTCGCGGAAGGCGGCGACGGCGGCCTTGTGGTCGTTGGATTTCCGCAGCACCCGCAGCTCCGGCGCGGCGATCGCGCCCCAGTCCTCGGGCGAGAGGTCCAGCGCGCGGTTGGCCGTGCGCTTGGTGGCCTCTACTGACAGCGGCGCGCGCGACGCGATCCGCTCCGCGAGCGCGATGGCGGCGTCACGCAGCGTCTCCGGCGCATGCAGGCCGGTGGTCAGGCCATAGCGCTCCGCCGTCTCCGCGTCGTGCGGCAGGCCGGTCAGCAGCATGGCCTTGGCCCGCGAGATGCCGATCAGCCGGGGCAGCCGATAGGTGGAGGCCATCAGGCCGACGTTGACCCCGGCGCAGACGAACTTCGCCTCCGTAGACGCGATGCGGATGTCGCAGCAGCAGGCGAGCTCGAAACCGCCGCCGATACACCAGCCGTTGACCGCCGCCACGACCGGGACCCGCGTAGCCTCCAACCGGTCCAGCAGCCGGCCGAAGCCCGCCAGGTCCTCACCGCCCGGCCCGACGTTCTTCAGGTCGTCGCCGGCGCAGAACGCCTTGCCCTTGCCGGTGACCACCAGGCAGCGCAGGGCCCCGTTCGCCTCCACCTGGTCCAGTGCGTCCATGAAGGTCTGGCGCATCTCGACGCCCAGCGGGTTCATCGGCGGATTGTCGATCTCCAGCAGGACCACCGCCTCGCTGACCGGGTGGACGTGAACCTTACCTGGCACCGCGCCGCTCATGCGGGGACCTCCTGCTTGCGTTCGTCCGCCGCCGCGCCTTCGGCGATCAGCGCGTCGATCTCGGCTGCGCCATAGCCGGCCTCGGCCAGCACCGCGCGGGTATGCTCGCCCACCTCGGCCGGTCCGCGGGTCAGGCCCACCGGGGTGTCGTGCAGCTTGATCGGAGTGCGCGGGAACTTGCGTCCCTCAACGTCGGCCAGCAGGCCGCGAGCTACAATCTGCGGATCGTCCCAGGCCTGGGCGATGGTGTTCAGCGGGCCCGCCGGCACGCCTTTGGCCTCCAGCTTGAGCACCCAATTTTCGGTGGTGTCGCCGGCCAGGATCCCCTCCAGGCGCGCCTGCAGGGCGTCGCGGTTCTTCATCCGCTCGCCCGGCGACGCGAACGCCGCCTCGCCGGCCAGCGTCGGGTCGCCCAGCGCCTCGCAGAGCCGCTTCCAGAGCCGGTTCGAGTTCACGCCCACCACGATGTGGCCGTTCGCCGTCCTCAGCGCTTCATACGGCGCCGCCAACCGGTGGCGCGTGCCGTTCCGCTCCGGCGTGGCGCCGGTGGTCAGGTACATCCCGGTCTCCCAGATCGTGTAGGCCATCGCCGACTCGAAGAGCGAGGTCTCGACGTGCTGGCCCTTGCCGGTCACATGACGGCTCTGCAGCGCCGCCAGCACGCCCACCGCCCCGAAGACGCCGGCGTTGAGGTCGGAGATCGGCACCGCGGTCGAGCAGGGCTGGTCGCTGCCCACCTCGCCCACGAAGCTCATGATCCCGCTCATCGCCTGGGCGATGAGGTCGAAGCCGCCGCGCTCGCGGTAGGGCCCGTCAAGCCCGAACCCCGACACCGAGCAATAGACGATCCGCGGGTTGATCTTCGAGAGTTGGGCGTAGCCCAGGCCCATCCGGTCTAGCGATCCGGGCCGGTAGTTCTCGACGAACACGTCGGCGGTCTCGGCCAGCTTGCGCACCACGGCCGCGCCGCGCTCGGTGGAGAGGTCCAGCGCGATCGCCCGTTTGTTGCGGTTGACGAAATCGAACGCCCGGAAGCCACCGCCGCGGAGGCCTCGCGTGGATTCTCCCGCCGGCGGCTCGATCTTCACGACGTCGGCGCCCAGGTCGGCCAGGATCAGCGAACAGTAGGCCCCGGCGATGACGTGGGTGCAGTCCAGCACCTTCAGCCCTGCGAGCGCGGTGGTCATGACGTCTCCCCTCTCGCGGCCACGATAGAGCGCTTAGCCGCGGGCCACCAAGACGCACGCCCGCGCCAGCGAGACGCGGGTCAGGTCACGGCGGCGCGCGAAGGCAGTCCGGGCGATCTCCGCCGGGTTGCGGCTCTTCTGCCATTCGCCCAGGTCACGGTAGCCGGTCATCAGCAGCAGGCGGCGCGCGCCTTCCATCAGGTCGTCCTTGGACGGGTCGGCGGCGAACAGGCCGAAGATCCGCGTCTCGAAGTGGCTCTCGAAGTCGGGCCAGGCCTCTCCGGAAAGCTTCACGAACTCGTCGAACCCTGCGGCGTCGATCGTGAACCAGTTGTGGACGTAGACTCCCATGGCCGCGGGGCGCGCGCCGTCCGCCGGCCGGATCGTCGGCTTCAGCGCATGACGCTCGGCCGAGACCACGCCCGGCGCGCGCATCACCGCCTCGGCCGGCGCAGCCGCGTCGGTGAGCACCAGCGCCTGGTTCGAGGCGAAGCCCAGCAGCGGCGCGAACACCGCCACGGCCTTGTCGCCGAGCGCGCCATAAACCTGGCCGGCGAGCGTCCTCTGCGAGGTCGGATCGCGCTTAAGGCGTAGCTCATAGTAATTATAGTTCAAAGCCTTGCCCCTAGAAGTTCGCGCGGCGGCTGATCGCCCCGTCGACTACCAGGTTGCTTCCGGTGGTGAAGGCCGAACGCGGGCTCGCCAGGAACACCGTGGCCGCGGCGATCTCCTCCGGCGTCGCCATCCGGCCGGTCGGATTGCGCTTGATCATGGTCTCGAAGAAGGCCGGTGCGTTGCGCTTCACCCCGCCCCAGACGCCGTCCTCGAAGAACACCGTGCCCGGCGAGACCACGTTGCAGCGGATCTTCTTGGGCGCGCCCTCGCGGGCCACGCCCTTGGCGTAGTGGATCTGCGCCGCCTTCATCGCGCCATAGCAGTTGGGGTTGTCGGTTTCCGCCGCGGAGATCGAGGAGGTGATGATGAAGGCCGCGTCGCCTTTCTCGGCGCCCGCCTTCTCCAGGTGCGGCCGCGCCGCCTCGTAGGTCCTGACCGCGCCCATGATGTCGATCTCGAACATCGCCTTCCAGGCGTCCTCGGCGTTGCCCTGGACGAGAGCGCTGGCGTTGGAGACCAGGATGTCCAGCCCGCCCAACGCCTCGGCGGCCTTGCCGATGAAGGCCTTGAGCGCCGGGCCGTCACCGATGTCGACCACCTCGCCGTAGGCTTTCACGCCCTTGCCCTCGATCGCCTTCACCGCATCGGCCACCTGTCCGGCGTTGCGCGCACAGATCGCCACGTTGGCCCCTTCGTCAGCCAGCAGATCGGCGATGGCCCGGCCGATGCCGCGCGTCGCGCCCGTCACCACGGCGCTCTTGCCCTTCAGCTGCAGGTCCATGGCCTCCCCTTCCCGTTTGTCGTCAGCCCGCCTGGAACAGGCCCCTGAAGCGGTCGCGTAGCAGGTTCTTCTGCACCTTGCCCATGGCGTTGCGCGGCAGGGCCTCGACGAACACGATCCGCTTGGGCGACTTGTAGGCCGCAAGCTGGCTGCGGCACGCCGCGATCATCGCCGCCTCGTCGCCCTCGCCCATCACCACCGCGACGACGCCCTCGCCGAAATCCGGGTGCGGCACGCCGACCACGGCGCTCTCCGTCACGCCGGGCAGCTCGTCCAGGATCAGCTCGATCTCCTTGGGATAGACGTTGTAGCCGCCCGAGATGATCAGGTCCTTCGCCCGGCCGCTGATCCATACCCGCCCGTCGGGATCGACCCGGCCCACATCGCCAGTCTTGAAAAAGCCGTCGGCGGTGAACTCTTCCGCTGTCTTCTCAGGCATCCGCCAGTAGCCGGAGAACACGCTGGGCCCGCGGATCTCGATGACCTCGCCGTCGCCCACGCGCAGCTCGACGCCCGGCAACGGATAGCCCACCGAGCCCGGGATCCGCTCGCCGTCGAGGGGATTGCTGGTGATGATCACCGCCTCGCTCATCCCGTAGCGCTCGAGGATGCGCATGCCCGTCCGCTGCTCGAACTCGGCGAACGTGCTCTCCAACAGCGGCGCCGAGCCGGAGATGAAGAGCCGCATGTGCGCGGCCCGTTCGCGCGTGAAGCCGGGGTTCGCAAGCAGGCGCGTGTAGAAGGTCGGCACGCCCATCATCACCGTCGAACGGGCGAGCCCGGCCAGCACCTGGGCGTCGTCGAACTTCGGCAGCCAGACCATCGGCGCACCGGAGAGGAAGGCGCAGTGCATGGCCACGAAGAGGCCGTGGACGTGGAAGATCGGCAGGGCGTGCAGCAGCACGTCGTCCGGCGTGAACCCCCAGGCCTGGTGCAGCGCCACGGCGTTGGCCGCCAGGTTGCCGTGACTCAGCATGGCGCCCTTGGAACGCCCAGTGGTGCCCGAGGTGTAGATCAGCGAAGCCAGGTCGCCATGCTCGCGCGGAACCGCCTCTTCCATCGGTTCAGCTTGGCGGGCCTGCCCCATGAACTCGGCCGCGTCGACCACGAACGCCGCGGGCTCCGCGTCGCCCACGAAATAGGCCACCTCGGCCGGCGTGTAGGCGGAATTGAGCGGCAGGAAAACCGCCCCGGCCTTCAGCACGCCGAGGTAGATCATCACCGCCTCGACGGATTTCTCGACCTGCAGCCCAACCCGGTCGCCGGGCTTCACGCGGGTCGCCGCGAGATACCCCGCCACCTGCGCGGCGCCCGCCTCCAACTGGCCATAGCTCACGGCCGCCCCGTCGCTCAGCAGGAACGCGGGTTTCGTGCGGTCAGCTGGGAAGCCCCCCGCGAGGAGGTCATAGAGGTTCATCGTATGGGCTTCTGCCAGGTCACCGGCATCGGGTCGCGGCCGCCCTCGGCGATGAACTGGTCGATGCGCGCTCTAAGCACCGGCAGCGGCACGGAGCCCATGGACAGCACCGTGTCGTGGAAGGCGCGGATGTCGAACTTCGGGCCCAGCGCCTGCTCCGCCTTGGCTCGCGCCTCCGCGATCGCCATCATGCCCAGATAGTAGCTGAGCGCCTGGCCCGGCCAGGAGATGTAGCGGTCCACCTCGATCTGGATGTCATGGTCGGCGAGCGCGGTGTTGTCGTGCAGGAAGGCGATCGCCTGCGCCCGCGTCCAGCCCTTGTGGTGCACGCCGGTGTCGACGACCAGCCGGGCGGCCCGCCACATCTGGAAGGTCAGCATGCCGAACCGGTCGTAGGGCGTGTCGTAGAGGCCCATCTCCTGGCCCAGCCGCTCGCAGTAGAGACCCCAGCCCTCGCCGTAGGCCGAGATGTAGACCTCGCGCCGGAAGTCCGGCAGGCCCGCCTGTTCCTCGGCCAGGCCGCCCTGCAGCGAGTGCCCCGGCGCGCTCTCGTGGAGGGTGAGCGCCGTCAGGTTGTAGAGCGGCCGGCTGGGCAGGTCGTAGGTGTTCAGGAGATAGGTCGAGGTCCCCCCGCGGGCGCTGGTGTAGAACGGCGCGATGTCCGGCGAGACGGGCTCGATCCCAAAGCGGCTGCGCGGCAGCCAGCCGAAGAACTGCGACAGCTTGCCGTCGACCCGCTTGGCGATCCAGGCGGCGCGGTTCAGCAGGTCCTGCGGGTTCTTGGTGTAGAACCGCGGATCGGTGCGCAGGTAGGCGAGGAAGGCCGGGAAGTCCCCCTTGAAGCCGGTCTCCTTCATCACGTCCAGCATCTGGGCGTGGATCTTGGCCACCTCCGCCAGCCCCAACTGGTGGATCGCCTCCGGGTCCATGTCGAGGGTGGTGAACTCCTTGATCTGCGCCCGGTAGTAGGCGCGGCCGTCCGGCAGCGCCTCGGCGGCCAGGGTCTCGGTGGTATGCGGGATGTAGTCGCGGCGCAGGAAGTCCAGCAGCCCCGCATAAGCGGGCATCACCCGCGTCTCGATGACCTGCTTGGCCTCGGTGGCGAACTGGGCCCGTTCGGCCGGCGTGACCGAGGCGGGAAACGCCTTGAACGGCTTCCAGAAATTGGTGCTCTCGGCGTCCCTGGCCTGGGCGACCTGGGTCACCGACACCTCGCGGCCCACCAGGGTGGCCCTAGGTGGCGTGAACCCCCGCGCCAGCCCGGCCCGCATCTCGTCCTGCTCCTCGCGGAAGTAGCGGGGGATGTCGTTCAGGAGCGCGATGTAGTTCCGGTAGTCCTGGGCGGTGTGGAAGGTGCGTGAGGCGGTGAATCCCAGGCCCGACCAGAACGAGGAATCCGAATTGAACGGCTTCTCGTATTCGCGGAACTTCTGCTGAGAGATCAGGGTGTCGAGCTGGTCGCGATAGACCTCGAAGTTGACCCGCTCCTCGGCGGACAGGCTGGGCTCGGGGATGGCGTCCAGCTCCCGCCGCACGTCCTGCCAAAAGGCCAGCCGCCGCGCCTGGCTGGCCGGATCGGCTTTCGGCAGCCGGTCGGGGATCGGCGCGTCGATGCGGTTCCGCTCCGGGAACTCATTCATGCGCCACGCCCACTCGCGCGTGTAGAGCGCCTTGAACGCGGCGTCGGCCGGCGTCGCCGCGAACGCAGGCTGCGCCAGCGCCAGGACAAGGGCGGCGAGCGGCCAGAAACGCATGCAGGAACTCCCCCAGATCGGTCAGCGCGCAGAGGTCATCCAAATCGGCCGCGCGTCAAACCTAACCAGTGTTCCTCAAGCCCGCGGCGACGCCGTTGATGGTCAGGTGGATCCCCTCGAGCACCGCCTCGTCAGCATCGCCGCGCCGCCGGCGCCCGATCAGCTCGATCTGCAGGTGGTTCAAGGGGTCGATGTAGGGCAGCCGCGAGCGGATCACCGCGGCCAAATCCGGGTTCTTATCGAGGAGCTGCGTCTGGCCGGTGATCGCCAGCAGCGCCTCGATCGTGCGGTCCCACTCGGCGCGGATCTGGCCGAACACCAGGTCGGCCAACGCCCGGTCGTCCACCAGCGCCGCATATCGCCCGGCGATGGCGATGTCCGCCTTGGCCAGCACCATCTCCATGTTGGCCAGCGCCGAGGAGAAGAACGGCCAGCTTGCGTGCAGCTCGGCGAGCTGCGCCATCGCCACGCTGCCAGCCTTCACCGCCGAGCCGAAGCCGTACCAGCCCGGCAGCATGGCGCGGCTCTGCGACCACGAGAACACCCAGGGAATCGCCCTGAGGCCGGCCAGGCTCCGAGTGGCGGCCCGCGAGGTCGGCCGACTGCCGATGTTCAGGTCGGCGATCTCCGAGATCGGGGTCGCGCCGTAGAAATAGTCCACGAACCCCGGCGTCTCGTGCACCAGCGCCCGGTAGGCCGCGAACGAGGCCTGCGACAGCGCCTCCATGGCCTCGGCGTGCGGCCCGGCGACCTCGTTGGGCGCGGCCTTGCGCAGCGACGCCAGCACCGCGCCGGCGGTCAGCGTCTCCAGGCTCTGCCGCGCCAGCTCCGGGTCGGCGTACTTGTTGGCCACCACCTCGCCCTGCTCGGTTAGCCGGATGCGGCCGTTCACGGTGCCGGCCGGCTGCGCCAGGATGGCCTCGAAGCTGGAGCCGCCGCCCCGGCCCACCGCCCCGCCGCGGCCATGGAAGAGCTGCAGCCTGAGGCCTTCGTCGCGGGTCACCTGCCCGAGCGCCCGGCTCGTCTTGTAGAGCTCCCATGTCGAGGTCAGATAGCTGCCGTCCTTGTTGGAGTCCGAATAGCCGATCATCACCTCCTGCAGGCCGATCGGCTCGACCAGCTTGCGGACCAGTGGGATCGCCAGGTAGGCGCCCAGCGTCTGCGGGGCTGCCCGCAGGTCGCCGATGGTCTCGAACAGCGGCTCGGCGAACACCTGGGTGCGTGGCGGGTCGCCGGGCATGAAGAGCCCAACCTCCTTCAGGAGCAGGTAGACTTCCAGGAGGTCGGAAACCGAGGTGGTGTTCGAGACGATGTAGGCGCGGATCGCGTCACGGCCGTAGAGCCGCTTCACCTCGGCGGCGGCCTGCAGGACGGCGTATTCGCGCGCGGTCTCCTCGCTGTAGGCGGCGAACGGCGAATGCAGCAGCCGGCCGTGGCCGAGCTCGGCGATCAGCAGGCCGCAGCGGGCCGCCTCGTCCAGCGCCTCATAGTCTGGGCAGACGCCGGCGACCTTCAGCAGCTCGGCGCAGGTGCGCGCGTGGACCGCCGAGTTCTGCCGCATGTCCAGGCGGGCCAGGTGGAAGCCGAAGGTGTCGACCGAGCGGATCAGGTCGGGCAGCGGCCCGTGGGCGAAGATGTCGCCATGCGTCGCCAAGAGGCTCGCGAGCACGATCTCGAGGTCGGCCTTCAGATCATCCGGGGCCTCATAGGGCTGGGCGGCGGCGGCGGGCGTGCGCGGCGGCGGCTCGCCGACCAGCCGGACGTAGGTCGCCGCCAGCCGGGCGTAGATGCCGGTCAGCGCCTGGCGGTAGGGCTCGTCTGCGCGGTGCGGCGAGGCGTCGTGGGCGGCGTCGGCCAGCGCCTGAAGCTCCGGGCTCACGCGGACGAGGGCGCCCGACAGGGACAGCTCCGCGCCAAGCTGGTGGACGTCGTCGAGATAGGCCCGCAGCACCGCCCGCGCCTGCCGCGCCATCGCCGCGTGCATCACCTCGTCGGTGACGTAGGGATTGCCGTCGCGGTCGCCGCCCACCCAAGAGCCGACCCGCAGGAAGCTGGGCAGGTCCTCGGGCTCGCCCAGCACCTCCAGCCAATGCGCATAGAGCCGAGGCAGCTCCGGCAGGAAGCTGCGCTCAAAGTAGGAGACGGCGTTCTCGACCTCGTCGCCGACGCCAAGCTTCACCGAGCGCAGCAGCCGCGTGCGCCAGAAGATCGAGACCTGGCGCATCAGCTCGCGCTCGATGGCCGCGCGCTCCACATCGCCCGCGGCGCGGTCGTAGCCGTCGAGCTCGTCGGCGATGGCGCTCACCCGGTCGAGCACGCTCTTGCGGCGCACCTCGCTGGGGTGGGCGGTGATCACCGGCGCGACGAGGGCCCCGCGCAGCAGCGCGATCACCTCGTCCAGGCCGACCCCCTCGGCTTTCAGCGCCCGGATCGCGCCGGCGAGCGTGTCGGACCGGGCGTCGCCGCCGCGTCCCCGCCGCCGCTGGATCTGGTCCTCGGCCAGGTTGGTGATCTGCAGGAAGCAGGCGAAGGAGTGGGCGAAGCGCACCGTCTCCGGCAGCGAGAGCCCTTCCAGCTTCTGGGCCATGGTCCGCGCGGCCTTTGGCGTGCCTTCGCGATGAAAGGCCACTGAGGCCTGGCGGATGTCCTCGATCTGCTCGAACACCGCCTCACCGTCCTCGGCGCGGATCACGTCGCCCAGCACCCGGCCCAGGAAGCGGACGGTGGCGCGCAGCTGGTCGGGCAGCGACGGGGTCATGGCCGCCAGGAAAAGCCACAGGCGCCGCGCGGCGTCACCTGCCTTTTGGACAAGCGGTGGCGATAGTCGTTGAACCCGCCACGGGATCGGCCAAGAAGGATGCGATGTCCCCCGAAGCCGCCCTGGCCCGAATCCGAAAGTACGACGCCGGCCTGAAGGCGTTCGTGCGGGTCTTCGATCCGCCGCTGGGCGACGGGACGGGACGGGTGTTCGCGATCAAGGACCTGTTCGACGTCAAGGGCGTCCCCACGGGCGGCGGCGCCCAGGTTCCGCTGGCCGAGGACCCGCCGGCGAACGCACAGGTGGTCGACCGATTGTTGGCGGCGGGTTGGCGCGCGGTGGGCAAGACCCACACCGTCGAGCTCGCCTACGGCGGCTGGGGCACCAACCGCGCGGTCGGCGCGCCGCACAATCCCTGGGACGCCAAGGTTCACCGCGCGCCCGGCGGCTCGTCGTCCGGCTCGGCAGTGGCGGTGGCCGCCGGCCTCTGCGATGCCGCGCTCGGCAGCGACACGGGCGGCTCGGTGCGCATCCCGGCTGCGACCTGCGGCGTGGTGGGCCTGAAGCCCGGCCGCGACCTCGTCAGCCTGAGAGGCGTCCACCCGCTCAGTCCGTCGCTCGACACGGTGGGCGCCATCGGCGTCGACGTGGCGACCGCGGCCCGGATGCTGGGCGCCATGTCGGGGCCCGATGGCGCGGCGGCCACCCGCGGGCCTTTCGACGCCGAAGCCGCGCTGGGGCTGGAAGTCTCCGGGCGCCGGCTCGCCGCCATCCCGCTCGAGCACCTGGGCGAGGTCGACCCCGACGTCGGGCGGCTGTATCTCGCCGCCCTCGACCGGCTGCGCCGCGCCGGCGTCACCGTGCAGAGCGTGCGCCCGCCCAAGGCGCTGGACGAGAGCTTCGCCACCAACGGCTTCCTGATGTCCGGCGAGGGTTGGCGCGTCTGGCGCGAACGGATCGAGCGCCACGCCGCGGTGATGGATCCCTGGATCGTCCGGCGCTTCGAGGTCGGCCGCGACATCACCGATGAGCGGCTCGCCCAGGCCCACGCCCAGCGCGCGGCCGACCAGGCCGAGGTCCACGCCTGGCTCGCCGCCTACGATGGCCTGGTGACGCCCACCTGCCCGATCCCCGCGCCGCCGCTCGACAGCATCGACGAGACCACCTCTCCGCTCAGCCGCCTGACCCGCTCGGCCAACTACCTGGACCTGCCCGGGATCAGCGTGCCGATGGGCCTGACCGCCCAGGGCCTCCCCGCCGGCCTGCAGATCCTCGGCCGCCCGCGTGACGAGGAAACAGTGGTGGCCCTGGGTGCGGCGTTCGAGAAAGTCTCCGGCTGGAACGGCAGAAAGCCGGACCTGGCGGGGTTCGAGCAGGGATGAAAAGCCCCGCGGCTCAGTTTCTTCAAAGCTTACGAATTTCCGGTCGTACGGGCCGCAGCGAAGCGGAAGGCCGGACCCAGGGGAATGCGCTCGACCAAAATGAGCGGTTCCGAGACTGTCGCGGTGGCGTCGGGTATTCGGGAAGTCATCCCGCGTTCCAGATCGCTGGGGCGCGCGGGCACTTCTCGATGTCGGGATCGATCTTCAATTCCCAGCGAGGCGGCCAGTGCTCCGCATACGCGCGATCGCTGTCAGCCAAGAGCAGCAGGAACGCGCCGAGCGATGACCCCGCTGCCCATTCGGGCTTCTCATAGCTCCGCTCGTGATCGAAGAAGTAGACGGCCGGCACTTCGACGCCGGGCGTCAGATCTAGGCCGTAGAGGTTTCCGCAACCGTCGTCGAAGATCGGGACTGCGCCGGTGTGCGAGAGCTGGGTCACGAGCTTATTGGGGGTGCGCCAGCCTACTCGTTCGTTCCAATGGGGCACTATCGACGGGAATTCTCCGACGCTCGCGATCCGTTCTCGGTAGAAGTCGATGAGGTCTGTCGGTAACTCGCGGCCAAGAAGACTGTGGACGTGCTCGATGATCCGATCGGCGTGGTCATGCCGTTCGCGCTTCACCACTCCACGCGTCTCAAGCTGACACGCAGCCTCTCGAACGGGGATTCTCAAATTGGTCCTCCTTCTCGCGGCGGTGTGTTGGAGCGTGGCACGCCAGCGTGCCGCAGGTAGGGCTCGACCATGCGATCAATGCGCAGCTTGGGCTGCATTAGCTCAGCTTGCGTCGGGATCCTGCCTTTCAGCCCCCTGGTGAAGTCCGCCCATGCTCGCGTCGCGATATCGTGTGCTTCTCCTCTTAGCCCCCACAGGTTCGCCAGTCTGTTCGGATCCGCGTTTGGTTTCAGATGCGCCCATTCGAGCGGGTCGCTGTGATGGACCTCTGCTTGCATGTCGCTGGCGGAAATGCCGTTCGCACGCGCGAACTTCGCTCGGCCAGCAGCACGAAGGGCGTTCTTCTCGGCGTCGCTCAACGCCTGCGCGGCTTTCTGAGCGCCGCGCTGCCAAGCCTCTCGGTCGACAAAGTTGGCGACGGCTTGTCCTGCCTCCGGCGCGATCTCGCCGGTAGCCCATTCGCCGGCCGCGCCAAGGCCCATGGCTACAAGTGCAGGCGCCAAGGCCGGCACGGCGAGCCAGCTGTTCTGCAGATCAATCTTCCGCGCCGTATCCGAGAACGCCGCTTGCTGTCTTCGAAGCTCCGCCAGCTCCTGATCCGAAGGGGCGGGCGCACGCAATGCGCCGTAGGCGATGGTCTGAGCGGGCGGTGATACGCGAGCCGGCGCCGATGGATAGACCGGGCCGGCGGCGGGAGCGCGTAGCGGTGTCGTTTGCGACCGCACGCTCCGGAATCTGTTCGGACCGGCCGCAACCCAAGTGAATCCGGGGTCGATGTCTCGGGAGGGCGCCGGCATCGCGAAGCCCGGGTCGATGTTCCCGGCGGGAGCAGGCACTGCGAAACCAGGATCGATGTCTTGACTTGATGTGGGAGCTTCGCGGCCGACTTGCGGGTCAGGATCGTAGCCTGCGCCGCCGTAGAAGAAGTCCTGATATCGACGCGCTGCGGCTTCCCGGCGCTCTCGTTCCACTTCTGCGGGAGACCTTAGGTACCACTGCCTAAGCGCATCGCCTTCCAGGCTTCCGGGGTCGATCCAGCTGTCAGACACGCACGCTCTCCTCATATCGATGGGCTTCCGCCGTGGAGGCGGACGGTCGCGGCGGATGAACCGCCGCTCGCTCAATCGTCGGGGTTGCGTGGCCTTGCTGCAGCGACTTGCCCGCTTAGTGGCGGGTGACGCGAGGCAGTGATCGACGCCATGCCAGCATGGCAGAGGTCGAAGGAGGTGTCAAGAACAAAATAGGAACTTCTGCCTCGGGTCTTGGACCGGCCATCAGCCATCTGGGAGGAAGAACCTGTTGGTGTGGGTCAGCCCCCTCAGTCCGCCCGCAACGCCGGCGCCGGTCGCTTCGAGAGCGCCTGGAAGGCCGCTGCGAGGCCGCCCAGTCCGGCCACCAGGGCCGCGCCGCCCAGCAAGGCCGCGATGCCCTGCCAGTCGATGCTCCACTTGGCCTCGAACACCTTGACCACCACCGGCCAGGCCGCGGCATAGCCAAGCGCGACGCCGGCCGCCCCGGCGATCAGACCGACCGCGCCGTACTCCAGCACGTAGGCCGTTAGGATCTGCGCCCGCGAGGCGCCCAGCACCTTCAGAGTCGCGGCCTCGCGGGTCCGCGCTCTGGCCCGTGCGGCGATCGCGCCGATCAGCACCAGCAGCCCCGCCAAGGCTGCGACGGCCGCCGCGCCGCGCACGGCCAGCGCCAACCGGTCGAAGAGGTCGGTGGCGGCCTCCAACTGCTCGCGCACCGAGATCACGTTCACCTGCGGGAAGTCGCGGCCGAGCTCGCGGATCACCGCCGCCTCCTGGCCCCGCGTGGCCTTGGCGATGGCCACTTGCCTGAGCGTCGCCCCGGCGAAGGTGTTGGGTGTCAGGACCAGCGGGAAGCTCGCTCCGAAGCTTCCGAAGTCGACCTTCCGCAGGACGGCGACGCGGGCGTCGATCTGCCGGCCGAGGACGAGCAGGCTGACGGTGTCGCCCACCTTGACGTCGGCGCCGCGGGCGACGTCCACGTCCAGCGCCAGCAGCGGCGGACCCGCGTAGTCCGCGCGCCACCAGCGGCCCTTGAGGATACCGGCCGCGCCTGGCTCTGGCCCGAGCGCCGACATGGAGATGTCCGCGTCGTAGGCCCAGCGGTCCTGCGGCCGAAGCTTCGCCGTATCCACCGGCTTGCCACGCACCGCGATGATCCGCCCGGTGACGAACGGCGCGCGCAGGTAGACCTTGGGGGTCAGTTTCTCGTGGAACGCCTGGGCGACGGCGGCGTCGAACTGGGCGGCGCGCTCGCCCGGCACGTCGGTGAAGACGATGGCCGGTGCGGTCTGCGGGGCCACCTCCGCCACCTCGTTCAGCAGGCTCGACTGGATCAGCACGACGCATGCCAGGAGCGCCACGCCCAGGCCGATGGCCGGCGAGGCGGTGCGCGCGGCCGAATGCGGCCCGGCGAGGTTGGCGAGCCCGATGCGCAACGGGCCACGCGTGCCGCTCCGCAAGCGTCCCGCCAGCCAGGCCGCGCCCCAGCCCAGCGCCCAGAGGAGTGCGAAGGAGACCGCCACCCCGCCGATCATGATTGCGGCCGCCAGCGGTGTGGGGGCGGTGACCACGGCCAGGCCGGCCAGGCCGACGCCGGCGAGGCCCGCGCCAATCAGCTCCGGGCCGAACTTCAGGGCGCCGGAAAGGTCGCTGCGGAACAGGCTGGCCGGCGGCGTCGCCCGCGCGCGGGCCAGCGGCGCCAGCGAGAAGGCGGCGGCCGACAGCAGGCCGAAGGCCGCTGCCTTGGCGAGTGGCCACGGATAGACGGCGAACAGCGCCGGGATCGGCAGCTTGTCCTGGGCCCAGGCGCCGATCGCCAGCGGCGCGGCGGCGCCCACCGCGAGGCCGATCGCCACGCCGAACCCGGCCAGCAGCGCGATCTGCGCCAGGTAGAGGTCGCGCACCAGACCGCCCTCGGCGCCCAGCGCCTTCAGCGTCGCGATCGAGGGCTTGCGCGCCTCGAGGTAGGCGTTGACCGCGCCATAGACGCCCAACCCACCCGCCACCAGAGAGGCCAGGCCGATGAACCCCAGGAAGTACTCCAGCTGGTCGATGAGGCGGTGGATGCCCGGCGCGGCGTCATTGCGGTCGCGGTAGCGGAAGAACCGCCCGGGCAGTTCGCGCCGCAGCGCCGCGATCGCCCCTTTTGGGTCGCGTGGATCGGTGAGCGCGATCCGGGCCGTCTCGGCGAACGGCAGGCCCGGCAGGATGAAGCCGCCGTCCTCGACGGTCTTAAGGCTGGTCAGCACCCGTGGCCCCAGCGCGAAACCGCGCGACAGCCTGTCCGGCTCGTCCGTCAGCACGGCGGTCGCCACCATAGGCGAGTTTCCGATCAGGAAGCGGTCCCCGAGCTTCAGGTGCAGCTTGTCCAGCAGCGCCTGCTCCACCGCCGCCCCGTGCGCGTCGCCCCGGTCGGCGATCGCCGCGGCCACCGAGGGCGCGCCCACCAGCCCGACCTTGCCCGCCAGCGGATAGTCGCCGGCGACGCCGCGCAGCTCCACCAGCCGCCGCTCGCCCGCCGCCGTCTCGGCCATGCCGCGGCTCCCGGCGGCGAAGGAGACACGGCCGCGGGCTCGGAACGCGGCCTGCTCGGCCGGCGTGAACTCGCGCATCTGCACCGAGACCGCGACGTCGCCGCCGAGGATCTCGCGCGCCTCGCTGGCCAGACCGCGGCGGAAGGCCTCAGCCGTCGAGCTCGCCGCCGCGATCGCGCCGACACCCAGGGCCAGGCAGGCGAGGAAGATCCGGAAACCGCGCACACCCGACCGCAGCTCGCGGCCGGCGAAGCGCAGGGCGAGCGGCAGGCCGGTCATGCGGGCTCGGAGACCTGTTCGGGCGCCACGCGGCCGTCGCGCAGGCGCACGATCCGGTCGGCGCGCCGGGCCAGCGCCTCGTCATGGGTGACCAGCACCAGCGCCGAGCCGGTCTCCGCCGCCAAGTCGAACATCAGCTCGGCCACGTGGGCGGCGTTGACCGCGTCGAGGTTGCCGGTCGGCTCGTCGGCGAACAGCAGCCGCGGCCGCGAGGCCAACGCGCGCGCAAGCGCCACCCTCTGCTGCTCGCCGCCGGAGAGCTGGTGCGGATAGTGCCGGGCGCGGCCTAAGAGCCCTACCCGTTCGAGCCAGGCTCGCGCCGTCGCCGTGGCGTCACGATCGCCGGCGATCTCCAGCGGCGCGGCCACGTTCTCCTCGGCGGTCATGTTGGGTAAGAGGTGGAAGGCCTGGAACACCAGGGAGACTCGGCCGCGGCGCAGCTTGGCCCGGCCGTCCTCGTCGATCTTCGCCAGGTCGCGGCCGAACAGCTCGACCTTGCCGCCGGTCGGCCGCTCGAGGCCTGCGGCGACCGCGATCAGGGACGACTTGCCTGAGCCCGACGGCCCGACCAGCGCCACGCGCTCGCCGGCGGCCACGCGCACGTTCAAGCCCCGCAGGATCTCCACCGGACCCGCCGCCGACGGCAGGGTGAGGGACACGTTCTCCAGGATCAGCGGATCGGCGGCGTCGGACATGCGCCTCCTTAAGGCGTTGAGCGGGCAGGACGATCACCTACATAGGACGCGCTGATGGCCGATACACGTCTCGCCCAGATTTCACGCCGGAGCCTGCTCGCTGCGGGGCTCGCGGCTGCGCCTGCAGCCGCGCTGGCCGCGCACGGCAAGGTGGTCACCATGCTGGGCGACTCCATCACCGCCGGCTACGGCCTGCCGCAGCGGGATTCGCTTCCTATCCAGTTGCAGGCGGCCCTGCAGCGCCTGCACGTCGACGCCCTGGTGCGCGGCGCCGGCATCTCCGGCGACACCACCGCCGACGGCGCGGGCCGCATCGACTTCAGCATCCGCCCGGACACCGCCGTGGTCGTCGTGGCGCTGGGCGGCAACGACCTGCTGCAGGGCCTCGACCCTAAGGCGACCTACGCCAACCTCGACCACATCGTCACCCGGCTGCAGCAGCGTCACATGGGCGTCGTCCTGGCCGGCCTGCATGCCCCGCCTGAGCTCGGGCGCGGCTACGCCCGCGACTTCGACGCGGTGTTCCCGGCGGTCGCCAAGGCCCACGGCGTCCTGCTGTTCCCCGATCTCCTGGCCGGCGTCGCGCGCAATCCGGCGCTGAACCAGGGTGATGGCATCCACCCGAACGCCAGGGGCGTGAAGATCATCGCGGCCAAGCTGGCGCCGTTGGTCGCCAAGGCGCTGGCCGGCCGGAGCTAGGCCGGCTGCACGACGGCTCGTTCCGGCGGGCGGCCGTAGCGCCACGCGAGCGAGGGCAGCAGCACCAGGCTGGCGATCGTCGACGTGATCAGCCCACCCAGGATCACCACCGCCATCGGCCCCTGGATCTCGCGGCCCGCCTGCCCCGACGACAGCGCCAGCGGCAGCACGCCCAGGCCGGTCACCAGCGCGGTCATCAGGATCGGCGTCACCCGCTCACGGGTGGCCAGCAGCACCGTCTGCACCGACCAGTCGTGGCCTTCGTCGGCGATCAGCTGCTCGATGTGCGCCACCAGCAGGATGGCGTTGCGCGCCGCCACGCCGAACAGGGTCACGAAGCCCACCAGGGAGCCCAGCGACAGGCTGGCCCCGGTGAGCGCCACGGCGATCACCCCGCCCACCAAGGCGAACGGGGTCGCGCCCAGCACCAGCAGCGTGGCGCGCCCGCTGCCGAACGCCAGCAGCAGCAGCGCCACCACGCCGCCGACCGCCAGCGCCGTGTTGAACAGGAGTTCCCGCTGGGCGGCCGCCACGCCCTCGGCCGCGCCGCTGTATTCGAGGTAGACGCCGGGCGGCAGCTTGACCCTGGCCGTGATCGCTTTTTCCGCCGCGCGGGTCACCTTCGCCGCCGCGTTGGGCGCGGGGTTTGCCGTCACCACCTGCCGTGGCCGGCCGCCCTCGTGACTGACCGAGGTGCGGGTCTCGGCGAGGTAGACCCTGGCCACCGATTTCAGCGGCACCGCCGTGCCGGTCGCGGAACGGATCAGCAGGTCGCCCACCGTCTCCGGATCGCGCCGTAGGTCGGGCGAGGTGGTCACCGCGACGTCGATGGTGCGGTTGGTCTGGAATATCCGGGCGGCCGCCTCGCCCTGATAGGCCGAGCTCACGGCCTCCAGGGCGTCGGCGGGCGCGATGCCGAAGCGGGCCAGCGCCGGATAGTCGAGGTCCACCCGCACGACCGGGGTCGAGGGCGGCGTCTGCACCTGCACGTCGATCGCGCCGGGAACCGTCTTCAGCACCGCCTGGATCTGCCGCGCCACGCGATCCAGCGTGTCGAGGTCGGCCCCATAGACGCCCACCGCCAGGGACGCCGTCTCGCCCGAGAGCGACTCGCCGATCCGGTCGCCGAGGAACGTCAGCACCTCGGTCGTCAGCCCCGGATAACCGTCGAGCACCTTGTGGATGCTGTCCTGGATCTCGTCCTGCTTGCGGCCCGAGAGGCCGGGTTTCAGCTCGACGTGAAACTCGCTCTTCTCGGTTCCCCAGGTGTCCTCGCCGCCCTCTGCGCGGCCGATCTGCTGTTCGACCGTTCCAATCCCGTCGATGGCGATCAGCTCGCGGCTGATCCGCGCGCCGTAATCGCGCATCACCGCCAGCGAGGTCCCCGGCGGACCGGCGACGCCCAGCACGAAATGGCCTTCCCGGAAGCTGGGCAGCAGTTCGGAGTTGAAGAGCGTAAAGCCTGCGATGGTGACCGCCAGCGCGATCGCCGTGGCCACCACGGACCACATCGGCGCGGCGATGGCCCGGGTCAGCACGCGCTCATGCCCGTGCTTGGCGTGCCGCAGCCAGCGAGGCTCGCCCTTGAGGTCGGCGCGGTGAAGCAGGAGGAGCGCCAGTGGCGGGGTGAGCGCGACCGCCACTGCGAGCGACGCCAGGGTGGCGATGATGAAGGACGCCGCCAGCGGGGAGAAGAACGCCCCTTGCAGGCCGTGCAGCAGCAGCACCGGCAAGAGCACCAGGGTCAGCATCAGGGTCGCGTAGAGCACCGGCGCCCGCACCTCGACGGAGGCCGCCAGGATCACCTCGCGCGGGCTCGCGCCCGGCTGGGCGGTGCGCAGGCGCCGCACGATGTTCTCCGTGCCGATCACCGCGTCGTCGACGACCACGCCCAGCGCCACCGCCAGGCCGCCCAGCGTCATGGTGTTCAGCGTCGAACCCAGCTGATGCAGCACGATCACCGCGGTCAGCAGCGCCAGCGGGATCGAGACGAAGGCGATGGCGACGGTCCGCACGTCGCGCATGAACAGGAACAGCACCAGAGCGATCAGCACCGCGCCGATCACCAGGTCCTCGCCGATGCCCTTGAGGGCCGATGCGATGAAGTTCGCCGGCCGATGCAGGCCGGCGTTGACGGTGACCCCCTGCGCCTTCAGCGCCGGCGCCATGTCGGCGAGCGCCTTTTCCACCGCATGGGTCGCATCGAGGGTGTTGGCGCCGTACTGGCTGGAGATCGAGAGCAGCACGCCGGGCTTGCCCATGATCAGCGCGTCGCCGTTCAGCGGCCCCGGCCCGTCGACCACCTCGGCGACGTCGCCGATGTGCGCTGGCGCGGCGCCGTCCTGCGCCGGCAGGGGCGCGGCGGCCACGTCTGCGGCGCTCTGCGCCTGGCCATGGGATTCGATCAGGATGCGCTGCTGGGGCGTGTCGATGTAGCCGGCCCCCGCGACCCCGCTCGAGGCCTTCACTGCGGCCAGCACGTCGCCCAGGCCCAGGCCGCGCGCCGCCAGAGCGTCGGGCCGGATGCGCACCTCGATCCGCCGGATCTGGCCGCCGTAGACGGTCGCTCGCGCCACGCCGTCGGCCGAGAGGATGTGCGGCCGCACCGTCCAATCGACCAGGTCGCGCAGTTGCATCGGCGTCAGCCGTTCGCTCGTGAAGCCCACCTTCAGGAGATCCATGGTCGAGGAGGTCAACGGCGTGACCTTGGGCGTCGAGACCCCCGCCGGCAGCGGGTCCACCTCGTTCAGCGCCTCGGACACCACCTGGCGCGCTCGGAACGGCTCGGCGCCCTCGGCGAAATTGACGGTGATGGCGGAAAGGCCGGCGATGGACTGCGAGCGGATCGCCGCGACGCCGGCCGCCCCGTTGATCGCCGCCTCCACCGGACGGGTGACCAGCTGCTCCACCTGCTCGGCGGTCAGGCCCGGCGCCTCTGTCTGCACCTCGACCTGCGCCGGCACGAAATCCGGGAAGACATCCAGCTTGGCGCGGCCCAGCACGATGGCGCCGTAGATCAGCAGCACCAGGGCCGCGGCCGCCATCAGCCGGGGCCGCTGCAGAGTCCAGCCGACGATGGCCGAGAGCATCTCTATTCCGCCTTCGCGGGGCCGGATTCGGCGGCGAACAGCTGCGAGGCGCCGGTCACCACCACCGGCTCGCCGGGTCTGAAGCCGTCGGTCACGAACAGCCCGTCAGGGTCGCTCAGACCCGGCGGCGCCTCGCGGCGCTCGAAATCGGTCGCGTCGCGCCGGACGTAGACGAAGGTGCGACCGCCGGTGCGCAGCAGGGCGGCGCGCGGGATCACCACGCCTGAAGCCAAGGCGCCGGATGCGACGGTCGCCGGCGCCACGGTGCCGGCGCCGAACTGCGCGGCCGCCGGCCCGCTGACCAGCGCGAGCAGGCCGGTGGACTGCAGCCGCGGATCGCCTGTCCGCGTGGCGCCCAGGATCGCGGCGCGCACCGGAGCGGCGCCGTGCAGGTCGATGCTCACGCTGCCCTGCGCCTGGCTCAGGCCGGCGGCGGAATCGATGCGCACCAGGGCCGCACGGCCGGCGGCGATCTCGGCCACCAGGCGGCTTCGGCGGGCGTCGGAGAACCGGGCCATGGCTGGGCTCCACTCCAGCCCGACCCGGCGGCGCAGCAACTGCAGCTTGGCGGCGTCGGCGCGGGCCTGGGCGGCGGCGGCCTCGGCGGCCTGTTTCGACACCGTCTGGTCGGCGGCGTTCAGGCTGCGGGTGCGGGCGGCCTCGGCCTGGGAAGCGGCGGCGGCGGCCTCGGCGGCCGCAATGTCGGCGTCGAGCTGCGCCAGCGGTGAGGGGTCAAGCGCCCGGGCGAAGCCGCTTACCATGGCCGTGCGGGTGGCCGCCGCGAGGGGCGTGGTGACGATCCCCAGGCGCGTCTGCGTGGCGACGTCCATCTTCAGCGGACCCGGCGCAGCCGAAGCCCCGCCGGCCAGCGCCAAGCCAAGCGCGCAGGCCCATGCGGCAGCCCTCATCGGCCCCTCCCCTTCTGCATCTCGGCCTCGATCAGCGCCGTCTCCGCGGGGTCGAACGAGCGCCGGAGCGCGTCCTCCAGGTCCGCCGCCGCGCCGGTCGCCGCATGCTGCGCGTCGTTGAACGCCAGCCGGGCCTCGGCAAGCGCCGCCAGCGCCGCCAGCTGGTCCGTCCGATCGGATTCCCCAGCCCGGACCGCGCGCGATGCATTCGTGGCGGTTCGCTCCGCCAGCGGCAGGTCACGCCCGAGCCTCCGGTCGCGATCGTCCCGGGCTGTGGCCAGCGCGGTCGCGGCCGCGTCGACCGCCGCCAGCGCATTGGCCTGGGCCAGCTCCAGCGAGCGGCCCGCCGCGGCGCGCGCGGTCTCGGCCTGGGCGATGGCGCCACGGTTCAGGTCCCACGGCGGCAGGGCCAGCGAGACGCTGAGCGGCAGCTTCGTCACCCCATGGTCATAGTTGTAGCCGGGGCCGAGGCTGACCGCCGGATACTGCTGGGCGATGGCCAGCCTGAGCGCGTTCTCGGCGATGTCGTAGTCGGCGACCGCCCGCAGCACGTCCCGCCGTGAGAGCGCCGCATCCCGACGCCAGGCCGGCAGGTCACCGAGCGGGGGCGGCTCCCTGGGCGGGGCCACCGTCAGGCCGCGAACGGCGGCGGGCGAGACGCCCAGCGCCTTGGCGAGGGCAGCCTCAGCCGCCTCGCGCCGACCTTTGGCGGCCGCCAGCCGCCGCTCGGCGTTCACCAGGTCGGTCTGGGCGAGGATCGCCATGCTGCGGGCGTCCTGGCCGGCCGCCACCCGCCGCTCCAGCCGCTCGAAACGCTGGCGGCGCAGGTCGGCGGCCTCGGCGGCGAGCGCGGCCTCGTCCAGCGCCGCGGCCCGGTCGCCGCGCGCCTTTTCCAGGTCCGTGCGCACGCTCCAGACCGCCTCGCCCAGATCGTACCAGGCCTGCAGCGCCTGCAGCCGCGCCGTGTCGATCCGGGCGCTGCGCCGCGCGCCGTAGTCCAGTGGCGCGTCGGCGGCGGCTGCATAGCCCCAGTGCGGCGCCTCGTTGGCATATTCGGCGGTCAGCGTCAGGCTGGGTCCGGGCGGGGCCTTGGCCGCCTTCACCGCCGCCAGCGCCGTGGCGTACTTGGCGCGCGCCTCGGCGATCTGCGGGTTCTGGGCGATGGCCACGGCCAGCAGGTCCGCTGCGCTCCACGCCGCGCCCGGCGGCTTCGGGTCGAGGCGGCGCGCGTCGAGGGCGGCGGGGAACCGCTCCGGACGCGGCGGCGCCGGCGCGTAGTGCGCGCACCCCGCCAGCGTGAGCGCCACGGTGGCGGCTCCCAGAACGCCGGCCGAGAGGCGCCCGCGGCTCACTTGCCGAGGACGAGCACTTCGAAGCTGCCGGGCGTGATCGTCGGCCGCCCGCCGGGCGTGGCCGGCGGAGCATACTTCGCGGCGGGCAGGTAGAGCCGTCCCGTCCGTTCATCGAGTGCGATCGTCCGGGCGCTGACCTGGGTCGGCACGGTATCGACGATCGCCGCCTTGCCGCCGGCCAGCGAAATCACCGAGACGCTGCCGGCGCGACCGGCCGGCACAAAGGCCAGCTTCTGCCGGGCGTCGAACGCGATGCCGTCGGCGCCCTTGGCAGTGGCCAGGGTCTGCACGACCTTGCCGCTCTTCGCGTCGACCACCACCGTCGCCCCGTCGCAGGCGGCCAGCAGCAGCTTGTCGGCGGCGTCGTAGGCGATCCCGGTCGGGGCGTCGCAGCCGGCCAGCGGCCAGCGCGCGGTCACCGACTTCCTGGCCACGTCGACCACGGCGATCTCGTTCTTGTCCTCGACATTGACGTAGGCCAGGCCCGAGCCGTCCACCGCCGCGGCCTCCAGCGCGCCGCCCACCTCGATAGTGCCGGCCGGCTGATGAGTCTTTGGATCGATCAAGGTGATCTGGCCGCCCGCATGGTCCATGACCAGCGCCAGCCCGGTCCTGGGCTCGAAGCCCGCCGCATCCGGCCCGTTGCCGGTCGGCACCGAGGCCAGTTGCGCGCCCTTGGCGTCGAAGAAGACCGCGGTGTTGGTCCCGCCGTTGGTCACCAGCACCTCGGTCCCGCCGTTCACCGGCATGGCGTCGTGCAGGCGCTGGCCGGGCGCGAAGGAGCTGACCGCCTTAGTCGCCAGGTCGATGGCCATGACCGAGCCGCCATGGGTGGCGAGCACGCGGTTGTTCCTGGCGTCGACGCGGACGTAGTCCCAGCCGCCGTCGGGACCCGCCACACGGTCGATGACATGATAGCCGGAGCCCGCCGCATGGGCTGCGCCGGCCGCCAGCAGCACGGCCGCCAACCCTGTGAACGCTCGGCGCATGGAGTGCCTCCCCTGACGCACTGTCGCGCCGGAATCGGGCGGCCGCGCGGCGGCAGAATGTCAGGAAGACACGATCTCCGGAAGCGTCAGGACGACGGCGTCCGACCGGCGACGTTCTCCCGTCCGATCCACTTCAACAGCGCCAGCCATGCGGCCAGGGCCCATGCCGCGCCCAGAGACCATCCGGCGAGTACGTCGCTGGGCCAGTGCACGCCGAGATAGATCCGGCTGATCCCGATCGCCAGCACCAGGGCGAAGGCGACGACGAAGGTCAGCACCTTCGTGCTCCGGTTCGGCTCGACGCTGGCGATCAGCATGGCGAGCGTGAGGAACACCGCCGCCGAGATCGTCGAATGGCCGCTGGGGAAGCTGGCCGAATAGACATAGCTGCCGTGCGGCACCAGGTCCGGACGCGGACGGGCGTAGAACCGCTTCAGGAGCTCGCTGGAGATCTCCGCCAGCGCCACTGTGCCTGCCAGCAGCGCCGCGCGCCGCCGCCGGCCGTGCGCCAGGAAGGCCACGACGCCCACCACCGTCACCAGCGTGGTGACCGTCACGCCGCCCATCGCGGTGACGTCGCGCATGGCTTCCTGGAACGACCGCGTGCCCATCGGCTCGGCGTGGTTGTGGGGGTTGCGGAACGCCAGGAGGATCAGCCGGTCGATGGCCTCTGTGTCGCCCTCGACCATTTCGCCGGCGATCTTGAAGAAGCCCCACAGCGCGACCGCCGCGCCGATCACCAGGATCAGCGCGCGGCTCTCGATGCGCTTGAGCAAGGATCGAAGCAGGGGCGGCATCGATCCCCTTGTAGCGCCGCCGGGGCGCGCCGTCAGGCCGCCGCCTGGGCGGGCGGGGATTTGAGCGTCAGCTCGACGGCGGCTTGGGCGTCGTCGCGGCTGGCGTGCGCGCCGTCGGCGACCACCATGCCGTCCTCGTCATAGACGCTCCAGCGCCACCCGTCCTCGACCTGGCTGAGCGAATAGGCGAACGACCGCTGCTCGCGCATGGAAACTCGGGCTCCCTCGAACTCACTGGGAGCTTAACACTCAGGGTTGGGTTGGGTTTCGCGGCGCCGCACCATGGCGCCGGAATGTGATCTCGCACCTGCGTGCGGCGCCGGTTCAGCGGTCCAGAAGCTCCGGCCCGGCGTCGGCCGCGCGCACGCAGCCTGTCAGGATCATCGCCACCGCCAGCTCGGAGCGCAGGATGCCCAGCATCTTGGCCACCTGCGCCTCGCCGCCGGAGCCCAGCGCATAGGCCCAGGCGCGGCCGACGAAACAGGCCTTGGCCCCCAGCGCCAGCGCCTTCAGCACGTCCAGGCCTGAGCGCACGCCGCCGTCCATGTAGACCTCCAGGTCGCCGCCCACCGCCTGGGCGATCGCCGGCAGCGCGGCGATCGAGGAGCGCACGCCGTCCAGCTGCCGCCCGCCGTGGTTGGAAACCACCAGACCCTGGGCGCCGGCCTTCACTGCGTCCTTGGCGTCGGCCGGGTCCAGCACCCCCTTGACCACGATCGGCCCGTCCCAGGTCTCGCGCACCCAGTCCATGTCCTTCCAGGTGACGGTGCGGTCGAAGTTGCGCGCCACCCACGACAGGAAGTCGGTCACGCGTCGGCTGCCCTGCACGGCGCCGGCCACCGAGCCCAGGCTGTGCGGCCGACCGTTCATCCAGACGTCCCACATCCAGGCCGGATGGGTCAGCCCGTCCCAGGCGGTGTTCAGGGCGCCTGATATCCCGCTGGAGCCGGTGAAGCCGGAGCGGACGTCGCGGTAGCGCGCGCCGGGCGTCGGCAGGTCGACGGTGAACACCAGCACCGGGCAGCCCAGTGACTTCACCAGCGCCAGCAGCTCGCGCATGTAGCCGCGGTCCTTCAGCATGTAGAGCTGGAACCAGGGCGGGACGCCGGTCCTGGCGACCTCCTCCGGCCCACAGACGCCCATGGCCGAGAGGCAGAAGGGAATGCCGGCCTCCGCCGCCGCACGGGCCGCCTGGGTCTCGCCGCGCCGGGCGTACATCCCGGCCATCCCGACCGGCGCGAGGCCCACGGGCATCGACAGCGTCTGGCCCAGCGTCTTGACGCTCATGTCCAGCTTGGACGTGTCGCGCATCACCCGCTGGCGAAGCGCGATCGCCTCGAGGTCGGCGACGTTGCGGGCCAGCGTCTGCTCGGCATAGGAGCCGCCGTCGATGTATTCAAAGAAGATGCTCGGAAGCCGCCGGCGCGCGACTTCCCGAAAATCCGAGACCGACGCCGTCTGCAAGATCCGTCCCCCGCTCGCTGTCCGGCGAGTTGGAGCCTCAACCGCGCGGCGGCGCAAGCCTCAGGCGGCGATGGCCGTCGGCGCTGCGCCCTTGCCGAAGCCGGGACCCATGGTGATCCACACCTGGTGGGCGCGCGCCAGCACCTCGCCGTCCATGGCGCAGAGCGCCACGCCGGCGGTCTCCTTGCGGCCGTCGCGCTCCAGCGGCCAGGCCATGACGATGCTTTCCTCACCGGCTCGCGGGCGGCGGATGATCTCGCCGGTCATGGTGCCCAGCAGCGCCCCGTGGCGGCCCGCCTTGGCCACCCAGGCGAAGAATCCCGGGCAGTCCAGCGCCGCCCAGATCACCTCGGTGGGCACCAGCCCCTCCGCGTCGGCGAAATCCATGTGCGGGATCCAGACCCCGGCCACCTGGCCGGCCGGCGCGCCTTCGACCTGGCCCACGAAGACCCTGAGGCCGTCGCCCTCGTCCCGGTCGGGGCCGCAGGTGAAGCAGATTGGGTGGATCCTGTGATCATGGCCCAGGTAGCGCTCCCCAGCCGCGCGCGCGGCGCGCATGCTGGGCGCTTCGGGGACCACGGGCAGCGCCGAACCGTCAGCCGGCTCTCCACGGCCGATCAGCGCGCCCTCGGCGTCGGTCAGGCGCACGACGCCGTCCTCCTCGCGCAGGTCGAGCCGGGTCTCCAGCGGCACCCGCGCACCGAGCACGGCCGTCGCGGGACCGTCGATGTCCCTGGCGATCACGCCGCAGACATAGCCGCCGTTGCCGGATTCCGGGGGGCCGCGGAATCGCCGGCCGATCTCGATCTTCGCCACGCGGGATTCGCTCTTCGCTGTTCTGGTCGCAACAAGCTTGACGCATATCGGTGGAGAAGGCGTTGACGGAAGCGGAAATCCGCTCTGCGGCGTTGGAGCGCGGTCGCCTGCACGCTAGTTTGGCGCCTTACGCCGCCCGGCGGAGGATTCTCCGCGGGCGGCCCGACGTCTCGATGGAGGAAGCTGCGTGACCGATGCGATGGCGCGACCCTGGGCCCTGATGCGGCACCACGCCGGCTGGGCCGACGTCTTCCACATCGAGGCCGAGACCGCCGATTCGATCACCGGCTTCTATCCGGACCGTGAAACGGTTGGGCCGCCGGTCAACTATTCGGTCCGCGCCGTCCTCGCCCGCTTCCCGACCCTGGAAGCCGCCCGCGCGGCCCGCGAAGGCGCCGTCGCCGAGTGGCGCAAGCACGACGCCGCCGTCCGCGACGCCGAAGCCACCCTGCGCCAGGCGGAAAAAGCCCGCGAGGACGCGTGGCTCAAGTGCCTCCAGGACGCCGCGTCACGATAGAGCGAGACCGTGCCGCCCTTGTGGCATCAGCGCCAGGCGAAGACCGGCTGCTCGAGGTCGGCCACTCGTGTCACCCGCCCCGCCGCGAGCTCCCGCAGCTGGTAAACCAGCGCCGCCGTGGGCGCATGCACGTGGTGCCCTTCCAGCAGGTGCAGCCGGATCAACGGCCGATCGCTTTCCGGGATGGTCTCGAACGCCACCGCGTCATCGCCGGCGATGTGGTCAAGCCGGATGGAGTGGACCGAAGCCACTTCGCGAGGATCGGGCCTCAGCGCCGAGGAGTCCTCCAACCAGGCGATCACCGGCGTGATCGCGTAGCCGGAGCGCGTCGGGTAATCGTCCAACACGCCCAGGATGTCGCCCTCCTCCACCCGGAGCCCCAGTTCCTCGTCAAGTTCCCGCAGCGCGGCGGCCTCCAGGCTCTCTCCCGGGTCGCACCGCCCGCCCGGCAGCGCCCATTGTCCTGCGTGCGCGCGGAGCCCTGCCGCACGCCTGGTCAGCAGGAACGCTGTCTCGCCCGACCCGTCGTCCGCCGCCGTCAGCGCAATCGCCACCGCCGCCCGCGTCAGCTCGCCCTCGTGAGCCATCCTTGGGAACCTGCGGCAGCGCTCGGTCAGCACGGCGCGAAAGTCGGCGCTGAAGGGATAGCTCATGCCCGTCTAGTAGCACGCGCGACGCGACGGCAAGGCGGTCTGCGCGTCTCCCAACGAGGCCCTGCGTCTGGGAAAGGAGCGGGACTGGCCTTAGCCGCCGCGCACGCGACGGCGCAGGAGAATGTAGCCCACCCAGAATGCGACGCCGGCGGGAAGGAACGGCGCGATCCAGGCTGGGTGGCTGAACAGCAAGAACTGCAGGTGCGGCGGCCCATCTGGCGCCCTGTCGATCTGCAGGCTGAGCGTCAGGGCGAAACAGGCGATGGCCAGCCCGAAGAACCACCGCTGCAGCGCCAACAGGCGGTGCGTCCTGCGCAGGGATCGGAACTCCAACTCCGGCGGCAGCGGCATCGCCTCCGTCGCCTCTGCCTCCAGGAGCAAAAGCTCCGGGTGGGCGGCCAGGTAGGCTCGCACGGCGGCGCGGGTCCCCGCGCGCACCGCCCCGGCGCGATAGAGCGGCAGGAGGTCGTGCACGACGTCGATAGGCAGTTCGCCTTCATCAAGTTCAGGGTCGGAGGACATAGCCCTCTCCTCTGGATGCGCGGAGCGTCTTTCGCGCCCGATGGGTCTTCACCTTGGCCGCCCCGACCGAGATGCCGAACGCGCGAGCGATTTCGTCGTATGGAACGCCGTGAACCGCGTGCATCAGCAGCACTGCGCGGTCGATCGGTTCAAGCATCTGCATGGCGGCCAGGACGGCGCGCAGCTCCGAGCGCTGGCCGGCGGCCTCCTCGGGCCAAGGCGCGGCGTCGGCGACGTCCGGGTCGAGCCCCGCGAAGCGCTGCGACCGCCCCCGGCCTCGCCGGAAAAGGTGGTAGGCGATCGTGAACAGGTAGGCCCTGACCGTGAACGCCCGCACCGGCCGCCCACTCGACCAGACGTGCACGAAGGTCTCGGCGGTGATGTCCTCAGCCTCGGCGCGGTTGGCGCTGAGGTGGAGCGCAAAACGGAACACCTCCGCGGCGTGCCGTCGATAGAGCGCCTCGGGCGTGACGACAGGTTCGCTCAGAACAGGCCCGCCATGATGTCGGTCATCGCGTGGGCCACCATTCCCGCTCGCGGATTGCGGCGCCAGGCCGCCACGAGGCCGAACAGAAGCCCGAAGGCGGTGATCCGCAAGACCGGCTGCGGCCCTTGGTAGGCGTGCGCGATTCCGAACAATACGGCCTGGGCGGCGATGGCGACAGCGGGGTTTCGGCTGAGCGCCAGCAACTGGCCCTGCAGGTAGCCGCGAAACGCCAGCTCCTCGCAGATCCCGGCGCTGCAGGACAGCGCCACCCACAGCACTGCTTCCAACGGTCCTTGGCTGTGGAACGGCTTCAGCACGGCCGCGGGGGCGCCTCCGGCGGCGTGGCTCCACGCAAGTGAAATCGCCGCCCAGACGGCCCAGAGTAAGAGGCCGATGGCGATGTCCAAAGCCCAGCCGCGGGCGCCCGGCCGGCCCACCACCACCCAGACCGAGCTGCCGCCGCGCCGCAGCCCTCCGCGCACGAACGCGAACAGTCCCCATTCAGCCGCGAGCAACGAGAGGTAGAGCGGGACGACGCCGGCGGCGTGCCCCGGGTTCGCGGGATGCGCGCGGGCGGCGATCTGGACGCAGACACCGAGGACGCCCAGCAGCAGGACCCCCACAATCAGGATCAGCGTATGACGCGGCGGCGCGAGCAGCTTGGCGCCCAGCGGCTCGTTGGCGATGGCGGTCACGTGCGGCCCCCCGAGTTCGCAGCCGCGACTTGGGCTGCGCGGGTAATAGGCGCCCGGGGCTCAAAAGTTACGGGCGCGGCGGCGCGCCTGGCCCTACTTCAGGTACTTCTCGAACCAGTCCACCGTGCGCTGCAGGGCGTCGATCTGGTTTTCGCGCTTGGCGAAGCCGTGGCCCTCCTCGGGGTAGTAGTGGGCGTCAACGGCCGCGCCGACGCCCTTCAGCGTCGCCACCACCTCGGCGGCCTGGCCGCGCGGCACGCGGATGTCGTTCTCGCCCTGCAGCACCAGGAGCGGCGCCTTGGCGTGCCTGATATAGGTCATCGGCGAGCTGGCGTCGTAGACCGCCTTGTCGCCCACCGGATCGCCGATCAGCGAGCGCTGGTAGGCCTGCAGGCTGGCGTCCTCGTGCTTCAGCATCTCGTACCAGTTGATGATCCCGTACTGCGAGACGCCCGCTGCCCAGACGTCCGGCGTCTTGCCCACCGCCATCAGCGTCATGAACCCGCCGTAGGAGCCGCCGGTGATGCCGATCTTCTTCGGGTTCACATAGCCGGTCGCGGCCAGGAACTTCGCCCCATAGACCTCGTCCGTGAGGTCGCCGCCGCCCAGGTCCTTATGGTTGGCGTTCTGGAAAGCCATGCCATAGCCGGTCGAGCCGCGCGGATTGGGCTGCAGCACCAGGTAGCCACGCGAGGAGAGCGCCACCGCCAGGCGGCTGAACCGGTCCAGCGTCTGGCCCGTGGGACCACCATGCGGCACGACGACGCCGGGCGCGCGGCCGTCGCGCTTCAGGTTGAAGGGCACGGTGAGGACGGCGCTGATCACCGTCCCGTCGGCGCTCCTATAGTGGACGATCTGCGAGACCGGCAGGCGCGCGGGATCGAGCCCCGCGGCCGCGAAGCGCGTCAGGCGCGTGGCCCTGCCGTGATCCAGCACCCAGTAGTCGAAAGGCGTGTTCGAGGCGTCGTGCGCCACCAAGAGCCGGCCGTCGCGCGCGAACGGCTCCGGAGCGCCCTCGGCGTTGTAGCCGGGCGGGAGGGCCGCCTTCGTCGCCTTGTGGCTCGCCAGGTCATAGACCGAGATGTCGCGGCGCCCGTCCGCGTTGGTCGAGATCAGCACGGAGCGACCGTCCGGCGAGAAGCTGCCGCCGGACTGCTCCCAGGCGGTCGGCGAGAGCCAGGTCACCTTGCCGCTGGCGATCTCCATCAGCGCCGCCTGGTCGATGCCGCCCTTCTGGTTCGAGGTCAGGGAGATCAGCTTGCCGTCCGGCGATATGCCCTCGGCGCTGGTGCGCGCCATGGCCGCCGGCGTCAGCCGCTTCGGCCGCCCGTCCGCCGCGGGCAGTCGCCAGGCGCTGCCAGTCGTCGAGCCCACGTCCTGGCGGTTGGCGATCACCGCCTTGCCGTCTCGAGTCCAGGCCGCAACCTGCCAGCGGTTGTCCTTGGTGGGCTCGTGGGTCAGCGCCCGCACGGCTTTCGACGCCACGTCCATCACCGCGACGTCGCTGATCGGAGAAGCCTTCGGCTTGGCGGCGAAGGCAAGCTGCTTGCCGTCCGGCGAGAACCGGGCGCCGGTCTCGGAGACCGTCGGCGTATTGGTCAGGTTGACCACCTCGCCGCCGGCCAGCGGCACGGCGTAGAGGTCGTACATCTCGTCGCCGCCGTGGTCGGACTGGAAAACCACCCATTTGCCGTCCGGCGACACCGCGATGTCGCTCTGGCGGTCGTTGGACCTGGTCAGCTGCACGGGCGGGCCGCCGCCGGCAGTCGAATATTTCCACAGGTTGAAACGGCCCGAGAGGTTTGCGGAGACCACCACCGTCTTGCCGTCCGGCGCCCAGGCGGCGCCGAGCGCAGAGGTGTTCGCATAGAGGTCGGCGATCACCGCCGGCGGCGCGGCAGGCTTCTGCTCCGAGGCGACGCTCTTCGGGTCGGTGACCGCCCGCGGGGGGCCCGGCACGGGGGCTGCCCCCGCCTGCGCCGCAGCCGCCGCCATCAGGACGCCCGCCGCTCCCGAACGCCAAGCCGCACCCATGCCCGTGATCCCCCTGGTGACCCCGCGCTACTTCGGCTCGGCCGCGGCGCGGTAGGTGTCGTGGCAGTTCTTGCAGGCGCCCGCCGTGGCGCGGAACTGCGACTTTATGGCGTCGATGTCGCCGCCGGCAGCAACCTGCTGCAGCTTGGCCGTCTCGTCGCGCAGCTTGGTCGCCGCCGCCTCGAAGCCGGCCACGTCGGTCCAGATTTCGGCCTTCGCCGCCGTCTTGACGCCCGCCTCCGGCCCACTGCCCTTCGGGAACCACGTCGGCACGTCTTTGGCCAGCGCCGCGGCCGCCGTGGCGTTGGCCGCGATCGCCGCCTTGTCCGGGGCGTCCTTGCGCAGCTCCGCGCCGACGCCGCCGAACGCCTTGTTGAGCTCCTTGTAATGCGCCTGGCGGGCGAGCACAGCCTTGCCCCCGGGCGTGCTGGGCGCCGTGTCCTGCGCGATCGCGCCCGCCGCCAGCCCCAGGCCGGCTGCGAGCGCCAGCGCCGTCGTCGTCCTCCGCAGCGCCATGGCGCGTGCCCTCCCAAGGTTCCGTTACCCGATGTGACGGGATCAGGCCGAAGCCGTCAACGGGCGGCGACCTGCGCCTTGGCCACCGGCGCGCCCGAGGCCTTGCCCTCGCTCACCAGCGCGGCGCAGTTGGCGTCCTTGGCCAAGCCGGCGTCGATGAACGGCAGGATCGCGGCCAGCGGGGAGACGACCGTCGCCAGCGCGGCGGCGATGCCGCCCTGGGCCACCGCCTTGCCCGTCTCCACCCCGGGCTTGGGATGCAGGATCGGGCCAGACACGGTAATCGGCGCCAGCAGCCGGATCAGCTGGAACTTCTTCGGGTGGCCTTGCACCCGGAACGCCAGCGCCTCCTTGTCGAGGTTGATCACCCCGCCGCCGTCGATCCGCACCGGACCCGTGTCGATCACCAGCCGGTCGGCGCTCATCACCCCGCCCTTGGCGTCGAAGTGAGCCACCGCGCAGCGGATCGGCGTCGTCTTCTGGTCCTTGGCGAAGAGCAGGCCCAGGCCCTTGATCACGTTGACGCCGGCAAGCTCGGCCAGCGACTGGCGGATCTCGCCGCCGGGGACCACGACCATCATCTCGCCGTTCGCGTCGCCGACGGCGTCGTGCACCGAGTCGCCGACGCCGTGCAGCTTGACCCGGCCGACGATCGTGCCCGCGAACGGGGTCGTGCCCTGGAACTGCACCGGGATGATGTGCTCCAGCCGCGCATTGGACAGCCGCAGGTCCAGGTCGGTGACCGCGTCCGTCTTGCGGCCGTCCAACTGGATCCAGCCGTTGATGCGGCCCTGCGGGAGCTCCAGCTCCAGGGGCTCGGCGCGCAGCACGCCGGCGTTCAGCTTCACCCGCGTTGAACCGGCCCGCAGGCTGATCGGCGCCTGGGTGATCGTGGTCGCCTTGTAGGTCACGTCGGCGTCCAGTTTGCGGATGCGGTCGAAGTTCAGCGTCGCGACGGGGAAGATCCGCGCCTGCGCCTGCATGGTCCGCGCGACGGCCACCTGCTTGGGCGACGCCACCCGGCTCACTTTCGGCCCGCCGCCGAAGAGAGCCCCAAGATCCGGGAAGACCAGCGACCGAGAATGCAGGTTGGCTTTCAGCAGCGGCCGCTTGCCTGCGCCGTCCACCGTGATCCAGCCGGCCAGGTCCGAGCTTCCGACCCGGCCGCCCAGGCCGTCGATGCGCCACAGGTGCGCGTCGCGCGAGAGCCGGCCGCGCAGCTGGTAGGGCGGCGTGTTCGGCAGCGGCACGCCGGTGATCCCGTAAAGCTCCGAAAGGTCGGGGCCGCGCGCGGTGGCGTTCATCCAGAACTGCGCCAGATCGAACGGCTTGGGCACGGCGCCCTGCGCCGTGACGTAGGTCTGCCCGGCGCGGATGTCTGCGTCGAAGGGATACGGCTTGTTACGGTCGATGTTCAGCAGCGGGCCGCCGGTGACCTGCAGGGTGAACGGCTGGGTGTTCAGCGTCCCGTCGCCGACCATCTCGAAGCCGTGGTTCCGAGCCCCAAGGGTCTCGCTCGCCTGCACGGTGCCGGTGAACACCAGCTTGCGGTCGTCATCGCGCAGATGGAGCCGCCCGCCGTTGATGATGAACTTGCGGATCGGCGGCAGACGCAGCGGCTCATCCGGCCTGGTCCCATCGGAAAAGTCCCAGGTCGCCCGCCCGTTCGCGTCCCGGTAGAGCCGCAGGTTCGGCTGGTCGAATTCCAGGAGCCGCATGTCGAGATGGCCGCCGAACAGCGGCAGCAGGCGGACCTGCAGGGCGATCCGGCCGATCTGGGCCATGTCGCCGCCGCCGGCCCACCGCGGATTGCCGATCCGCACGCGGTCGACCGTGGCGCTGGGCTGCCAGGAGAACAGGTGCACGCGCAGGTCGCCGTTGATCGCCACAGGCCGGTGCATGCGCCCCGACGCCATGTTGGCCAGCGGCCCGCGGAACCAGTTCCAGTCCCAGATCGCGGCGATCAGGGCGCAGAGCAGCGCCAGCGCGGCGAACACGCCGGTCGTCCAGGCCAGCTTGCGATGCCGCTTCAACGGCCCCGCGGGGGCCTGGTCTGTGTCGCGGGTCGTGGCGGTTTCCGTGGTCAAATCAATCGGCTCCGGCGTCCCAGCGCGTTAGAACGCACGACCGCCTGCCAGGGTCCCCGGTTCCGGCTCAGGTCGTCGCCTTAGTGGCTTACGCCGCGTCCCGACATCGCCGCACGCGCCGTCGCCGCGATGATCCTGAGATCGAAGGCCAGCGACATCCGCTCCAGGTACTCGCGGTCCAGCCGCGCCTTCTCCGGGATGGGCAGCTCGTCTCGGCCGTTGATCTGCGCCCAGCCGGTGAGCCCAGGCCTGAGCGCATCCACCCCCGCCTCGGTGCGCAGCGCCACGAGGTCGTCCTGGTTGAACAGCGCCGGCCTCGGCCCGACCACGCTCATGAGGCCCACCAGCACGCTCCAAAGCTGCGGCAGCTCGTCCAGGCTGGTGCGGCGCAGGAACCGGCCGAGCGGCGTCACCCAGCGCTCCGGGTCGGCCAGCAGATGGGTGGCGACGTCGGGCGCGCCGGTGCGCATCGTGCGGAACTTCGGCATGGCGAAGAGCCGGTTCCTGCGCCCCACCCGCTTCGACCAGTGCAGCGCCGCTCCCGGGCTCTCCAGGCGCACGGCGATCGCCAGGCTGAGCAGCAGCGGCGAGAGGAGGACCAGGCCCGCCAGGGCGGCTGCGATGTCGAGAAGGCGCTTCACCGGGCGATTTAGGCGTGAAGCCCCCGTCCGGCCAAGCCGCCGTCGGCGACCTCAGTCGGCTTTGGGCTCTGCCTTAGGCGTGCGGGGCTTCGGCGCCGCCTCCGCCGCGTCCGCCGTGTCAGAAACATCGACGACAGCCTGCAGGCCCGCGGCCGGCGCGATCGGGGCCGCTTCGCCGCCCACCGGCTCGACCACCGCGGAGGGCTCGCTAATGGCATCCGCCACAGCCGGCCGCTCAGGCGCGGAGAGCGCTGGGCCCGCCGCCGCACCGAACAGCGCCTCCAGGTTCTCCGGCCGAGCCAAGCGGGTCATCCACCACCACGCTGAACCGCCCAAGGCGGCGGCCGCGAAAATTCCCCAGAGCGGCGACGCCAGCCCCACCGGCACGGTGAGCAGCGTCCCAGGCTCGGCGCCCACAGCGGTCGGCGTCTCGGTGTCAGAAGCAAAAGACATCACGGCGGCCTCCTTCTTGGCGAATGGTGCAACGCAACATATCACCGTCAGACCTCTCGCAAATGCGATATCTGCGTGAAATCGCCAAGTTGCCCAAAGATCGGGCGCCGCCGAATGAACACCGCCTCGTCAGACCTGCGGCGGCCCGTCGAGCTCGTAGACCCGCGCCTTGCCGTCCTCACCAAGCGTCCGCACCGTCCAGCCGCAGATCGCCGCCAGCGGCTGGGCGAGACCCGGCGGCGCGCGCAGCACCACGAGCGCGCAGCCGTTCATCTTCAGCGGGTCGCCCAGCGGGCGCATCCGCGCCTCGCCGACCAGCAACGGCCCCAGGTCCTCGTCCTCGAGGTCGCGCAGGAAGGCGTCGAAGGTCTCCAGGTCCTTGAGCGGCAGCCAGACCAGCGCAACCGCGCCCGGGTTGCGCCGGCTCGCGGCCGCCAGGGTTTCGACGATCCGGCCATAATCGTCCGCCCGCTCGAACGGCGGATCGATCAGCACCAGGGCCGCCCCCTTGGCCGGGACCTCGCGCACAGCGGCTTCAAAGCCGTCGGCGCAGAGGGTGTGCACGCCTGCCCGGTCCTTCAGCAGCGCCCGCAGCGCCGCATGCTCGTCGGGCCTGAGCTCGCAGGCGAGGTAGCGGTCGCCGGGCCGCAGCGCCTGGGCGATCAGCCACGGCGAGCCCGGATAGCGCCGCACCGGGCCCTGGCCGTTCAGCGCCCGCACCGCCGCGGTCAGCGGCGCGAAGTCGTCAGGCGCCTCGGCGGCTCCCATCATCCGAAGGATCCCGGCCTCGGCTTCGCCTGACTTCCGCGCCTCGGGCCCGGCCAGGTCGTAGAGCCCGCGCCCGGCATGAGTGTCGATGACGCTGAGCGCGCCCGCGCCGGCCTGCAGCCGCGCGAGCAGGGCCAGCAAGGCCGCATGCTTCACGAGATCGGCGAAGTTCCCGGCGTGAAAGGCGTGGCGGTAGTTCAGGCGGGCCTCCGAATGCGAAACCAGGAACAAGCCTCGCGATACCACGTTCGCCCCGCTCTGGAGGAGGATGCATGGCGCGCGACCTCGCGGTGTCGGATACCCCCGTCGAGGACGTGAAGGCCGCGGGGCTCAGCTACGTCACCGACCTCGATCCTGGCATCCGGCGAAAGAAGGCCGGTCACGGCTTCAACTACCTCGACCCCGACGGCCAGCCGGTCACCGACGAGCCGACGCTGGACCGCATCCGCAAGCTGGCCATTCCGCCAGCCTGGACCGACGTCTGGGTCTGCCCCAGCGCGCGTGGCCACATCCAGGCCACCGGCCGCGACGCCAAGGGGCGCAAGCAGTACCGCTATCACGAGCGCTGGCGCGAGACCCGCGACGCGCACAAGTACGACCGCCTGATCGCTTTCGGCCGCGCCCTGCCCCGTCTGCGCGCCCGGGTTGAGAGGGATCTGGCCTTGCGCGGCCTGCCTCGCGACAAGGTGCTGGCGGCGGTAATCCGCGTGATGGAGATTACCCTGATCCGCGTGGGCAACGAGGAGTACGCCAAGGCCAACAAGAGCTTCGGCCTGACCACGCTGCGTGACCGCCACGCGAAAATCGAGGGCGGCCACGCGAAGTTCGAGTTCCGCGGCAAGAGCGGCAAGGTCCACCAGACGGGCTTCAACGACCGCCGGCTGGCCCGCGTGGTCAAGGCCTGCCAGGACGTGCCCGGCCAGCGGCTCTTCCAGTACTACGACGACGATGGCCAGCACCGCGCGGTGGAATCGGCCGACGTCAACGCCTACCTGCGCGACGCCATGGGCGAGGACTTCTCGGCCAAGGACTTCCGCACCTGGGCCGGCACGGTGGCCGCCGCCCGCGCGCTCGCGCTGTGTCCCGAATGCGCCAGCGCCGCCGAGGCCAAGCGACACATCAACACCTGCGTCAAGGCGGTGGCCGGCGTGCTCGGCAACACCGCTGCGGTCTGCCGCAAGGCCTACATCCACCCGGCCGTGCTGGAAGCGTTCGAAAAGGGCGCCCTGCCCTTCAAGGGTCCCATGGAAGGCCGCGCCTTCGAGCTCGCCGTGCTGAAATTCCTGGAGGCCGTGCGGGACGAGGCGGCAGAGGGTTGAGGCGGCTCGCAAAACGAAAACAGCCCGGGCGAACCCGGGCTGTTCCAGCACTTCAAGTCTGTAGCCTAGGCGAGCACGCCGGTCGCCTGGCGACGCCGACGCAGGAGCGCGCCCATGCCGCCGAAGCCCATCAGCATCATCGCCCAGGTCGCCGGCTCCGGCACCTTGGCGTTCGTGCGCAGCGTCGCGCCGATCACCCCGGTGTTGCCGTTCGTGCCGATGACGTCCGCCGTGGCGAAGATCTTGGTCCCGTTGACGGTGTTGAAGTCCAGCGTCAGGGGGCTGGCGCCGGTGACCGTGAACACGAGGTGGTTCAGCGTCGTCGAGCTCGAGGTCTCGTTGACGATGTAGTCGAAGTTCCCGAAGCCGTCCTCGTGGTTGCTGCCGGCGGCTTGCGGCGACGTGGCCGCGAAGCCCGAGGTGATGCCGCTGAACGTGATAGTGGGATTGCCGACCAGGTCGAACCCGAAGGTGTCCAGGCCATTGCCGTTGGGATTGAAGAACACGTTCGAGGCCAACAGGATGTCGAACGTCAGGCTGTTGCCCGAGTCCGTCACGGTCACGTCGCCGAAGTCGGTCAGGCTGCCGCACGTCCCCGTGCAGTGATCGACCGTCAGGTCGTAGGTGGTGGTTGCGGCTTGCGCCTGGCTGCCAAGAGCGAGCGCCCCCGCCCCAAGAGCCGCGATCAAAAGCTTTCTCATGGCACTTCCATACTAAGAGTTACAATAACCACCGCCGTTTATAGCGGGCCCCGGGATGCCACAAGTAGATTCCCCTGCCGTTAGAACTTTTAGTCCTGAGTGCGAAAGTAGAGAGTGGGCGTCTCCGTCGGGTTGCTGACTCAATTACAGCAATGAAATTGCTCTTTCGACAATCTTCCAGGTTCATCGGCTATGCTGGCGCTGCGCTCCGCAGCAGCGACGGTCCCGCTGGACGTTACGCCTCGCGCTATCGCGCTGTGCACAGCAGGAGGCCCAGGCCGCCAGTCCAGGCAAGCTATAGCTGAAAGCGGCCCCCAAAACGAAAACAGCCCGGGCGAACCCGGGCTGTCCGTACGCTACTGTCTCGAGTCTTACGCGTAGGCGACAACCGCCTGGCTGCGACGGCGACGCAGGAGCGCGCCCATGCCGCCGAAGCCCGTGAGCATCATCGCCCAGGTGGCCGGCTCGGGAACGCCGGTGCTCAGCTTGGTCGCGCCGACCGGACCGGTGACGCAGCCGGAGAGCGGGCCGTCGTTGCACTCACGAAGGTCCGCGCCCAGGAACACCGTCTGCCCATTGACGTCATGCCCAGTCAGGCTGGCGATCGAGAGGATGCCGCCGCCGGTATTGGTGATCGTGAACGTCAGGTGCTTGGCCGGGCCATAGTAGTTGAGGTTTCCGCCCGTGGCGCTGGTGTCGTGATCCTGCACGACGTAGTCGAAGCCCGCGAGGAAGCCCTGGCCGTAGGCGTTGTTGCTGAACGGCTGGCCGACGAACTGGGCGTCGGTCGGATAGTCGCCGCCGCCCGGCGCCGGACCGTCCGGCGTCGTGATGTTGTAGTTGATCGCCGGATTGCCGGCGAGGTCGAACCACAGGTCGTCGTGGAACGAGCCGTTGCCGGTCATCTGGAAGTAGGATTTCGGCCCCAGGAGCACGTCGATGACCATCGACGCAGTCCCGTTGTCGGTGACCGTCACGGTGCCCACCGGCTGCGTGAAGGCAGCCCCGTTGAAGACCGTGAAGTTGTACATCTGGCTTGCCGCGTGCGCCTGGCTGCTAAGAGCAAGAGCCCCCGCCCCAAGCACTGCGATTAGAAGCTTTTTCATGGCGCATCCATAAGGTTTGGTTTCAGTCGTAACCGCTATCTATGGGTCACCTCAGGTCACGGCAACACGTTTCCCCTCACACTAGAACTCTCGTTGCTATGGTTAATGAGTAGACTTCGGATCACGAGGTAGGATTCTCCACGTATTTCAGCAACAGTCGCTGTATTTCACGAAAAACACCTCGCAACGATTCGCCTCAGGGGCGAATTCTTCTCTGAACATCACAAAGGGGCGGGTCTCCGAGTCCACGCGGCAAGGCTCGCCGGACGACTGACCCCGCGCTAGGGGGTCGTCTGGACGTGGGGCGCCGGCGAGAGCAGCCCGAGCTCCTCCACCCTCCGCAAATCCCCCGCGATCAGCCGGTCGCCGATATCGGTTCGATAGCGCACGTTCGGGATCATCACCCGGCGCGCCCTGTCGTAGGCGCTGGCCTGCGCGGCCGCGATCGTGGGGCCGTCGCCGGTCACCACCATCGTCCAGCCGTAGAGGCCGCTGGTGACCAGTTGGCCTGAGGCGTCCGCGCCGATTTCGCCGAAGTGGTGGTGGCGCGGGTCGGCGTCCGGCTCCAGCAGCACGGGGAGCCCAATCGGCTCGGACACCTGCTTGCGCGTGTAGGGAAACGGGGGCGTCGTCATCACCACGCCGACGCAGAAGCCGCTGTGGGTTGGCATTGCCCGACTCGAGCGGTCCAGCATGGCGGCGAACAGTTCGCCCCAGCCGATCGCCTGCAGCGGCGCGAGGATGGCGTAACCGGGGTATCCGAACCGGCAGCTGAACTCCAGCGGCCAGACCCCGCGCGCGTTGACGATGGTGTTCAGGTTCACGTAGCCCACGTGCCCATGGGCTGCGAGACGGCCCTCCAGCGTCTTCAGCGTCTTCTCGAAGAAGCGCTGCGAGCGGTCGTAGGTCACCACCGTGCCCATTTCGCCGGTGAGTTCGCCGAGATCGCCCGGGAAGAAGCGCTTGTGCTCCCAGTCGAGGCAGGCCGGCGTCAGGAATCGCTCGCCGTTGAAATAGGCGCCGACGCCCATCTCCACGCCCTCGATGAAGTCCATGAGGATGAAGCGGGCGTCTCCGGCCTCCGCGCTCTCGGCGCGGCGCCGCAGCAGCGCCGCAACGTCGCGGCCGTCCTCGGCCTGGCCGACATAGTTGTCGCTGGAGGCAAATCCGGGGCCGCTGTACTTCAGCACATAGCGGGCGGGCCGGGCCTCCACGAACGCGATCGCCTCGGCCGCCGAAGCGAACGGCCAGACATGGCCGCCCGGAAAGCCGAGGTCGGCCAGCACGGCCTGCGCCAAGGCGCGGTCGTTCTCCAGGCGGTCGCCGTAGGCGCTGCCGCCGATCACGTTCAGGCCGCTGGCGCGCAACTCGTCCTGCAGCGCGCCGAACCCCTCGCTGACGCTCTCGAAGACGATAACGCCCTCGCGGCCCGCCGCCCTCACCCAGTCGAGTTCGCCGCGCCAGTCCTGCGTGTGCGGACAGAGGCCCGCGAGCGTGCCCTTCGCGCCGGGGTCGGTGACCGCCACCCGAACCTCGTGGCCATCCGCCTGGGCGCTCAGGTAGAGGTCGCCGAGGTCGCAGGTCTCGCCGATCCCCAGGATCCTCATTCCCGCGCCCGCAGGACTGCGGTCACGACCGCAATGCGCTCGACGTCGGCGTAGGCGGCGCTCTCCAGCTCCTCGCCGAACACGTCCGGATCGATCTCCCGATAGTCCAGCGTAGAGCCGTGACGGTCCGCCACCCCTTCCAGGCATGCGCGGATCTCGTCGCGGCCGCCGGCCAGCATTGCCGAGCCGGTGTAGAGCAGCATCCGTCCGCCCGGCTTGAGCCTGGTGAGCGCCGCCTCGGCCCAATCGACCGAAAGCTGGCCGCCGTGCATCGCGCCGCCGTCCCGATAGGCTTGATGGGAGGCGGCCATGTACGGCGGGTTCGCGACGACCACCTCGATGCCGGGCGCAACCCCCTCCAGGCCATTGGTCTGCAGAACCGACAGCGTGACGCCTGCGTGGGCCGCATTGATCTCTGCGAGCCGCAGCGCCTTTGGGTTGATGTCCGTGATCGTCAGCTCCGCGCGTGGCGCAATCGAGGCCGCGACGATGGCGCCGACGCCGGCCCCGGCGCCGAGGTCCACGATCCGCCCGCTTTGGTCCGGCGGGAGCGCGCGCAGGATGAAATCCGCGAACCGGTAGCTGTCCGGCCCCAGGAACACCGCGTCCTCCTGCACGGTCGGGAACGCCGAATGCAGGAACAGCCGGCCGCAAAGGCGCGAGACCCGCACGGCGCTTTTCAGCGACCCTTCGTGCGGCGTGAGCATGCCGGCGACTTCCAGAGCCTCCAGCAGGAAGCCGGGCGCATCGCGGGGCTCGAAGGGCAGGCTCCAGCCCACGATGTCGCGCAGGTCGCCGGCGCGCGCGCGCTCACGCCGGCTGACCACGCGCCGGTGCGTCAAGGGCGTCGGCGTCACGAAGTCATAGCCTTGCCGGTCGAGTTCCAAGAGCAGGCCGCGGAGTGCTGCATCCGCGGCGGCGGGCGTGACCGAGCCATCCATCAGAGCGGTAAAGCTTGAACCACCCGCGGGTTTCCCGTCGCAGCCTACTCCGCCGCAAACCGCATCGGGTCACCGCGGAGGAGCACGGCGCGGTAGACCTCGAAGCACTGCTCCCCGCAGACCAGCCGCATCAGCGCGCCCTCGGCGATGAAGCGGGCGCAGGTCGGGTCGGCCTCCACGAGCGGAACCAGCGCCTCGGCGTTCCAGCATCTGGAATGCTCCAGATCGAGCGCCGCGTGCAGCTGGAAATACTTGCGCTGGTCCGGCGGACGCCCCAGGCGCTTCAGGCCCTCGGCCACGGCGCCGACGCGGGTGGGCGCGGTCAGCTCGACAACCCCCAGTGCGCCGATCGACTGGTAGGCGTATCGCCGCGTCGTCGCGAGCGCGGTCATGGTGTTGGCCAGGCACAGCGACTGCCAGCAGGTCGCCTCGATCGTCGGGCGCAAGCCTAGGCCCTGCACCGTGCGCTCCAGCATGGCCCCATGCATTCCGCGGGCGTTGCCCCGCCCCATCTCGTCCCAGTAGTTGCGGGCCAGCTCCAGCTTCGGACGGGTCGGGAGCTTCACCTGCGTCATCGCCACCAGGTCGTCGAAGCCCGCCTCGCCCGCGGCCTCCTGTGCGAGAAACCACTTCATCTGCTCGAGGCTGGCCGCCGTCTCCAGCCAGGCAAACAGCGGGTCGCCCTGACCGGGGCCCGAGGCCTTCAGGTCCTCGAACCAGCGTGTGAAGCCCGCCGCATCCTGCGGAACGTCCGCCAGCATGGGCTCCACATGCGCCCGGAACGCCTCGATGAACTCGCCCTCCAGCCTCAGCATGCGCCCGTCTTCACTGAGCTCATCGGCCCAGTCGGCATGCGGCGTCTGCACCGCCAGGCGCCGACGGTTCCACACCGCCAGGCCCCTATGCAGCGCCTCGGCGTCCGGGGCCTCGCGCGTGAACGCACCGACGCGCGCCAATCGCGTAGCTGGGGTCATAGTCTGGCTCCTCGCAGCCAGGAGCGCATGAACGCCAGTGCCGTTCCCACGGGCGATGCGCGCCCAACCTAGGCTTCCCCAGCGTCCTCGGCCTATCTTGGATCAACCAAGCCGGGAGGCCTCGACCCATGCTGCCGCCACGCCTGCGCTTCGGCGCCTTCATCGCGCCCTTCCACCCGATCGACGAGAACCCGACGCTGGCCATCCAGCGCGACCTGGAGCTGATCGAATGGATGGAGCGGCTGGGCTATGACGAGGCCTGGATCGGCGAGCACCACTCGGCGGCCTACGAGCTGATCGCCAGCCCGGAGGTGTTCATCGCCGCCGCCGCCGAGCGCACCAAGCACATCCGCCTGGGGACCGGCGTCTCGTCCCTGCCGTACCATCACCCGCTGATCCTGGCCGACCGCATCAACCAGCTCGACCACATGACCCGCGGCCGGGTGATGTTCGGCGTGGGCCCCGGCGCGCTCGTCTCCGACGCCTTCATGATGGGCATCCCGGTCGCCAAGCAGCGCGACCGCATGGACGAGGCCCTGGGGGTCCTCGTCAAGCTGCTGCGCGGCGAGGAGGTCACCCACAAGTCCGACTGGTTCGAGCTGGACCAGGCGCGCCTGCAGATGACGCCCTACTCGCGGCCCAGCGTCGAGATCGCGGTGGCGAGCCAGGTCTCCCCGACCGGATCGCGGGCTGCCGGCCAGCATGGGGTGGGCCTGCTGTCGCTGGGCGCGACCTCGGTCGGCGGCTTCAACGCGCTCACCTCCAACTGGGCCATCGCCGAGGAGCAGGCTGCCGAGCACGGCAAGACCATGGACCGCAACGCCTGGCGGCTGGTCGGTCCCATGCACATCGCCGAGACCCGCGAGCAGGCGATGGAGGACATTCGCTTCGGCCTGGAGAAGTGGATCTTCTACTTCCGGGAGATCGCCAACCTGCCGATCGTGCCGGAGGGCGACGACCCGGTGAAGGCGATGGTCGACACGGGCCTCGCGGTGATCGGCACGCCGGAGGACGCGGCGAACCGCATCCAGCAACTGGTCGACCAGTCCGGCGGCTTCGGCGCCTTCCTGCTTATGGCGCACAACTGGGCCGACTGGGACGCGACGAAGAAGTCCTACGAGCTGATGGCCCGCTACGTGTTCCCGAAATTCCAGAACCTGCAGGACAACCGCGTCGCCTCGATGGCCTGGGTGAAGGCCAACAAGGAGGAGTTCACGACCCAGGTCCGCGGCGCCGTCGGGGCCCGCATCGTCCAGCACATGATGGAAAAAGGGGCCGACAACATTCGCCCGGAGATCGTCGAGATGATCACCGGCGCGGCTGCGCCTGCGCCGCCGAAGAAGGCGGACGCCTGAGCGCGATGGAGCTTGCCGCCTATTTCGAGCGGATCGGCTTCGCCGGCCCGGCGCGGCCGGACCTCGCCACGCTACGCGCGCTGCACCGGGCCCACCTCCTGGCGATCCCCTACGAGAACCTCGACGTCCAACTCGGCCGGCCGCTGACCACCGATCCGGCCGCCGCCTACGACAAGATCGTCCGGCGGGGCCGCGGCGGCTGGTGCTACGAGATGAACGGCCTCTTCGGCTGGGCGCTGGAACAGGTGGGCTTTGCGGTGACGCGCATGGCCGGCGCGGCGAACCGCGAGCTGCTGGGCGACGTCGTCGCGGGCAACCACCTCGTGCTGCTGGTCCAGGTCGAGGGCGAGCCCTGGATTGCCGACACCGGCTTCGGCGACGGCTCCATCGAGCCATTCCCCCTGCGCGTTCAGGCTATGACCGTCGATGGCTTCCCGTTCCGCCTGGAACCCCTGGACGACCGTTGGTGGCGGTTCCACAACCATCCGAACGGCGGAGCCAAGTCCTTCGACTTCGTCGTCGAGCCGGCCGATCCGGCGCTGCTGGACGGCCGCTGCCAATGGCTGCAGTACGCGCCGGAGTCGGGCTTCGTGCTCAACCTCGTCGCCCAGCGCCACCGTTCCGGCGGGATCCTGCAGCTGCGCGGCCGGGTCTTGCGCGAGGTCACGCCCACGGGCCTAACCTCGCGGCTCCTGGGCTCGGCGGACGAGCTCGTGGCGGTGCTGCGCGAGGACTTCGGCCTCGATGTGCCCGAAGTCGCTGAGCTCTGGTCGCGCGTCGTCGCCCGGCACGAGGCCGTGCTGGCGGCCGCTGAGGCTCAGGCGAGCTCGATGCCGCAGGAGGTCAGCAGCCCCTGAACCTCGTCGATCTTCGCCTGCAGGCCCCTGGCGAGGCGCAGGAGCATCACCTTCTGGCTCGTGTACTGCGAGGCGGTGCTCTCTCGATCCGCCAGCAGATCGTCGAAAATCTTCTCCAGCGCCTCGTTGTAACTAAAGGTCGCCTTTGAAAGCTCGACGTAAGCCTTGGCTGCGCCCGCACCGCTCTTGCCCAGATTACTCGAGGCATCCTCCTTCAGGACATCGAGCGAGTACTTCGCCATTTCAACGCCGTAGTCGACGGATTTGTCGACAACCCGTTGCTTGTCCTGTTTCACGGCGCCCGTGATTATCTGCGCCTTGTAGATGGTTCCCTGCGTCAGGAATTTCGCCGGCCCAAATTTGTCTGGGATGAAGCCAGTTGCCTCCTGAGCGAAATCTTCCCCCACGTCGACGTAACTCACCTCCTGCCCCAATGAATGTCTGACCGCGGCGTCCACGACGACAGAAATACTGGAGTATCCGGTCTTTACGATATCGGCTTTTCGTCCCGAAAGCGCCGCCGCCATGCTGATGAAGGCGTCACACGTCGCCCGCGTGAATTTCGTCAACGCGATGAGGCTGTTCAGGAGTTCTGCCCGCTTCCGGCTCTTGTCGACGTCCGCCAGTGCGAGATCGATCCCCTTCTTGAGCTGTTGAAAGGTGGCCAGGCGTTCGGTGGCCCGGCTTATGCCTGCGAGATCGCAGACCTTCCCCAGGCGAGGATCGGTCACAGGCCTCTTCAATGGCTGATGGACGCTGCCCATTCAGTCCCCCGCGTGAGCATTGATGACCAGTACTTCAGGGCAGCTAACGTCAAGGTCGGCGTGATTACAACGGGCCCTTCGTGACTCGACCTGATTTGGCCTAGCGCCGGTAGGAAAACCCGATCCGGATCGTCCGCGGGGCATCGTAGCTGTCCACGAAGTCGGCGCTCTCGGCGACGACGATCCTGGCGTCGAACACGTTCTCAGCGGCCAGGTAGATCTCGGTGTCCGGCGCCAGGCTCCAGGCGACGCGCGCGTTGACCTCGGTCCCGGCCTTCAGGCGGCGCACGTTCTGGTCGTCCTCGAACCGCAGGCTTTCGTAGCGCGCGTCAGCTGACAGCGTGAGCTTCGGCAGCGGCCGCCAGTCCAGGCCGCCGGTCACCGTCCACTCCGGCGTCTGGGCGGGCCTGAGCCCGGTGAGCTGCGGCGCGGAGCTGCCGCCGTTCACCCGCGCATGGGTGTAGGCGAACGCGCCGCGCCAGGAGAGCGCGGTGTCGATGTCGCCGGAGGCCTCGCCCTCGACGCCCCAGGCCCGGATCTTGCCCGCGTTCTGCCGCTGGCGCAGCGTGCCGCCGGCCGGGATGAAGCCGGCGATCGGGAAGGTCCCCGGGCCGACCCCGATGGTGACGTTGGTGATCGGGTCCTTCAGCTCGTTGCCGAACACCGTCACCTGCCAGCGCGCCGGCCCGCCGTCGCCGCCGATCCCGGTCTCCATCCCGTACAGCTTCTCCGGGTTCAGCAGCGGGTTGGATTCCGTGATGTCGTTGCCGACCCGGAAGGGCCGGTGCAGCTCATTGAGCGTAGGGGCCCGAAAACCGGCGTAGGCCGCGCCGCGGATCCACAGCTCCGGAGAGACGCTGTAGCGCGCGCCGAGCCGCGCCGTCGGCGTCGTCCCTGACGCGTCCGGCGTGTTGACGTTGACGGTGTTCGCGCCCGTGGCCAGCACGAACTCGCGCCGGTGGGCGTCGGTGTTCGACCAGGCGTCCACCCGCACGCCGCCGGTGACGATCCACGGCGCCTGGTCGTAAGCCAGTTCCACATAGCCGCCGCCGACGAAAGTCTTGCCGCCAGTCTCTCGGCCCATGACGAAGGCGCCGTTCACGACCCGGAACAGCTCGTGGTCCGTGCCGCGAGTGGTGCGCGCATCGCCACCCACTTCCCAGGTCGCCGCGCCCAGGTGGCCCTGGAAGGCGGCGTTGACGCCATAGCCCTGGGCCGGGGTGGAGAACTCGTTGTTGGCCGGCGTTGTCGTCGCCCGGTTGGCCGCCACCGCGACCGAGGTGTTGGCGAGGTCGCTGGTCCGCGCCCAGGCTTGCAGCCGCCAGCCCCCGACTCCCTGTGTGGCCGGCTGCGCCAGCGTGACCGTCGCCGAATTGCCGGAGGCCGTGGACCTGGCCCCCGCCAGCCCCGCGCCGCGCTTCTCCTTGAACGCGCCGACCCGGGCCGCGGCTTCGATCCCGCCGAAGTCGTGCTGAGCCCTAAGGGCAATGGTCTCATCGCGCAGGTCGGTCGGCGTGTCGGCCGCCCCCTGCTTGGGCCCGCGCACGGGTATGTAGCCGTCGGTGCTCTCCGCGGCCCCGGTCACCAGGAAGTCCGTCGTGCCGCCCGAAACGCCGATCCGATAGCTCGACCGCTCGCCGGCCGAGACGTCCAGCGCGCCCAGACCCTGCCGCGCGCCGCGTTCCTGCAGCGCAACGACGCCGGTCAGCGCGCCTGCGCCATAGGGCCCTGCGCCCGCCCCGCGCACGATGTTGACGCCCTCCAGGCCCTCCGGCGGCAGCGCCGTCCAGATGACCCAGCCACCGAACGGGTCGTTGACCGGCGCGCCGTCCAGCGTCACCAGCGCCCGGCCCGCCCCGGACGGCGCGATAGAGCGCAGTGAGACCCCCTGCGTCGTCGGGTTGGCCGATCCGGAGGTCGTCCGCCGGAACAGCGAGACGCCGGGCGCGGTCTTCAGCGCCTCGTCGATGCGCGGTGTCTGCTTCAGCGTTTCCGGGCCGATCTGCACCGCGCTGAACACCGCCTCGCCGCCCAGCGGCGCGAGCCGCGGCGGATAGACCACGACGACCTCGACCTCATGGGTGGGCGGCGGCAGGCTGGCTGGCATCGTGATCGGCTCCCCTTGGCGCCGGTTCTTAGAGCAAGCCGCGCGCGGCGGCGACCGCCTGCGCCCGATTGCTCCGAACCGTGTTTTTTCGCCCACGCTTGTGCCGGAGCCAGGCGCCAGCACGATTGCACGGCTGAAGCATGGCCGGTGGCGGCTCGCGCGGATCGCCACTATCAAGTGCCCATGACCGAGGCCGCTTCCAGGATCGCCATCGTCACCGGCGCAGGCAGCGGCATCGGCCGCGCCAGCGCCCTGGCCTTGATCGCCGCCGGCTGGACGGTCGCGCTGGCCGGCCGACGCGCCGACGCGCTGGAGGCGACGGCCGAAATGGCGGGCGAGCCGACATCCCGCGCCTTCGCCCATGCCACCGACGTTTCCGACCCCGCCTCAGTGACGGCGCTGTTCGAGGCGGTGCAGGCCCGCTTCGGCCGGCTCGACCTTTTGTTCAACAACGCCGGGACCGGCGCGCCGCCCGTGCCGCTGGAGGAGCTCAAGGTCGAGCATTGGAAGCGGGTCGTCGACATCAACCTGACCGGCGCCTTCCTCTGCACCCAGGCCGCGTTCCGGCTGATGAAGGCGCAGGACCCGCGCGGCGGCCGGATCATCAACAACGGCTCGATCTCGGCCCATGTGCCGAGGCCCCGGTCGGTCGCCTACACGGCCACCAAGCACGCGATCACCGGCCTGACCCGCTCCACCGCGCTGGATGGCCGCGATTACGACATCGCCTGCGGCCAGATCGACATCGGCAACGCCGCGACCGAGATGACGCAGCGAATGAGCTCGGGCGTGATGCAGGCGGACGGCTCGGTCGCCGCAGAACCTGTCATGGACGTCGCCGCCGTCGCCGACGCCGTGGTCTACATGGCCGGCCTACCGCTCAGCGCCAACGTGCAGTTCATGACCGTAATGGCCACGAAGATGCCGTTCATCGGCCGAGGCTGAGCCTAGTCCGCGTACGCCGCCTCGCGTTTCTGCAGGTTCGACATCACCGCCTCGACCTGGTTCGGCGAACCGACCAAGGCGCCCTGCTCCTGGCTTTCCGCCAGCAGGATCGCGTGCTGGTCGGCCTCGGCGGCGAGGTTCAGGAGCCGCTTGCCGGCGCGGATCGCGTGCGGGTTCTTGCCGGCGATCTCCCTGGCGAGCGCCAGCGCCTCGGCGCGCGGATCGGCGCAGACGCGGGTGGCCAGGCCCATGGCGACGGCCTCTTCGCCGCCGAAGATCCGGCCGGTCCAGGTCAGCTCCCGGGCGACGTCGTCGCGCACCAGGCCGCGCATCAGCACCATGCCGGCCATGTCGGGCACCAGGCCCCACTTGATCTCCAGCACCGCCATGCGCGCGTCGGCGGCGACGAAGCGGATGTCGGCGCCGAGCGCCAGCTGGAAGCCGCCCCCGAACGCCACCCCGTGCACGGCGGCGATCACCGGCACGGGGATCTCGCGCCAGACCATGCAGACATGCTGGGCGCGGTTGGAGCCGCCTGCCGTGCGCGGCGTCTGTACGAGCGCCCCGCTCGAACGCCGCCCTTCGCCCGACGCCATCTGCTGGAAGTTGCCCATGTCGAGCCCGGCGCAGAACGCCCGGCCCTCGCCGGAGAGCACCACGGCGCGCACGCCCGCCTCGCCCTTCAGCTGCTCGCCGGTCTCGGCCAGCGCCTCGAACATCGCGTTGTCGAGGGCGTTCATCTTGTCGGCGCGGACCAGGCGCACGTCGGCGACGCCGCCCTGGATGTCCACCGTCACCCGGTCATTCATGAGAAGCCTCCGTTGTCGTCAGGCCGCCAGCAGATAGCCGGCGCGGGGGAAATGCACGTGTACGAGGCCGACGGTGTCGGCCTCGCGGGCGATCACCACACGCTCGGCAGTGGCCGCCACCAGCCGTCCCGTGATCGGGTCGCGGCCATAGTCGTCGGCCCGCACTGTGACCTCCGCGCCCGGCTGGAGGCCGGCGGCGGACGCCGCGTCGTGCGCCGGCGGCGGCGAAGGCTCGGATTTCTTAGCGGTGGAGAGCGCCTCTGCCCCCATCATGTCGCCGCGGGTCCCATGGCCGATCGCCTTCACGCGCTCGCGCCAGGCCTGCGTCCTCGGCAGCCCGTCGAGCAGCGCCTCGGCCGCCTCGTGCGCCGCGCGGCGCAGCCACCAGACGTTCATGTAAGCTGCGATGTCGGCCAGAGACGGCGTTGATCCACCTAGGAAATCAGTGCCTGAGAGCCCGCGCTCGATAAAGGCGGCGTGGGCCTGCCACTGGCTTTTCATCGGTCCGGCGGCTGCCTTCATGGCGGCCATGTCGAAGGGCCGGCCGGAGAGCTTCTCGCGATCCTTGATGAAGGCCTCCGGCACCTGATCGGCGGTCTCGCCGAACACCACCGCCACCGTCGTCTGGAAGAACAGCCGGTCCGCCCAGAGGTTGACCGCCCAGTCGCCGCCGCGGACCACCGCCGGCTCGGGATGCCGCGCCTCCAGCTCGGCCAGGATCACCTGGGTGTCGCAATAAACATCGGCCCCGACCTGCATCACCGGGATGCGCCGATAGCCGCCGGTCAGCGGCGTCAGCTCCGGCTTGGGCATGATCACCGGCTGGATCACCGAGCGCCAGGCCAGGCCCTTCACGCCCAGCATGACCCGCACCTTCTCCGAGAAGGGCGAGGTGTCGTAGTGGTGCAGGATGATCTCGGCCACCTAGACCACCACCACGCCGGGGCCGGGCGGGTTGGCGTAGAGGGCCTTCACCAGGCCGTCGCGGTGCTCCAGCGTGGCGCGCTGGTTGACGTAGCCCTTGTCGGTGATCTCGCCGGAATCGATCGACGGCGGCTCGGTGAGGATCACGAAGCGGCCGATCCGGCGCGAGGAGCCGCCGGCGGTGCGGTTGAACTCGGCGATGCGCTCCCTGAGCAGTTCGGCAAGCTTGCCGATCGGATCGTCGCCGAGCGTGGGCAGCATCGCCGGCGAGGGCCAGATCAGGGCGGCGGCGAACGGCTTGTCCTGGCCGGCGATGACCGCGTCGAAGGCGTAGGGTGTGCAGGCGGCGACAAGGTCGGGCCGCAGCGTCCCCACCGAGACCCACGTGCCGCTGTCCAACTTGAAGTCCTCCGTCACCCGGCCGTCGAAGACCAGCCCCAGCTCCGGCTTCTCGGGATCCAGGAAGCGGCAGGCGTCGCCCAGCTTGTAGAAGCCTTCCTCGTCGAAGGCGGCGGCGGTCTTCTCCGGATCGTTGTGATAGCCGCTCGTCACGGTCGGGCCCTTCACGCGGACCTCGAGCTTGGTCCCGTTGGGGACGAGCTTCAGCACGATCCCCGGCAGCGGGAGGCCGATCAGGCCGACGAGTTCGGTGATCCAGTGCACCACCGTGATCCCGAGCGTCTCGGTCGCGCCGTACATGGTGGTCAGCGGGATACGGTAGCCGGTCTCGGCGATCGCCAGGGCCTGCAGCCGCTGCGAGACGTCGGTCGAGAGCGTCGCGCCGCCGTAGCCGCAACTCCGCAGGTTCGCAAAGAAGCTCTTCCGCAGCGCGGGGTCGCGTTCCATCGCTTCAACCAGCATGCCGAAGGCGACCGGCGCCGAGCCGAAACCCATCGGCGAGATCTCATAGAGGTTCTTGATCGTGGTCTCGAACATCCCCGGGATCGGCTTGCCTTCATCGAGGTGCAGCGTGCCGCCGCCGAACAGCACGCCGTTGAACCCGATGGTGCCGGCTGAGATGTGGCTCCAGGGCATCCACTCCAGGCTCTGCGGGACCACGGCGGGGTCGGCAGGGTCGGTGAGCAGCCCCAGCATGCCGGCGATCACGCCTGCGAACATGCCGTGCGTTTGCGGCACGCCCTTGGGCAGTCCGGTCGAGCCCGAGGTGAACAGGTACTTGGCCACGGTCGAATGATCGATCGTCGCCCGCGCCGCCTCCACCGCCGCTGTCGGCGCGGTGGCGGTCAGCTCGGAAAGCGGCGTGGTTCCAGCGCCGCCGTCCGCGGTGACGAAGGTGAGCGAGGGGTCCAGAGCCTTCAGGGTCGCGAACGCCCGCTCGAACATCGCGCTGTTCTCGGCGTAAACGACCTTGGGCCGCACGGTCGCGAAGCAGTGCTTCAGCTTGGCGTGGTCGGAGGAGATCAGGCTGTAGGCCTGGCTGATCGGCGCGATCGGCACGCCCGCCGTGTAGCAGCCCAGCATGACGAGCCCGTGGTTCACCGAGTTGCCCGACAGCACCATGACGCTGTCTGCCGCCGTCAGGCCGCGGTCCAGCAGCCATTGGGCGATCCCGTCGGCGGCGCGCTTGGCCTCGCCGTAGGTGACGCCGCGCCACGGCCCGTGGCCCGGATCCCGCTGCAGGATGTAGGGGCGATCGGGATGGGCGGCGGCGCGCTCGGCCAGCAGGTGGGCGATCGAGCGCGGGCCGGCGCCGGGCGGGTGCCTGGAGGCGATGTACCAGGTCCCGTCATCCCGCCGCTCCGCCGTGATGTCAGGAGCTTTCTGCGGCAGCGGCTTGAACGGCGGCAATGCGGCGGCCACGGCGGCCTGGTCGTCAGCGGGGCTCATGCGAGCCTCCTCCCATCTTCACGTTGGATCGGAACCTGAAGGCATCGGCCGCTCCCGGCAAGCACGCCCCGACGTCAACCTAGAACGCGGCGCATGACGAACTCAGTGTGGCCGAGCGGCTTGTCGGGCACATCGGCGACGATCTCGAAGCCATGGCGTGCATAGAACGCCGGCGCCTGGAAGTCGTAGGTGGCAAGCTGCAGGTGGGCGCAGCCGCGCGCGCTGGCTTCGGCGATCGCGGCCTCGAGGAGCTGCGCGCCCAAGCCCTTGTGGCGGTGGGACGCGGCGACCCAGAGCTGCCGCACTTCGCAGATCCCGCCCCAGGTGTAGCCGGCCACCGCGGCGATAAGTTCACCCGCCTCCTCGACGAAGAAGCCCAGCCCGGCGCCGTCGTCGTAGCCGGTCGCCTCGACATTGTAGGCGTAGAGCCGGTCCTCCAGGTCGTCGACCTCCGCGGCCGTCAGGTCGTGGCGCGGCCGGATGTCCGCCATCAGGCGAACTCGGGCCCGAACCGGATGTTGTCGCGCTCCAGACCCTTCAGCACGACCTCCACGCCGCCGGACTTGATCATCCATTCCAGGCGGTGGTCGCGGTACTCGCGCTTGAAGAGCCCCTTCTCGACGAGTTCGGCGACGCTGCTCATCGTGGAATTGCGCACCATCTCGCGCACCTCGTCGACGGTGGCGATCACCGACGGCCGCGCGTTGGCGCGCGCCAACCAGCCGGCCAGCCGCGAGCCCTCGGGAGGCCGGTGGCCGCTGCCGGCCGAGCCGTTGACGAACGGAACCACGGCCAGGTCGCCCCAGCCGAACGTCGTCCCGTTGAACCATTCCCGGTCGCCCAGCTGCCGCTCCAGCCAGGCGAAGAAGCCCTCCGTCTGGCGCTTGGCGTTGGCCTCGATCGTCGCCGCGAGCTCGCCCTCGGCCCGCTTGAACCAGCGCAGCTCGGCGAGGCCCCAGTTGATCGCCTCGTAGTGGGTGTCCATCACCTCCTCCAGCATCCGCACCCTGGCGCGTTCGGCGGGCGCTGCGGGCAGCATCGGCGGGCTCGGATAGGCGTCCTCGAGGTATTCTAGGATCACCGTCGAATCGAACACCCTGACCTCGCCGTCGACCAGCGCCGGCACCTCGGCCCGCGGGCTCGCCTCGACGAATTCGCCCTGCGCGCCACCCGCGCCCAGGCCGCTCGGCAGGATACTCTCGAAGGCCACGCCCTTTTCGCGCAGCGCGATCTTGATCTTCTGGGCGTAGGGCGAGAGCGGCGTCTCGAAGAGCTTGATCATCGGCAGGTCCCCTTCAGGTCGGGAAGGCTTCGGCGCCGGGCGGCGCATGGGCGATCTGGGAAGCCTTGGCGGCCTGGAAGCTGGGCCGCGCCTGCAGCCTCGCCCAATAAGCCGCGGTCTGTGGAGAGAACTCGGCGTCCAGGCCAAGCTGGGCCGCCAGCAGCAGGGCATAGCCGACCGAGATGTCCGCCGCGGTGAACCGTCCGGCGCACAGCCAGTCGGCGGCCTCGATGGCCCGGTCCACCGCCCGCAGGCGCGCCAGGAACCACTTGGCGTAGTCGTCGGCCACCACCTCGGCCTTTCCCGGCTCGAAGCGGCGGTAGCGCAGCACCAGCGTCTGCGGGAAGGTCAGCGTCGCCTCGCCGAAATGCAGCCAGTTCAGCCACGCCCCGTAGGCCGGATCGTGCTCCGCTACCGCCAACGGGCTCGGGCCGTAGCGGGTGACGAGGTACTGCACGATCGCCGCGGACTCGGTCATGAAGGTCTCGCCGTCGATCATCGCCGGAATCGTGCCGAGCGGATTGACCGCCATGAATTCCTTGGCCCGGTAACGCGGCGGGAACGGCATCACCGTCAGCTCATAGGCCAGGCCCAGTTCCTCGAGCGCCCAGAGCGGCCGGAACGAGCGGGCGTCGGCGCAGTGGTAGAGCCGGATCAAGCCTAGCCCTCCCGTTTGCGGTAGTTCGGCGGCCGCTTCTCGAGGAAGGCCGCGACCCCCTCGGCGAAGTCGCCGTCGGAGCTGGCCAGGATCTGGTTGCGGTCCTCCATGGCGATGGCGGCCTCCAGGCCCTGGGCGTCGATGGCGTGGTTCAGCGCCTCTTTGGTGAGCCGCAGGCCGAGCGGGGTGGCGTGCAGCATGTCGTCCACGAAGCCCTGCGCCTCGGCGGCGAGCCGGTCCGTGGGCACGATGCGGCTCACCAGGCCCAGCTGGTAGGCGCGCTCGGCGTCGATGAAGCGGCCGGTCAGCATGTACTCGGCGGCGACCGACGAGCCCACCATGCGCGGCAGGAAGTAGCTGACGCCAATATCGCAGGCCGAGAGCCCGATGCGGATGAAGGCGGCGTTCATCCGCGCCGTGGGCGTGGCGATCCGCACGTCGGACGCGAGCGCCAGCGCGAACCCGCCGCCGGCGGCGGCCCCGTTCACGCAAGCCACGATCGGCTGCGGGCAGCGGCGCATGGCGATGACGATCTCGCTGATCTCCCGCTGGCGGGTGAGGCCGGCGCCGATCGAGCGCGGAGCCTGCGGATCCCCGCGCTCCTTCAGGTCTAGCCCGGCGCAGAAGGCGTCGCCTGCGCCGGTGAGCACCACCACGCGAACGTCGCGCCGCCAGTAGAGGCCGACGAAGAACTCGCGCAGTTCGGTCACCAGGCCGCGGGACAGCGCGTTCAGCCGCGCCGGACGGTTCATCGTCGCCCAGACGACCTCGCCGTCCTGCCGAAGCTCCAGGTCAGCCATTCCGCAACGCCTTCAGCCAGGGGATCAGGATGGCGTTCACCTCTGCCGGCCGCTCCTGCTGGGTCCAGTGGCCGCAGCCGGGCAGGACATGGACGCCCTGCAGGTCGGTGGCGTGCTGGCGCATCATGGCGGCCGGGTCGGTGATCCGTCCGAAGCCGTTGAACGCCGGGTCCTTGTCGCCCCCGATCAGCAGCGACGGCTGGTCCAGCGTGCGGCCCTTGAATTGCTGCAGCCATGCATAGTCGCGCTCGTGGTTGCGGTAGCGGCTGATCGGCCCGAAGAACCCGGAGCCCTCGAACTCGCCGACGTAGTAGTCGAGGTCGGCCGGCGTCATCCAGGCGGGGAACACTTCCGGATCGACCATGTCTTCCAGCAGGGTCGCGTCGGCGCGTTTCTGCGGCCAGGTTCCCTCCGGCGCCTCGCCCGCGATGCCATAGTAGAACTTGCGCAGGAAGTCGCGGACGTCCCGCTCGGCCTCCGCTTCGGGTGGGCCGACGTTCTGGAACCAGGCCTGGTAGAAGAACCGGTCCTTGGCCGTGAACGCCTCGTGGAAGATCTCCGTGAACGGCCTGCTGGGCACGCCAGAGAAGGGCACCGAAAGCCCCGCCACGGCCCGGAACCGCTCCGGCTGCGTGAAGGCCGAATTCCAGACGATGGGCGCGCCCCAGTCGTGGCCCACCAGGATCGCGGGCGCGCCGGGCTGAAGGGCCTCGGCCACGCCGGCCACGTCGCCGGTCAGGCTCTGCATGTCGTAGGCGGCCACTTCGTGCGGCTTGTCGGAGCCGCCATAGCCGCGCACGTCGATGGCCGCGGCGATGAAGCCGGCTTCCGCGATCGGCGAGAGCTGATGCCGCCACGAATACCAGCTCTCGGGGAAGCCGTGGACGAAGATGACCAGCGGCCCCTCGCCTTCGATCGCGACGCGCAGCTTCGCCTGGCCGGCGTCGACGGTGCGGAATTCAGGCATGGGGCGCTCCCTCGGTGGCGGCATGTTCCCCCGCCGGCTGGTCCCACGGCAAGGCTCACCTAGCGTCAGCGTTGACCGCACCGCCCCGCGTGCCAGCATCGGGCTGGGAGGACGCCCGATGCTCTCCATGGCCGAACGGACCGCTGATTTCGCCGACGTGCCCTGCCGCCTCGATGGCCACGTGGCGGTGATCACGCTCAATCGCCCGCACCGGCGCAATGCGCTGAACTACCAGGCCTACGACCAGCTGGAGGCCGCCTTCCGCGCCGCGTCGGACGACGCCGACGTTCGCTGCGTGGTGGTCACCGGCGCCGACCCGGCCTTCTGCTCCGGCGACGACGTTGGCGAGATCATGGCCGGCCCAAAGGCCGTCTCGTCCGCCCCCGCCTCCAGGACGCCCACCGCGACGCCGGCGGCCATGGCCGCGTTGGAATGCGCCAAGCCGGTGATCGCCGCCGTCAATGGCGCGGCTGTCGGGTGGGGTATGGAGCTGGCGCTCTTCACCGACATCAGGATCGCTTCGGAGAACGCGAAATTCGCAGAACTTTTCGTGAAGCGGGGATTGGTGTGCGACGTCGGCGGTTTCTATCGCCTGCCGGCGGTGGTCGGTCCCGCCAAGGCCGCCGAGCTGCTGTTCACCGGCGATGTCATCGACGCCGCCGAGGCCTTGCGGATCGGCCTCGTTAGCGAGGTTGTGGCGCACGCCGAGCTGATGTCGCGCGCCTTGGCGCTCGCGGGTCGCATCGCCGCCAACCCGCCGCTCGCCGTCCAGCGCCTGAAGGCCGGACTGCAGCGCACCGCCTACGGCGATCCGCGCGAGATCGGCGCCTGGGCGATTGACAACATCCGGCAGCTGATGCGCACCGAGGACCACCGCGAAGGCGTGGCGAGCTTCCTTGAGAAACGCGAGCCGGTGTTCAAGGGACGCTAGCGACATGAACGTGCTCGATTTCAGCGGCAAGGCGGTCCTGGTGGTGGGCGGCTCCAGCGGCATCGGCAACGGGATCGCCCACGGCTTCCGCGAGCGCGGGGCTGTGACCTACGTCTGGGGCACGCGCGCGACGGCGGAGGACTACGCCGGGATCGAGGGCTCGGATCTGGGCGGCCTCGCCTACAGCCAGGTGGACGTCGGCGACCGCGCCCAGGTCGCCGCCGCCGCCGGACCGCCGGCGCTGGATGTGCTGGTGCTTTGCCAGGGGACCGTGGTCTACAAGCGCGGCGAGTTCGCGCCCGAGGGCTGGGATCGGGTGATGGCGGTCAACCTCGACAGCCTGATGGCGTGCGCCGCCAAGTTCCACGACCAGCTCGCCGCACGGAAGGGCGTGATCATCATCGTGAGCTCCGTCTCCGGCTTCACCTCCAACCGCGGCAACCCGGCCTATGCGGCCTCCAAGGCCGGCGCGGTCAGCCTGACCAAGACCCTGGGCGAGGCCTGGGCCCGCGACGGCATCCGAGTCGTGGGTCTGGCCCCCGGCCTGGTGGACACCAAGCTGACCAAGGTGACCACCAAGCATCCGGAGCGGCGGGAGGGCGCTTTGCGGGCGATCCCGCTCGGCCGCATGGGCACGCCGCAGGACATGGCCGGCGCGGCCCTGTTCCTGGCCTCGCCGCTGGCCGGCTACGTCGTCGGCCAGACGCTGATCGTCGACGGCGGGCTTTCGCTGTGAGCGGGGCCCCTCCTGGCGCGCCGGGCAGATCCGTCGCCGGTTCGGTCGCGTTCATCACTGGGGCGGCCAGCGGCATGGGCCGGGCCACCGCCGAAGTGTTCGCCGCCGAGGGCGCCCACGTGGCGCTCAGCGACATCGCCGGCGAGGCCGTGCGCGACGTGGCCGACGATCTGGTCCACCGCGGCCTCAGCGCCGAGGCCTGGGCGCTTGACGTGGCCGACGCCGAAGCCATCGAGACTGTGGTCGCCGCGGCGGCGGAGCGCTTCGGCGGGCTCGACATCGTGGTCAACAACGCCGGCGTCGGCGGCTTCGCGGCCATCGACGCGGCGAACTACGAAGCGATCTGGACGCGCGCCCTTGGGGTGATGCTGACCTCCCACCAACGGATCATCCGGGCCGCCCTGCCCCACCTTCGTAAGTCTGCGGCGCCGCGGATCGTCAACATCGCCTCGACCGAGGCGCTGGGCGCCACCGCCCGGGACAGCGCCTACGCGGCGGCGAAGGCGGGCGTCACGGGCCTGACCCGCGCGCTCGCGGTCGAGCTCGGCCGCGAGGGGATCACCGTCAACTGCATCTGCCCCGGTCCGATCCTCACCGGCATGACCGAGGCGATCCCCGAGGCCGACCGCCAGACCTTCGCCAAGCGCCGCACCGCGCTCGGCCGCTACGGCCGCCCGGAAGAGGTGGCGCAGGTCACCCTCAGCCTGTGCCTGCCGGCCAGCTCCTACATCACCGGGGCGACTATCCCGGTGGACGGCGGCCTGATGGCGCGCAACGCCTAGCCGCCCTTGAACTCGGGCGTGCGCTTTTCGCGGAACGCGGCGATGCCCTCGCGGTAGTCGGCCGAGCGGCTGGCGAGCAGGTACTGGTCGCGGTCCATGTAGATGCTGGCCTGGGCCGTGGCGCCGGCGATGGCGTTGATCGCCTCCTTGGTCATCCGGACCGGCAGCGGCGGCAGGCCTGCGACCTTGTCGGCCCAGGCCCGCGCCGCGGCCAGCGCGCCGCCGTCGGGCGCCACCTCGTCGGCGAAGCCCCAGGTGAGGCAGCGCTGGGCGTCCGCCGCTTCGCCGAACATCACGAACTGCTTGGCGCGCGAGGGGCCGGCCAGGGCCACCAGCTTGGGCAGCGTCCGCCAGCTCATGTTCATGCCCAGCGGCACTTCCGGCAGGCGCATGTAGGCCGAGGTCCCCATCACCCGGAAATCGCACGACACCGCCAGCGCGCAGGCGCCGCCGATGCAGTAGCCCTCCACGGCCGCGATCGTCACCGCCTCGATCTCCGCCCAGGCCTGGCAGAGGTCCGGCCCCGCCATGATCGCCCTGCGCGTCTCCATCAGGCTGGGCAGGGCCGCCCGCGCCTGGCTGGCCGCAAGGTCGGCGCCGGCCGAGAAGTAGCTTTCCGTTCCCGTGAGGATCACCGCTAGGATATCGGTGCGCAGGCGCAGGCGCCGCGCGACCTCGGTGAGCTCGGCCATAAGCTCGCCGTTCAGCGCATTGCGCGCCTCGGCCCGGGCCAGGGCAACCTCGGCGACCGGCCCGCGCCGGCTGACCGCGATCTTCGCCCAGCCGTGATCGAACACCTCGTCCATGCCGTCCCTCCGCGTTGCAGGAACGATACACGACCGCGCTTGCAAGCCGAGCGGCGCCGGCGAACTATCCGCCCATGATCAAGCTCGCCGCCCTCGCCTTCGCCTCCGCCCTCACCGCCGCTTCCGGCGCCTGGGCGGCTGATTACCACGCGCCGAAGAACGCGTTCGGCCAGCCCGACCTGCAGGGCGCCTGGACCAACGCCTCGCTGACCCAGCTGCAGCGCCCGGCGATGTTCAAGTCGCTGACCCTGACCGACGCCGAGGCCGCCGCGCTCGAAAAGCGCCGCGCCGCCGCCCGCGCCCAGGCCGACAAGCCCACCGACCCCAATTCCGGCGCGCCGCCAGCCGCCAACGATCCCGGCGGCTACAACGCCTCCTGGACAGATCCCGGCGTCTCGCTGGGCCGCATCAACGGCCAGGTCCGCACTTCCTGGATCGTCGACCCCGCTGATGGCCGCCTGCCCTACACGCCGGCCGGTCATCAGGCCTATGTCGACGCCCTGCGCAAGGCGCGCAACAGCTGGGATGGGCCGGAGAACCGTCCGCTGGGCGAGCGCTGCATCCTGGGCTTCGGGTCGACCGCAGGCCCGCCGATGCTGAACGTGCTCTACAACAACAACTACCAGATCGTGCAGTCGAAGGACTCCGTCGCCATCGTGGTCGAGATGAACCATGACGCCCGGATCATCCGGCTGATCGACAAGGACGCCGCCGGCAAGACGCACCTGCCCGGCCACATGCGGCCCTGGATGGGCGACAGCCTCGGCTGGTGGGACGGCGACACCCTGGTGGTCGAGACCACCAATTTCAATCCGGGCGAGAGCCTCAGGCCCTACTTCGACAACTCGATCCTGCTGTCGCCCAGCGCCAAGGTCACCGAGCGGTTCACCCGCGTCTCGCCGACCCAGATCCTCTACCAGTTCTCGGTCGACGACCCTGCGACCTACAGCAAGCCGTGGAAGGCGGAGATGCCGCTGAACGCCACGGCGGGGCCCGTCTACGAATACGCCTGCCACGAGGGCAACTACGCCCTGCCTGGCATCCTCGCTGGGGCCCGCAAGGCCGAGAAGGACGGCAAGCCCATCGAGGCCGTCGACGTTAGCGGCTAGCGAGCCGTCAGGTCCCCACACGGCGCGTTAATGATTTTATTAACCATAACAAAGTTTTGACGTCTCGTCGGGACTGTGTCCATATTCGCCTGAGAGGCGAGTAGCTCGATGACGCCAACACGGCGAACCGCTTCATCAGAAGAGCGGTGTACTGTTACTCGGGCTGCATGCGGGGGCACGCAGGTGAGACCCTGATGACAACGACGGACTCGGACTTTCCGCGGATGATCTACACGGGGCCGCTGCCCCGTCATCTTGTCGCGCGGCGAGAGATGGCCGAAGAGATCCGGCTCGATCCGCCACGTGACCGCTTCAGGACCTTTGCGGCGGTTGCGGTTGCGGCGACGGCGGCCCTGGTCGTCGGCATCGGCATCGGAGGCCTCGCCGAGCCGCTGTTCCGTCCGTTGGTTTACGGCGTGGTCTCGGCGACAGCCGCGCGGACCCCGGCCCGGCCACTCTCCGCTCCACGGCCTGGCCTGACCGTCGCCCTCGCCTCGCCTGATCAGGTTCCGCCCCCGCCCGTCGCCACCGCGGACGCGCCGCCAGCCCCGGCCCAACCGATGCGCGCGGCGCTGCTGGTGCTGGAAAAGCCCGCCGCCGCGGCGCCGGACCGAAATCCGAAGCCCGCGGCTTCCGGGTCAGTGCGGCGCCCGCCCGCCAACCAGGGCGCCGACGAGATCGCGTGGCTGCTGGGGCGTGAGGACGCGGCGCGTCGGCCATCCGCAGAGCTCGCGACGGCCGCCAACGATCCCCCGCACTGATCCAGCCTAGCTGAGATCGAGGCCCTGCAGCGATCCCTCCGCCCGCCAGTCCTCCAGCACCTTGACGAACGCCACCGGGCCCGCGCCATAGGAGCCGTTGCGCGTGCTCATGGCCCGCACGTTGCCCTCGTTGTTGTAGTAGCCGGGCGTGCACTCCTCCAGGAACGCCTGGCGCATGATGGACAGGTCCACGATGGTCTGCACCCAGGCGTCCTCAGCCTCCTGGCTGGGCTCGACGGTGCGCACCTGGCGCTCGGCGCAATGGCGCAGGATGTAGCCGATGTGCTTCGACTGCTCGTTGATCATGTGCGGGAAGTTGGCGGTGAAGCCGGACTGGGTGTTCGAGATGATGAACACGTTGGGAAAGCCGCGCGTGGTCAGGCCGTGCAGGGTCGAGGCGCCTTGCGCCCACTTCTCCGTCAAGGTCTGGCCTGCGCGTCCGACCAGCTCATAGCCTGACCGTCGGACATAGCTGGTGCCGACCTCGAAGCCGGTCGCGTAGATCAGGCAGTCCAGCTCGTACTCGACGCCGTTCGCCACCACGCCGGTCTCGGTGATCCGCTCGACGCCGCGGCCTTGCGTGTCGATCAGGTGCACGTTCGGCCGGTTGAAGGTCGCCAGGTACTCGTCGTGGAAGCACGGGCGCTTGCAGAACTGGTTGTAGTAGGGCTTCAGCGCCTCGGCGACCGAGGAATCCTGGACGACGGTGTCGACCCGGGCGCGCACCTGCTCCATCTTCTTGAAGTCGGCGAGCTGCATCAGGGCGGCCGGATTATCCACCGTCTCGCCGGCAGCCATTTTCTTGCGCGCCAGCAGCAGGATGTTGCCGATGATGTCGGTCCAGCCGTCGTTCACCAGGTCCTCGTCGGCGAAACCGCCGGAGACCAGGATGTTGAAATTGTCCATCCGCCGCTGCTGCCAGCCGGGCTCCAGCGACTTCTCCCAGTTCGGATCGGTGGGCCGGTTGTTGCGCACGTCGATCGACGAGGGCGTCCGCTGGAAGACGAAAAGCTCGCCCGCGGCCTCGCCCAGGTGCGGCACGCACTGCACGGCCGTGGCGCCGGTGCCGATGATGCCCACCCGCTTGCCCTTCAGCCCGGTGAGGTTCCCGTTCGCGTCGCCCCCTGTGTAGCCGTAGTCCCAGCGGCTGGTGTGGAACGAGTGGCGCTTGAATGTCTCGACGCCGGGGATGCCGGGCAGCTTCGGCCGGTGCAGCGGCCCGTTCGCCATGACCACGAACCGCGCCCGCATCGCGTCGCCCCGGTTGGTGTGCACGGTCCAGCGCAGCGCCGCCTCGTCCCAGACGAGCTTGGTGACCTCGGTCTGGAAGCAGGCGTTCTCGTAGAGGCCGAAGTGCTCGCCGATGCGGCGGCTGTGGGCCAGGATCTCCGGCGCTCGGGTGTACTTCTCCACCGGGACGTAGCCCAGCTCTTCGAGCAGCGGCAGGTAGATGTAGCTCTCGATGTCGCAGGCCGCGCCGGGATAGCGGTTCCAGTACCAGGTGCCGCCGAAGTCGCCGCCCTTCTCGATGATCCGGATGTCGTCGATGCCGGCCTCGCGCAGCCGCGCCCCGGCCAGCAGCCCGCCGAAGCCGCCGCCCACCACCACCACCTCGACGTCGTCGCTCAGCGGCGCGCGGGCGAACCCCGGCGCCACGTAGGGATCGTCCAGGTAGCGGGCGAACTCGCCGGCGATCTCGCGGTACTGCTCGTTGCCGTCGGCGCGCAGGCGCTTGTCGCGTTCCTGGCGGTACCTCGCCTTCAGCGCCTCGGGATCGAAGCCCAGGTCGTCGCCCGCGGCGGGCGCGCGATCGAGGGTGTCGGTCATTGGAACGTCTCCAGGCGGTGATTTGTGGGCATCTAGGCAGGGCTGACGCCACGACAATCAAGGCGCCATGGGCGCGCACCATACCGGAACCACGAAACCTGGCCGGCCGCCGAACCGCGTTCGTTAACAACGCGAAGCCCTATCCGTGAACCGCCCTTCGGAGGGGAGCCTTAACCTCACCCGGACAAAATGGCCGGATGGCAGCGCCGCAAGCCGCAGGGACCCTCGCGCGCACCGGCCCTTCGGGGTTGGCGTTCGAGGCGATTCCCACCCCGATGGCGCTGGTGACGCCGGACCTCGCGATCGTCGAGGCGAATGCGGCAATGGCTGCCCTGATGGGCGTGCCGGCCGCCAGCCTGATCGGCGAGCCCTTGGCCCACCGCCTGCGCGCTGTGGCCGGCGAGGCCCCCAGCGGCGACGGCGTGCAGACCTTCGGCTTCGAATGCGACGACGGCCTGCGCTGGCTGCGGCTGGACCTGACTCATGTGGGCGAAGGGCTTCTGGCCAGCCTCGCCGATGTCACGGGCGAGCGCGCCGTGCTGGAGCGGATGAAGGCCGATTTTTCCGCCCGCGGCCGGCTGATGCACGACGCCGAGGTCGGCGTCTGGCGCTACGATCCCGACGCCGCGCTCTACTATTTCCCGAGCGAGCTCGCGCTCGGCCACCCCGACATCGACAAGCCCGTCCCGCTCGAGGTGCTGCGCCACATCCAGCATCCCGACGACCAGGCCATCGACGACATGATCCGTGACCGGCTGACGCGCGAGGAGGGCACGGCGGAAGCGGAGATCCGCTACCGCACCGGCGACGGCGGTTGGCGCCACCTGCAGGTCCTCTACCGCAGCGGCCGCAAGCTGAAGTCCGGCCGCTACGAGATGTACGGCCTCAGCAAAAACGTCACCGCGCTCGCCGAGGCGCGCGACCAGGCCACCACCAGCGCCCAGCGACTGAACCTGGCGCTCAACGCGGCCAGCGCGGGGGTCTGCAGCTTCGATTACAAGACCGGCGAGTTCTGGGCGTCCCAGGAGTTCCGCGAGCTGATGGGCCCGGAGGGCATGGCCGCGACTGACCAGGCCAGGGATCCACGCGTCGCCTTCCACCCGGACGATCAGGTCCTCATGGCCAACCTCACGGCCAGCAGCGCCGAGGCGGGCCAGGCGATCTCCGTCGAAGCCCGGCTGATGCGCGACGGCGAACCGCTCTGGGTGCGCGTCTACTGGCACACCGAATGCGACGCCGACGGCGCGCCGGTCCGCGGCGTCGGCCTGCTGATCGACAACGACGCCCAGAAACGCCAGCAGCTGGCGCTCACCGAGGCCCGGCAGCTCGCCGAATCCGCCACCGCGTCGAAGTCGAGCTTCCTGGCCGCGGTCAGCCACGAGATCCGCACGCCGATGAACGGCATCGTCGGCGTCCTGAACCTGCTGAAGCGCGAGCCGCTCTCGACCGAGGGGCGCGATCTCCTGGGCGAGGCGTTGGCCTGCAGCGACATGCTTTCCCAGCTCATCGACGACGTGCTGGACTTCTCGAAGATGGAGGCCGGCAAGCTCGAGGTGACGCCGGTCCCAACGGACCCGGCCGCCGTGATGGCCAGCGTCGTGGCGCTATTGGCCCCGCAGGCCGACGCCAAGAACCTCTATCTGAACAGCCAGGCCGACTTCGAGGGCTGGTTGGAGATCGACCCCGTCCGCCTGCGCCAGTGCCTGTTCAACGTGATCGGCAACGCGGTGAAGTTCACCGAGGCCGGCGGCGTCGAGGTGCGCATGCGCCGGGTCGGCGAGGCTCCCCGACAGCGGCTGCGCTGCGAAGTGCACGACACCGGCGTCGGCGTCCCGGAAGACGCCAAGGCCGCGCTGTTCGACCGCTTCCAGCAGGCCAACTCCGGCTCGTCGCGCAAGTTCGGCGGCACGGGACTGGGCCTCGCTATCTCCCGCAACCTGGCGCGGATGATGGGCGGCGACATGGACTTCGAGAGCACCGAGGGCGTGGGGTCGGTCTTCTGGTTCGAGATCGAGGCGCCGGACGCCGCGCCCCTGGCGCCGCCTGCCCCGGCGTCGGTCGCCGAGCGCGAGCCGCTGGCCGGTCTGCGCATCCTGATCGTCGACGACAACCGCACCAACCGCCTCGTCGGGCTGAAGTCGCTGGAGGCGCTGGGCGCCTATGCCGAGACCGCCGAGTCGGGCGAGGCGGCGATCGCCGCGGCGGTGAGCGGCGGCTACGATCTGATCCTGATGGACGTCAACATGCCCGACATGGACGGCATGGAGGCCACCCGCCGGATCCGCGCCCTGCCCGGCCGTGAGTCCGCGGTTCCCATCGTGGCGCTGACCGCCGACGTGATGACCCAGCACCAGCAGGCGTACCGCGACGCGGGCATGAACGGCTTCGTGGCCAAGCCCTTCTCGCCGGCCCAGCTCCTCACCGAGATCGCCCGGCTTTCGAGCTGAAGCCCCGCTACTTGCCGTCGACCGAGAAGGCCAGCAGCACGTTCACGGGGTTGCCGCCGGTGTTCGCCGCGCCCAGCCAGCCGCTCTGGACATAGACCATGCCTCCGGCGATCGCCGGGCCCAGCCCGTCGATGTTGCCGCCCGGCTGGTCCTTGATGCCGTTGGTCGTCTCATAGGTCTGGGCTGTGGTGGAATAGGCCCAGAGGACTTTGCCGCTCCCGGCATCGTAGCCTCGCAGCCAGCCGTCCATCGTCCCGGAGATCACCACGCCCGGCATGACTGACGGCGCGGCAGACTGGGCCCTGAGGCAGGCGCCCTTGGTGAGATCGCGGCTGCGGTCGCCGGCGTAGTGGCAGGGCGCGACCGGCGCAGGCGTGCTCCAGACGACCTTTCCGGTCGCCGGGTCCAGCGCATAGAGGCCGGGCTTGGCCGGCCCCAGCGGCTCGTCCCAGACCGGCGCGCCTTTCGGCCGCATGAGCTCGTCGGCCAGGTTGATGACATCGGAAATGGCCACGTAGAGGCGCTTGTCGTCGGCCGCCATGCCCCACTCGACGCCGCCAAGCGCCGAGCCGGAGCCGACCTTGCGGGTCCAGAGCGTGCGGCCGGTGTCCGGGTCCATGCCGTAGACCGCGCCTGACTTCTGTCCCGCGAGCAGCACGTCCTTGCCCGAGCCCAGGTGGAACAGGATCGGCGAGGCGCCGAAGTCGTAGTCGGGACCCACCGGGGTCGGGCAGTTCGCGGCCTTGTTCGCCTCGTTGCACCCCATGATGAAGTTGTCGGATGCGGTCACCTGGTTCGACCAGCGCACCTTTCCCGTCTTCATCTCCATGGCGACGATGGCGTCCGCGCCCTTGGTCGGCGCGTCGGTGTAGCTGTCGCCGGTGGCGACGAAAACCAGGCCGCGCTTGGGATCGGCGGTCGGCGCCGACCAGATCGCTCCGCCCGCGGGACCCTGCAACTGGGTCCCGTTCGCCGTCTTCCGGATGGGGTGCAGAGGCTCGGTGACGACCGCCGTCTGCCACTGCAGCTTGCCCGTCTTGGCGTCCAGCGCGGCCAGCGATCCGCGGAAGCTGCAGCACGGATAGGTCGGCTGCCGGCCCGCGCCTTCCTCGCCCGAGGTCAGCGGCACGAAGAGCTGGTCGCCCACCAGCAGCGGGGCGCCGGTGACGCCCGCGACCGGATTGGCCTCCAGCACCGGGCTTTTCCACAGCTCCTTTCCAGTGGTCGCGTCGAAGGCCCGGACCGTGCGGTTGCGCTCGCCTTCGAAGATCGCCCACCCACTCGGCGAGATGGAGGACTTGGCGACCGCCGGCGTGGTGCGCGAGCCCACGCCTTCGACCACCCAGCGCACGCAGCCGGTCTTCGCGTCGAGCGCATAGAAGCGGCCGTTGCGGTTGGTCGTGAACAGCCAGTCGCCGACGACCGTCGGCATGCCGCCGCCCGGCATCGCGAAGGCCCACTTCAGCTTCAGCCTGGGCACGTCGGCCGCCTTCAGGCCCGGGTTGCGCTGGAAGCGGCGGGAGCTCGCGTCGACGCCCACGCTGGTCCAGTCCGACCCGGTCTCGCGGATCGGAGGATTCGTGGCGCACTTCTGGTCCACGCCGACCGGCCCGGCGCCGAAGCGGTTGCGCGCCTGCTGCTGCTGGCCGGCTGTGAGAAAGGCCGCGACCGCCTGCTTGTCGGCGTCGGTCAGGCCGGCCGCCATCGGCTTCATCACCCCGTTGGTCAGCGCATCGACGATCTGCTCCGGCCGGTAGGCCGCCAGCGCCGTGCGGCTGGGGGCGCGTTCGACAGCCGGGTCGTGGCAGGCCTTGCAGCGGGCCCCGAACACCGCCTCGCCCGCCGAGGCGGCCTGCGCCTGGGCCATCGCCGCCGGCGCTGCGACCAGCAGCACGCCCAGCGCCGCCGCAGCAGCCTCCCAATGTCCGAACCTCATCCCGACGCTCCCCTTTTTCGGCAGCCTAGACGGCGCCGGGCGGCGGCGACAAGGCTCACGCGCCGTCTTGCCGCGGGCGGAGCGCCGTCCAATAGTCCCGCCGCCGCGCGATCGGGCGGCGGGGGAGAGTTCCGAATGCGCAAGCCTCGCGCGATCGCCGCCCTGGCCGCCCTGGCCACGGTTCTCGCGGGCGGCTGCGCCCAGGCCCAGGGCCGCACCGTCGACCTGCCCGCCACCTCGGCGACGGTCGCCTGGGGCAACTATGACGCGGCCGCCAAGCCGGTGCTGACCATCCGCTCGGGCGACACGGTGGTCTTCCATACCCTGCTGACCAACAGTCCCGTCGGTCTGGAGCGCAACGGCGTGGCGCCCGCCGACGTCGAGCCCGCCCTGCGCGAGGTCTACGACCAAGTTCCGGCCAGCGCCCGCGGTCCCGGCGGACACATCCTTACCGGCCCGGTGTTCATCGAGGGCGCGGAGCCCGGCGACACCCTGGAGATCCACATCCGGCGGATCGAGCTCGCCATCCCCTACGCCTACAACGGCTTCCGCTACGGCGCGGGGATCCTGACCGACGACTTCCCCTATGCGCGCACCAAGATCATCCCGCTCGATCGGCAGAGGATGGTCGCCCGCTTCGCGCCCGGCGTGACCATTCCGCTCCACCCCTTCTTCGGCAGCATGGGCGTGGCGCCGCCGCCGGGGTTCGGCCGCTATGATTCCACGCCGCCCACGATCATCGGCGGCAACATGGACAACAAGGAGCTCGTCGAGGGCGCGACCCTCTACCTGCCGGTGTTCAACAAGGGCGCGCTGTTCGAGGTCGGCGACGGCCATGCCGGCCAGGGCAATGGCGAAGTGGACGTCACCGCCCTGGAGACCTCGCTCGTCGGCACGCTCGAGTTCCGCGTCATCAAGGGTACGAAACAGGCCTACCCCCGCGCCGAGACGCCGACCCACTACATCGCCATGGGCTTCGACGACGACCTGTCGATCGCGGCCCACAAGGCGGTTCGCGAGATGGTCGATTTCCTGGTCGCCGCCAAGGGGCTCAGCCGCGAGGACGCCTACATGCTGGTCAGCGTCGCCGGCGATCTCGACGTCACTGAAGTCGTCGACCGCAACAAGGGCGCGCACGTGATGCTGCCCAAGGCGATCTTCGGGAAGTAGGGTTGGCCGCATGGGCGCCGAGGACCTCGAACGGCTGCAGGGCGAATGGCGGGTGATCGGCCTTGAGATCGACGGCGGAGCGATACCGCCTGCGATGGTCGCGGCCGCCCGCATCCGCCTCAACGGGGACCGGTTCGTCTCCTCGGGCATGGGCGCGGACTACGAAGGCGTGCTCAGCCTCGATCCGGCCGCCGAGCCGAAGCGGTTCACCCTGACCTTCCAGGCCGGTCCCGAGGCCGGCCGCGCCAATCACGGCCTCTATGAACTCGAGGGCGATCGCTGGCGCTTCTGCCTCGACATGACCGGCGGACCCGCGCCCGATGGCTTCGCGACCACGCCGGGCAGTGGTCGCGCGCTGCAGACATTGGAGCGCGTGGCCTGACCGCTACTTCGCCTCGAACTTGAAGGCCAGGTAGCTGAACGAGCCGCCCTTCGGCACCAGCGTCTGGTGCGGCGCGCCCGCCGGGATCCACAGGACGTCGCCGGGACCGAGCGCGTAGGCCTTCGCCCCGGCGATCTTGCCGCCGCGCCATTCGCCCGGCGCCGTCTGCCTGTTTCCGCTCACCGTCCCGCCCACCAGCACAGTGGCGTGGCCGGCCTGGACCACGAACTCGTCGTTCAGGTGGTCATGCACCTCGACCTGGCCGTCGCCGTCGCGGCGCGCGGCCAGCAGCGTCGTTCCTGGGCCGGTTGGCACCGGCGCGGTGGCGACCCCGTCTTTCGTCTTTGCGACCAGGGCGGCGATCTGGGCGGCCGGCACGTACACGCCCTGAGGGGCGGCTTGCGCTGCCGCGGCGGGCGCCGAAAGCGACAGGACCGCGAAGCCGACGGCCACGACGACGGAATGATTTCTCATGCTCTGAATCCCCCTGTTGACGTCTGCAACCTAGCATGGCTGAACGGCGGGCGCGGGCCTGTGGGATCGGCTCGCGCCGCGGCGCGTTCGAAGCGCACGGACGCCCCGCCAGGGAAGCTCCAGCCCGCCTGCCTCGTAGTTCCGGACCCGGATGGCCGCCGCATGATGATGGTCGACACCGAAGTGAAGCCGAGCGCGATCCACGGGCTTGGCGTGTTCCTGCTCGAGCCGGTGCCGAAGGGCGGGCTGATCTGGCGCTTCGATTCCCGCATCGACCGGGTCTATTCCGAGGCCGAGGTGACGAGCCTGCCCGAGCACGTGCAGCACTATCTGCGTACCTACTCCACTTGGCACGAGGCGAGCGGCCTCTATGTGCTGTGCGGCGACAACGGCCGCTACTTCAACCATTCGGAGGCGCCGTCGACGGTCTCCGATGCGATCTCGTTCGGCGAGGACCGGGCGATCCGCGACCTCGCGGCCGGCGAGGAGCTGACCAGCGACTACGCGACGATCTGCGACCACGTTCGCAAGAACGGCAACGGTTTCTAGGCTCGCGAATACTGTAGAGGCGTAGGTCATCTGCGCGGAAACGAAAACGGCCCCGCTTGAGGCGGGGCCGTTTCGATCTTGGGTGCGGGGACAGGATTTGAACCTGTGACCTTCAGGTTATGAGCCTGACGAGCTACCGGGCTGCTCCACCCCGCGGCAAAGCCGGATCTGGCGTCGTGTATTGAAGGGTCTAAGGATCTCACATCCGCTTGGTAGACCTGGCGGCGACCTACTCTCCCGCGCCTTAAGACGAAGTACCATCGGCCCTGGGGAGCTTAACGACCGAGTTCGGAATGGGATCGGGTGGGG
>JBJMQX010000076.1:0-30555 GCA_045802455.1 Phenylobacterium sp. | reverse complement strand
GGGCGCAGCTTGCCCTCCGGCGGCGCTTCCGAGACGAAGGCGTAGGCTCGCCCCATGCGGCCCGTGATCTTGCGCGGCGTGACCAGCAGCAGCTCGCCCGGCTTGTCGCCGACCGCAGCGTGGACGGGCGTGACCTGGCCCTTGATGCCGTGCCAGGCGAGCGTGGTCTTCAGCACCTGGAAGGAGAAGGCCGAGGGCTCGATGGCGTAGATCCTGGCCTGCGGGGCCACCCGGGTCATGACGTAGGAGTGGCGACCATCGCTGGCGCCCACGTGCAGGCAGACGGGCGCGCCGCACAGCAGGTCGGCCATGTAGGGCGTCTCGGGCTCGTGCTTCTTCCAGCCGAGGTTGCGCCGCCAGGCCCGGAAAGCGTGGCTCAGCACGCGCAGCGATGGCATCCCAGTCCTTTCAGCTCTCTCGTGCGCCACCAGCCGCAGTTCAACTCTTAGGCCGCGTCGCGGGCGACCGTCATCATGTAGTTCACGTCGGCGTCGTGGCTCTGGCGCCAGCGGCCGCTGAGCGGCTCGAACACCACGCCGTAGGGCCCGTCCACGCTGACCGGCGCGCCCGACAGGAAGCCGCGGAGCTCCTCGGGCTTGAGGAACTTCGACCAGTCGTGGGTTCCGGCCGGCAGCCAGCGCAGCACGTACTCGGCGCCGAGCTTGGCGAGCGCGAAGGCCTTCAGCGTGCGGTTCAGGGTGGCGACGATCATCAGCCCGCCCGGTTTGCCTTCAGAAGGGGGCGCCAAGAGGGCCGCGCAGCTGCGGAGGAATTCGCCCGCGTCGGCGACGTGCTCGATCACCTCCATGTTGAGGATCAGGTCGAAGGGTGGCTCGCCGGCCGCCAGCAGGGCCTCGGCGGTGGCGGCCCGGTAGTCGACCTGGACGCCCACCTCGGCGGCGTGGGCGGCGGCGGTGGCGATGTTGCGCTCGGAGGCGTCGACGCCGGTGACGGAGAAGCCCAGTCGGCTCATGGGCTCGGAGAGCAGGCCGCCCCCGCAGCCGATGTCCAAGAGGCGCAGACCCTCGAACGGGCGGCGCGCCTTCGGGTCGCGCTGGAAGCGGTGCAGCGCCTGGTCGCGGATGAAGGCCAGGCGGACCGGATTGAATTTGTGCAGCGGCGCGAACTTGCCCTTCGGGTCCCACCACTCGGCGGCGATGCGGGAGAACCGCTCGACCTCGGCGGGATCGATGGAGGAGTGGAGGGTCATCGGCGACTATCTAATCGTCATCGAGGCTGAAGCGAAGCGAGAGCGCGAACCGCGGAGATCGCGGAGGGTCGCGGAGATCCGGGTGAGCCTGGATCTCTCTGCGCATCTTTGCGCCCTCTGCGGTTGCTTGCATTGCGGCATGCGGCGCCCCCCGCTAGAAGGTCGCGCTCTTTGCTGAGGGGGGCTGGCGGACACGTGTCCCGGCTGGTGATGAAATTCGGCGGGACGTCCGTCGCCGACCTGGAGCGCATCCGCCGGGTGGGCCGGCTGGTGAACGCCGAGGTCGAAGCCGGGCACCGGGTCGCCGTGGTGGTCTCGGCCATGGCCGGCAAGACCAACGAGCTGGTCGCCTGGACCGACGGCTCCGGGGCGGCGGCGCAGGGCCTGCCGGTCTCCGACGACGAGTACGACGTGGTGGTGGCCTCCGGCGAGCAGGTGACCGCGGGCCTCCTGGCCATGACGCTGCGCAACATGGGCGTGCCGGCGCGCTCGTGGCTCGGCTGGCAGATCCCGATCATCGCCGACAACGCCCACGGCCGGGCCCGCATCGACGAGGTTCCCCCCGAGAAGCTGGCCGCGGCGATGGACGCGGGCGAGGTCGCGGTGATCGCGGGCTTCCAGGGCGTCACCCGCGACGGGCGGATCGCCACCCTGGGCCGGGGCGGCTCGGACACCAGCGCGGTGGCCATCGCCGCGGCGCTGCAGGCCGAGCGCTGCGACATCTACACCGACGTGGATGGGGTCTACACGACCGATCCGCGGATCGAGTCCAAGGCCCGCCGGCTGGCCAAGATCTCCTACGAGGAGATGCTGGAGATGGCCTCGCTGGGCGCCAAGGTGCTGCAGACCCGCTCGGTGGAACTGGCCATGGCCCAGGGCGTGCCCGTCCGCGTGCTGTCGAGTTTCGTAGAGCCCGGGGAAGCGCCGGGACAAGGCACCATCGTGTGCGACGAGGATGAGATCATGGAAAAGCGGATCGTGAGCGGCGTGGCCTACAGCCGCGACGAGGCGAAGATCAGCCTCTTCGGCCTGCCCGACCATCCGGGCGTCTCCTCGGAGATCTTCGGCAAGCTGGCCGACGCCAACGTCAACGTCGACATGATCGTGCAGAGCCACGCGCGCACCGCCGACACCGCCAACATGGAGTTCACGGTCGGCAAGCGCGACGCCGCGCGCGCCGTGGAGATCGTCCGCGCCGCCCAGCCGACCATCGGCTTCGACGACGTGGCGGTGAACGAGGAGGTCGCCAAGGTCTCGGTGATCGGGGTCGGCATGCGCAGCCACACCGGCGTCGCCAAGACCATGTTCCAGGCGCTGGCCGAGAAGGGCGTCAACATCCAGGTGATCTCGACCTCGGAGATCAAGATCAGCGTGCTGATCGACGCAGCCTACACCGAGCTCGCGGTGCGCGCCCTGCACGCAGCCTACGGCCTCGATCAGCTCTAGCCCTTCGCCGCCGAGCCGGTGAGGCGGAACGCGCCCCAGGCGCCGACCAGGGCGAGCGGGATCACCGAGGCGAACACCCAGACCGAGGCCGCCCGCGCGCTGGCCGCGGTCAGCCCTTCGGAGAAGCCCGCCAGGTTCGCGGCCACGCCGGCGATCGCCGCGCCGGCGGCGGCCCCGGTCTGGCGCACCGCGGTGATGCCCGACGACCCGATGGCGCGGTCCTCCTCCGAAAGGGCGGCGAGCAGCCGGCGGCTCATGAAGGCCCAGGAGAAGCCGAACGCCGCCCCCATCAGCGCCCCGCCGGTCAGCATCCAGGCGAGCGGCCCGTCGGCCATGGTCAGGGCCAGGATCACCAGGCTGGCGATCAGCATCAGCGCCCCGAAGCGGATCCAGCGGGCGTCCCACACCGGGCCGGCGTGCGCCACCGCCATCGCCGCCACCGTCCAGGCCATGGACTCCGCCCCGATCGCATAGCCGGCCCAGAGCGGCGTGAAGCCCCTCACCGCCTGCAGGATCGGCGGACCGTAGATCGCGAACCCCATCGACGCCGCGGTCAGCGTGAACATGGCGAAATAGCCCGAGCCGCAGATGGTGGTCAGGTCGCCGGCCCTGTGCGGCAGCAGGCGCACGGGCACGCGCGCGTCCAGCCACATCACCAGGGCCAGGACCGCCAGCCCCGCGGCGACAAGGCCGATGGAGAGCGCCGGCGCCTTGATGACGTTGGCGACCGCGATGGCGGCGACGCCCACGCCCAGCACGCCGAGCTGCGTCCAGGGGATACCCGGCCCGCCGCCGCCTTTCGCCGAGCCGGTGAGCAGGAAGGGCGCCGCGGCGCTGAACGCTGCCGCCTGCAGGGCGAACAGCCAGAAGACATCGCGCCAGTCGCCGGTCTGCACGACCACGCCGCCGAACAGCGGGCCCAGGATGGTGGCGATGCCCCAGACGAAGGTGACCGCGGCGAACACGCGGGCCCAATGGCGCTCCGGGAACAGGAAGGCGATGGCGACCATGGCGAAGCCGCTGATCCAGCCGGAGCCCAGTCCCTGGATCAGCCGGCCGGCCAGGAACACGCCGACGTCTGGCGCGAGCGCGCTCATCACGCAGCCCGCCGCCATGATGACGCCGGCGATGACGGTCGCGGCCCGCAGGCCGAACATCTCGGAGATCCGCCCCGCGCTGGCCCCGGCGAGGATCGCGCCCACCAGGTAGCCGGCCGTGGCCCAGCTGAAATAGGCGTAGCCGCCGAGCTGCGCGCCGACGCTGGGCATGATCGTCGCGGTGACCAGGCTGTCGGCGGCGTTCAGCCAGACGCCCAGGCAGATCAACGCAAACCGCGGCAGCCGGCCGTCGGCCAGCAGGTCGCTCCAGCGCTTGTCCGCCGCGATCGCGCTCACCGCCCGCCTCCGCCTGCAGCCCGGCGGAGATAGGGGCCCGCAAGCTCCGCCGCTAGCGGCTGCGCGCCGCCCCCGGCTGCGGCGGCAGCTTGAAGCCGGGGTACCAGTGGGTGGCCGTGCCCGCGGTCACGTACCAGCTCAGCAACAGGGCGCAGATCAGGGCCCCGGGGATGTAGGAACTGGTCCGCCGGTAGGTGACCGCGGCGATCGCCCCGAACGTGGCCAGCAGCGGCACGAACTGGATCGCCACGATGGTGTTCAGGGGCTCGGTCGGCGTGAACAGCAGGCCGGTGTTGAAGAGCGTCCCGTACTCGACGATCAGCAGGACGATGAAGCCCAGGCTCATGGCCAGCTTCCAGGCGCCGGTCTGGAAGATGAACCCCTCGCCCCTCACCGCCAGGTTGGCGGCCAGCGCCCGGAACGCCACCAGGAAGAAGGCCGCCCAGAGCACGAAGTAGGGGATCGCCATCAGCGCGTGGCGGGCGTCGAGCGGCTTCAAGCCCAGGACCCAGAACCGATAGTCGGTCTTCAGCGTGGCATCGACGACGGCCAGCGACAGATACCCCACCGCGATGGTCGCCGCCGCGATGCCGGCCGAGCGCAGCCAGTCGTGGGTGAAGACCGGCTTGCCGCCGCGCAGCACGAAACTGAGCACCAGGGTGATCAGCGCGTTCAGCAGCGCCCAGACGATCAGCTGGTTCTGGATCGACTGCGGGAAGAGCTGCATCGGGAAGAACAGGTTCCCGAGCTTCATGAACGGGTAGAACGTCAGCGCCGGCACCGCCGCGGTGAGCACGAAGGCCAGCCACCACTTCCACCCGCGCCGGTCGGCGACAGGCTCGGCCGGGCGGTTGAGGCCGGCGAACGCCGGGACGAGGAGCAGCAGCTCGAACGTCCCGATCAGAAGGCAGATCAGGCCCGCGAAGGCCAGGCCCGTGCCGATCTCCTTCCAGAGCCAGATCTGGTTCGCCGGCGGCAGCGGATTGGCCTCGCCGACCAGGGTCTTCTGGAACCAGTCGACGGCGCCGCCGACGCCGGCCCGGCTGAAGTGCTCCCACGGGTGGGTGACCGGCGGATTCTCCAGCACCCGGGCCGAGCCGTCGGTCACCGAGCCGTAGATCTTGCCGACCAGCACCGGAGACGGTTGTCCGAACGCCTTGGCGAGCTTCGGCGAGGTCGCCACCAGCGAGCCCTTGGGCACGCCCCACATCAGCGGCGCGAACTCGTCGAACTGGCCGAACACCACCGCCAGGTTCTTCGGATTGGCCGGCGCCTTCACGCCCAGGAACCCGGGCGTCGAGCCCTCCAGCACCATGCCCCTGTAGCCGTCGGGCTGGGAGGCCGCGGCGGTCGCCACCGGCACGCCGCCCATCGAGTGGCCCTCGAGGCCGACGTTGGCCTTGTCGACGAACGGCAGGCTCTGCAGGTAGCGCAGCGCCGCCGGCCCGCCCAGGTCGCGGTCCTGGAACACCGCCCCGCCGGAATAGCCGTGGCCCTCCATGTCCATGGCCAGCACCACGAACCCGCGGCGGGCGAGCTCGATGGCGAACGGGCTCTGCATCTCCCGGGTGTTGATGTAGCCGTGGCTGACCAGCACGGCGGGCGCTGGGTGCGCCGCCGTGGCGCTCGCCGGCTTGTAGACCAGCCCCGAGAGCGTGACCCCGCGGTCGCCGGGGAAGCGGACATCGCTCAGCGTGACCCCGCCCGACGTCTGGACCGCATGGGCGAGCAGCGATCCGCCCAGGATCAGCACCACGCCCAGGATGAAGAAGCCCCACTTGCGAAGCATCGCGTTCCCCTCCCTCTTCGTTGGCGGCAGACTGCGTCCGGGGATGCGAAAGCTCAAGCTTCCACAAATCTCCTCTTCCCCGCGAAGCGGAGAGGGAGAGGATAAAGGAGAGGGCGGCGCGGATTTGATCCGGGCATGAACGCCGGACCCGAGTTCACGCCGGCTCCGCCCTCACGCAGTGCGCTCGCCTTTGACGGGCATCGTCTTGACTCGCGCGCGCCGCCAGCAGCCTGCTGTCCTTGTCAGGCAGCGGAGGCTGGTGATGGGTCGGGTAGTTTGCGGCGCGCTGTCCTCCGCGGCTGTCTTGGCGTTCGCCGGCTCCGTCCGGGCGGACACCTTCACGCTCAGCAACACGACCCACCCTGATTGCCACGCCGAGTTCGGGGCGCCACCGGGCTACGACTGCGCAAAAATGACCGCCAACGGCTTCGCGACGCCGATTCCCGGCGGCTATGCGCTGACGGGCCCTGACTTAATCGTCGATGTTACGGGTCTGCACAGTACGACGACCCTGACGGCCATTGCGGACGTCGACGAGACGCTTGTCTACGACTGGGACTACTTCTCCCAGGACACGATCTCGGCCTTCTTCGACCCGGCCGGGTTCATCCTCGACGGGCAGCAGGCGATCTTGGTGCAGAACTACTTCACCACCTGTCAGTCACCTGGGCCCCCGTGTGTCGGGCTCTATCGCCACCAGACCGGAACGGTGACCTTCAACTTGCTGGCTGGGCAGAACTACGGGTTCTACGTGTTCTCAACAGACAGCGAGGAAGGAGCGGGCCACATCTCCTTCACCCTCGCCTCGCGGACCGGCGTCCCGGAGCCCGCGGCCTGGGCTCTGCTGATCCTGGGCTTCGGCGGCATCGGGGCGCAGCTCCGGCGGCGAGGGCTCTTCGAAACGGTAGAGGCCGCGTAGCCGACTCCTTAAGCCCGCAAAACCTCGGCGCAGTCCCGCGATCGCCCGATTGGTCCTGTCACTTTCATTGCATGTGTCCCCTTGCGTTGGGGCACGGCGGGTTGTGACTCGGCGCACTCGCGGGTCATGCTCCCAGCCATGAAGGTGATGGTCCTGGGGGCGACGGGGTTCATCGGGCCCCCAGTGGTGGGCGCGCTGCAGGCGCTGGGCCATGAGGCAGTGGCCGTCGCCCGAACGCCCGGCAAGGACATCCTCGCCCTGGACCGCGACGATGCGGCGCGGGTGGGCCGGGCCGCCGAGGGCGCCGACGCGGTCATCGACCTGCTGGCCATGACGTTGGCAGCCACGGCGCCGCTGCTCGAAGCGCTGGCGGGCCGGGTCGGCCGCTATGTGCTGGCGAGCTCGGGCGACGTCTATCGCCAGTATGGGGCGCTGAACCGATTGGAGCCGGAGCCTGAGCCGCGCAGGCGGCTGGCTGAGGACGCGCCGTTACGCACCCGGCTCTATCCTTATCGCAGGGAGCCCCGCCGCCCGGCCGACGATCCCGCCGCCTGGATGGACGACTACGATAAGATCCCCATTGAACGCGCCACGCAGGCGCAGGACCGCCTGCCCGCGGTGATCGCCCGGCTGCCGATGATCTGGGGCCCCGGCGACCGGCAGCGGCGCTTCGCCTGGGCGATCGCGCCGATGCTGGCCGGCGCCGCCGCGCTCGACATGGACGACCAGTGGGCCGGCTGGCGCTCGACCTACGGCTATGTGGACGACGTGGCGCACGGCCTGGCGCTGGCCGCCACGCATTCGGCCGCGCACGGCGCCTACAACCTGGGAGCCGCCGAGGCCCCCGACCACGCCCACTGGGCCGAGCGGTTCGCCGCCGCCATCGGCTGGACCGGCGCCTTCCGCCGTCTGCCGCGCGAGCAGGTCGCTTCCCCCGTGCGCGAGCGGCTGGACGCCCTGGACCTTTCGATCCCGATGGTCACCGACACCGCCAAGGCGCGCGCCGAACTGGGATTCGCCGAGGTGGTGGACCCCACCGACGCGCTGGACCGCACGGTGGCCGACGAGGCCAAGCGCCTCGCGGGGTGACACCGGGACAATGGCGGCGCCCGATTGCGCGGCATTCGCGTCAAACGTGCACAGCCGCCCTTTCCACGTGCGAAATCAGGGCCGAACCTGCTAGGGAGAAGGCAAGAACGAGGGAGGATAACACCGTCTCATGGCGGTTCCGGGCGTAGCGATACGCGGTCAGCGCAGCCTGCTTCGGCAGATCCGGGAAGCCCTCGCGGGGGGCGGCCCGGCGCAGGTGCGCCTGGACATGGTGGTGCGCATCATCGCGCGCTCCATGGTGGCCGAGGTGTGCTCGCTCTACATGCTGCGCGCCGGCGGGGAGATGGAGCTGTTCGCCACCGAGGGCCTGGACCCGAAGGCCGTCCACGTGACCCGCATGCGGCCGGGCGAAGGCCTGGTCGGCGAGATCATGAAGGCGGGCCGGCCGCTGAACCTGGCCGACGCCCCGGAGCACCCGGCCTTCTCCTACCGGCCCGAGACCGGCGAGGACCCCTACCACGCCTTCCTGGGCGTGCCGCTGCTGCGCGGCGGCCGCGCGATCGGGGTGCTCGTGGTCCAGAACCGCACCGCGCGAATCTACACCGACGACGAGGTCGAGGACCTGCAGATCGTCGCCATGGTGCTGGCCGAGATGGTCGCCGCCGGCGAGCTGATGGGCGAGGCCGAGCTGAAGGGCGTCGAGATCGCCCCGCACCGGCCCGAGCGGCTGAAGGGCGCCCGGTTCGGCGACGGACTGGCCTATGGCGTCGCCGTCCTGCACGAGCCCCCGGTCGCGCCCAGCCAGTTGCTCTCCGACGACGTCGCCGCCGAGGAGGCGCGGCTGAAGACCGCCGTCGAGAGCCTGCAGGCCCAGATCGACCAGATGCTGGAGGGCCAGGCGGGCCTCGTCGACGCCTCGTTCGAGGTGCTCGACACCTACCGGATGTTCGCCCACTCGCAGAGCTGGAACCGCAGCCTGGAGGACGCGGTGCGCAACGGCCTCACCGCCGAGGCCGCCGTCGAGCGGGTCCGCTCCGAGCACCGCGCCCGAATGGGCCAGGCCCGCGACCCCTACCTGCGCGAGCGGCTGCACGACCTGGAGGACCTCAACGACCGGCTGCTGCGCCACCTTTCCGGCGACGGCCACCAGGCGCGCGAGCTGCCGGAAAACGCCGTGCTGATCGCCCGCAACCTGGGCCCGGCCGACCTCCTGGAATACGACCGCAAGAAGCTCAGGGGCCTGTTGCTGGAGGAAGGCTCTGCCGCCAGCCACGCGACCATCGTCGCCCGCGCCCTCGACATCCCCTGCGTCGGCCGCCTGCCGGGCCTCCGGGACAAGGTCTCCGAAGGCGACATGGTGATCGTCGACGCCGAGGGCGGCGAAGCCTACCTGCGCCCGCGCCCAGACGTCGTGAAGGCCATCCAGGCGCGCATCGATGTGCGCCGCCAGCGGCGCGCCGAGTTCGCCAAGCTGCGCGACACCCCCGCCTTCACCCGCGACGGGGCGAAGATCACGCTGCTGATGAACGCCGGCCTCGACGTCGACCTCGACATCCTGGACGAGACGGGGGCGGAAGGCATCGGCCTGTTCCGCACCGAATTCCAGTTCATGGTCGCCGAGGAGATGCCCAGGCGGGACGTCCAGGCCGACCTCTACGCACGCGTGATGGACGCTGCCGGAGGCCGGCCGGTGACCTTCCGGACGCTCGACCTCGGGGGCGACAAGGTGCTGCCCTTCATGGAGGCCGAGCGGGAGGACAATCCGGCGCTGGGCTGGCGGGCCATTCGCATGGGCCTGGACCGCCCGGCCCTGCTGCGCATGCAGCTGCGCGCCCTGATCATCGCCGCCCGCGGCCGTCCGCTCCGGGTCATGTTCCCGCTGGTCGCCAGCGTCGACGAGTTCCGCGCCGCCCGGGCGCTGGTCGACGTGGAGGTCGCCTGGGCCCAGCGGCGCGGCCGCGCGGCGCCCTCGCGGCTGGACGTCGGAGCGATGATCGAGGCGCCGAGCCTGGTCTGGCACCTGGACGCGCTCCTGCCGCTCACCGACTTCGTCAGCGTCGGCACCAACGACCTGATGCAGTACACGTTCGCCGCCGACCGCGGGAACCCGCGCGTCTCGGACCGCTACGACCCGCTGTCGCCGCCGGCGCTCCGGGCGCTGGAGCAGATCCAGCGGGCCTGCGCCGAGACCGGCACGCCGGTCAGCATCTGCGGCGAGATGGCGGGCCGCCCGCTCGAAGGCTTCGCCCTGGTGGCGCTGGGCTTCGAAGCGCTCTCCATGCCGCCCGCCGGAGTCGGGCCTGCGAAACAGATGGTGCTGTCCGTCGATCGGGAAGCAGCCCGCCGCGGCGTCTCGGCGTTGTTGAAAAGCAGCGCCGGATCGGTGCGCAACGAGATCGAAACCCTGGCGCGCAAACTGTACGTTGCGATCTAGGGAACATTGAGTCGCCGCAGTGAAAGTCGTGACGCCGCGCCATGGCGGAAGGATTGCCGACCACCAGCTTCCGTCTGACGACGGGAGAGGCGGCGCCGAGACCTACGCGGCCCCGGAGCCGACCCTGCACGACGCCGGCGACATCGGCCAGGCGCTGCGTGCGATCCGCGAGCGGCGCGGCCTGAGCTTGGAGGACGTGGCCGAGGCCACGCGCGTGCGCCGCGCCTACCTGGTCGACATCGAGGCCATGCGGCTCGACCGGCTGCCGTCCCGCCCGTTCACCATCGGCTATATCCGCGCCTACGCCGAGGCGCTGGGCCTCGACGGCGACGCCGCCGTGGAGCGGTTCAGGGCCGAGGAGCCGGACCTGGACGAGCCGCTGCGCGCGCCGGTCGGGGTCTCCGCGCCCAGCGACCCGCGGGTCGCCGCCATCGTCGCCGCCGTGGTGGTGATCCTGGCCGCCATCATCCTCTGGAACATCGCCCAGCGCGCGATGACCGCGAACGCTCCGCCGCCGCCCACCGCGTCGGCCCGGGCCGCCGCCCAGGCGCTGGCGGCCCAGACCACCGGCCCGGTGAAGCTCGGCGCGCCGCTGCCGGCGCCGGTGGAATCCACCACGCCGCCGCTCTATGTGACCCCCGGCCTGCCCGAGGACCCCGCGACCGCCGACCAGACAGCGTCGGCGGGCAAGCCCGCGATGAAGCCGGACGGCGAGCCGATCGTCGATCCCGCGACGCTGTCGCCGGTGTTCGTGCCGAACGGCCGCATCTACGGCGTCCCCGCCGGCCAGCCCTCGAGCGTCACGCTGCAGGCGCTGAAGTCGGTCTCGCTGATCGTCCGCGGCGCGGACGGCTCCATCTACTTCGCCCGCCAGTTCGCGCCGGGCGAGGCCTACCGCGCGCCCTGGCTCTCGGGCCTGACCGCCGAGGTCTCCGACCCGACCAACTTCCAGGTGTTCGTGGGGGGCCGCTCCCGGGGCGTGCTGCCCGCGGCCCAGACCTCGCTGACCCAGCTCGCGCAGCAGGCCAACCCGCCCGCCGCGCCGAGGCCGGCTGCGGCTGCTGCGCCGCCCGTGCAGCCGGCTGTCCCGACGACGAAACCCTAGAGCTCCAGCCCTTCAGTCCGTCATCGCCTGGCCTGTCGGGCGATCCGTAGTGACTTAGGTTGCGGAATGGTCGCCGGCCCGGGCAAGCCGGGCCATGACCATTTGAGAATTAGGCCAGGTGCGGCTTCAGGAAGGCGATCACGCGCTCCATGCGGTCGCGCTCGGCCTTGCGGGTGGAGGCGCTGTGGCCCTCCTTCGGAATCTCCCAGTACTCGACCTTCTTCCCGGCGGCGGTCAGCGCCTTGGCCATGATCTTCGACTGCTCGACCGGGACGGTCTCGTCGAGGAAGCCGTGCACCAGGAACACCGGCGCCTTGATTTCTGCCGCCCGCCGCCGCGGCGATGCCTGGATCAGCATGGTCTCGTCCGTCTCGGGATCGCCGATCCGCTTGCGCCAGAAGTCGTAGTAGTACTTCACCGAGGTGTCGTCGTGGGAGCGCTCCCACTTCAGAATGTCGACCACGTCGCTGACGCCGGCGATGGAGACCACGGCCTTGTAGAAATCCGCCTTGCGCACAGCGCCCATGAGCGCCGCGTAGCCGCCATAGCTGCCACCCATGATGGCGACCTTCGACGCGTCCAGCTTGAACTCGGCGATGGCCTGGGCGGCGGCGTCCTCGATATCCTCCTGCATCCGGTCTCCCCAGTGGCGCCAGCCGGACTGCGCAAACGCCAGACCGTAGCCCCCGGAGCCACGAAAGTTGGGCTGGAGCACCCACCAGCCCTGGGCGGCCAGGGCCTGGGCCCAGCCGTCGTAGCCCCATTCGTCTCGCACCTCCGGACCACCGTGCGGCATCACCACCAGCGGGCCCGGAGTTCCTGAGGCCGGCGCGGTCAGATAGGCGCGGATCTCGGCCCCGTCGCGGGTCTTGACCGTCAGGCTGTGCATCGGCCCCAAGCGCGCCTGGGTCAGGTGGGCGTGGGCCACCCCCAGTTCGGTGACGGCATGGGTGGACCGGTCGTAGATGAAATAGATCCCCGGTTCGCGCGGCCCGGACGCGATCCCCAGGTAGTGGGTGCGCGCGTCGTCCGCCTCTGTCATGCGGACGCTGAGCTCGGGGCCGAAGTATTTCTCGATGGCCCGGTAATGGGGGGCGAAATCCTTCTCCATGAAGTCGTAGCCCCGGCGATCGTCGACCGAGCTGACACCCAGCAGCCGCCCGCGCCTATCGAGCCACGGACCGCGCGCGTCGACCTTGTCGGATGTGGAAAGCGGCGGTCCCATGTCCAGGCTCGCCAGGTTGATCTCGCGCACGGTGACCTTGTCCTCGCCGGCCTTGCGCGCGGCGCCCACGAACACCCCGGGTTTTTCGGTGGGCCCGAAGATCGAGAACTCGGGGTCCTGGTCGTTGCGGTAGAAGTGCACAAACTTGTACTCGGACTCGCCTGGCGCGCGGGCCATGATCCGCGTGCCGTAGCTGCGGTCGTTGTCCAGGCGGATCATCGGGACGCCCTTCTGCGTCAGCCACGTGGCCGTGCGCGGGACGCCGTACTCGAGGACCACCGCCTCGCCGTTGTTCACATCAACTTTGTAGAGCGCCAGCAGCCCCCGAGTGGGCTCGCCGGCGGCCATGATCACGTGGTCGGAATCGTCGGGCAACGGGTCGATCACGGCGCCTAGGTTGTGGATATATTCCAGCGAGGCGCCGCGGTTGCCGAACATCACCGCCGGATTGGAGCCGTCGTCGTTGACCCCCACGACGCGGACGATCTCCTCAGTCTCGTAGCCCTTGTGCGTGACGTTGTAGACGACCCAGATGAGCAGGCGGGTTTCGTTCGCCCAATTCACGGCGCTGGCTTCATGCTGGCCGAGCTACACCGACTTGGGCGGCAGCGTCGGGTTCTGCGTGTCGACGATGTCGATCCACGCGACGATCCCGGCCTCGGTGTAGCGGTTGCGCAGCACCGCCACCCGCTTGCCCGACGGCGACAACGAGGTGTCGGCCGTGGTGGGCGCCAGGTAGAAGTCGAGCGGGATCAGCGGCGGCGCGGCGGCCTGGCCCCACGCCTTCGTCCCGCCCAGGCCGACGATGAGCGCGGCCGTGCCCGCGCCCGCGATCAGATCGCGCCGTGTCGTCATACGCTCCCCCCAACCCCAACAAGCTTGACGCTAGCGCAGCCAAGCCATCCGCGGGAAGCGCCGAATGCCGCAGCGGAAGTCCCAAACGGCATCGCAACTTGGGTTCACGGGCGGATGCGCCTATTTTCCCGCCCGATGAGCGACCAGGACCACACCAGCCTGCGCCCCTGGCGGGCGATCCAGCGGCGCAAGAGCCGCAAGATCCGCGTGGGCTCGGTTGAGGTCGGCGGCGACGCCCCGATCACCGTCCAGTCGATGACCAACACGCTCACGGCCGACGCGGCGGCGACCATCGGCCAGGTGCGCCAGCTGGAGGAGGCCGGGGCCGACATCGTCCGCGTCTCCTGTCCCGACGAGGACTCCACCGCGGCGTTCAAGGCGATCGCCAAGGCGGCCAAGGTCCCGCTCGTGGCCGACATCCACTTCCACTACAAGCGGGCGATCGAGGCCGCCGAGGCCGGCGCGGCGTGCCTGCGCATCAACCCCGGCAACATCGGCTCGCCCGACCGGGTGCGCGAGGTGATCGCCGCGGCCCGCGACCACGGGCTCTCGATGCGCATCGGGGTCAACGCCGGCTCGCTCGAGCGCGACCTTCTCGAGAAGTACGGCGAGCCCTGCCCCGACGCGATGGTCGAGAGCGCCCTGCGCCACGCCCGCATCCTGCAGGACCACGACTTCCACGAGTTCAAGATCAGCGTGAAGGCTTCCGACGTCTTCATGACGGTGGCCGCCTACAACCTGCTGGCGGAGGCCATCGACTGCCCGCTGCACCTGGGAATCACCGAGGCTGGCGCGCTGCGCACGGGCACGGTCAAGTCGGCGATCGGGATGGGGAACCTGCTCTGGGCCGGGATCGGCGACACCATCCGCGTGTCGCTGGCCGCCGATCCGGTGGAGGAGATCAAGGTCGGCTTCGACCTCCTGAAGTCGCTTGGCCTCCGTCACCGCGGCGTCAACATCATCGCCTGCCCGTCGTGCGCCCGGCAGGGCTTCGAGGTGATCAGGACGGTGGAGGCGCTGGAGGCCCGGTTGGCGCACATCTCGACGCCGATGAGCCTGTCGATCATCGGCTGCGTGGTGAACGGCCCCGGCGAGGCGCTGATGACCGACCTCGGCTTCACCGGCGGCGGCAAGGGCGCCGGCATGGTCTATGTCGCCGGCAAGCCCGACCACAAGATGGACAACGACCACATGGTCGACCACATCGTCGAGCTGGTCGAAGCGAGAGCCGCCGAGATCGAAGCGGCCGCGCTCGCCCAGGCGGCGGAATAGCGTGCCGGATTCAGACCTTCATCGCATAACGAAGCGACCCTATTGGCCAATCATCCTTGGCTGGAATGTCTTGTTGGTGACCGTATTCCTCGCCATTCCTCATCATCTAAAGATGCTGGCGTCCGAGCTGGTGGCCATCCTAATGCTGGTCCATCTGGGTCGTCGGTTTCGGGCGAACGCATCAGCCTCAAAAAAGTGACGCCCCTGTCACTCTTGCGCGGACCCCACACCTGCGCTTAGGTGCCGGCCACCATTCCTGGGAGGGACGCCCATGTCCGCGGACGGCAACTGGAAGATCACCATCAACACGCCGATGGGCGCCCAGGAGGTGACGGCTTCGATCACCACCAGCGGCGACACCTTCACCGGCAAGACCTCGGGCCGCATGGGCGATTCCGAGATCAGCGGCAAGGTCGCGGGCGACACCCTGACCTGGAGCGCCAACATCACCCAGCCGATGCCGATGACGCTGGAGTTCGAGGCGACGGTCAGCGGCGACACCATGAGCGGCAACGTCAAGCTGGGCGCCTTCGGCAACGCCCCGCTGTCGGGCGTCCGCGTCTAGACCCGACCGCGCCGGGCGCAGAGAATTCAAGGCCCTCGCCCCCGGCGGGGGCCTTTCTGCGTCTGGGACAGCCCTTGCCGCCAGAGATCCCCGAAAAGGTCCGCCGCCTTGCCGCGTTGACCGACGACGGCCGCGCCTGGCTCGACCGGCTGCCGGACCAGATCGCGGGCATAGAGCGCGCCTGGGACCTTCGGGTCGGCGAGCCTCTGCGCAAGGGCTCCGAGGCCTATGTCGCCCACGCCCGCCTGGCGGACGGCGCCGAGGCGGTGCTGAAGATTGTCATCGCGGGCCGCGACCCGTCGCGCCAGGAGCTGCGAATCCTGCAGATGGCCGGTGGGCGGGGCTACGCCCGCCTGCTGCGCGGCGACGCCGAGGCCAACGTCCTGCTGATCGAGCGCCTGGGCCCGCAGCTCGCGGAGCTTGGGCTAGCCAAACGCGACGAGCTGGCGGCGATCTGCACAACCCTTCGGGAGGCGTGGCCGCCGTCGCCGGGTGGGCCCTTCGCCACGGCCCCGGAGATGGCGCAACAGATGGCGGAGACGATCGAAGAGCTGTCGGCGCGGCTGGGATGGCCCTGCGCCGAACGCACCGTCCGCCAGGCGCTCGACTTCGCGGAGCGCCGCCGCCGCGCGTTCGATCCAGCGACCGCCGTGCTGGCGCATGGCGACGCCCATCAGTGGAACACGCTGCTGGCGCCCAGCGGCGGGTTCAGGCTGGTCGATCCGGACGGCGTCCTCGCCGAACCGGCCTTCGACCTGGCGATTTCGATGCGGGAATGGGAGACCGGGCTTCCGACCGGCGACCTGAGGGCGGCCGGCCGGGAGCGGCTGGCAACGCTCTGCGAGCTGACGGGCCTGGAACCGCAGCCGATTTGGGAATGGGGGCTGTTGCAGCTGGTCTGGAACGGCCTGCTGCTGAGCGAGATCGGCGCCGAGGCGCCGGCCATGGTCTCGTTTGCGATGGCCGACGCCTGGGTGGACTGAGCTCGTCTATTGTTGCGGGGCCTACTTGTTCGGGTTCACCGCGTCGGCGGCGTTGTTCGCTGCGTTGCCGACGCTCTTGGCCGCGCCGGCGGTCGAGTCGGCCACCGACGAGGCCGCGCTGGTCACCGCGTTGGTGCGCAGGGCGTCGTTGCGGTTCGCGTTCAGCAGGAAGAAGGCCACGATCGCCACCAGCGCCAGCACGGCGATGCCGATGATGATCCCGCCGACGCCCGAGCCGCCGCCGCGGTCGACGTAGGTCGTGCCGCCCCCGTCGCGCTCGACGACGCGCTCTGTAGTCGCGCCATCGTCGCGTGTGGTCACTCGTTCGGTCGCCATGGTTCAGTCTCCGTTGTCCCGGCGCCCTCCAACGGGCGGCCTGCGCGGGAGGTTCCTGAAACAGCGACGCTCCGGATCCGCCTTTTCGGCCCGACCCTACGCTCTTCGGGGCGGCACGACGTCGGCGAAGATCTCGAAGCTCTTCCACTTGGGCTCGATGGGCGGAATCCCCGCTTCGGGCAGATAGGCGGAGGACTCGACGAGCTGCATGTTGGGCACGTAGCGGGGGCAGTTGGGGAAGATGTCCACCGGCGTCACCTTGACCAGGAGCTGGGCGCCGGGGACCTGGTCCAGCAGCGGATCGTCGTCCACGACCTGGGCCGTCCCGTTCACCCGCAGCCGCTTGGGCGCATCGCCCATCGCCAGGAACAGCAGGCCGACGTTGGGATTGGCGCGCAGGTTGCCCAGGCTCTTGAACATGCCGTTGCCGTCGTAGTCGGGCCAGACCAGGAGGTCCGGCGCGGCGATGCGCACGAACCCCGGCGGGCCGCCCTTGAACGAGCAGTCCGGCCGGCCTTCCGCGTCGGCCGTGGCCACGAAGAAGAAGCCCAGGCCCTCGATGAACGCCTTGTCGTCCTCGTTGAAGCGGTCGCGGCGGAGCTTCTCCTCCAGCCGGTCGGCCAGCGCGCGGCTGCCGAAGGCGTCCTGCAGCGCCCGGTTGCCCTCGTGGTACATGGGAGCCCTCCCCGTTCGCCGGTTTGGCAACTCACCGGCGGGAGGCTAGAGGAAGCTCCCTTCCCTTTCAGGCGTCCACTGATTTGCGACTTCCCCAGGCCAGGCTCGACCAGGTGCGCGACCGCTTCCGCGAGATCGAGGCGCGGATGGGCGCGGCCACCGATGGCCAGGAGATCGTGCGCCTGGGCAAGGAGCACGCCGAGCTGAGGCCGGTGGTCGAGGCGGTCGAGGCGCTGCAGCGCGTCCGCGGCGAGGCGCCGGAGCTCGAGGAGATGGCCGCCTCCGACGATCCCGAGATGGCCGCCATGGCGCGCGAGGAGCTGGAAGGGCTGAAGGAGCGGCTGCCGGCCCTCGAGCGCGAGGTCGCCCTCCTGCTGGCGCCCAAGGACCGCGACGAGAACGCCTCGGCCATCCTGGAGGTCCGCGCCGGCACCGGCGGCGACGAGGCCGCGCTTTTCGCCGGCGACCTCTTCCGCATGTACCAGCGCTATGCCGCCAATCATGGCTGGCGGGTGGAGATCGACTCGGTCTCCGAGGGCGACGCCGGCGGCTACAAGGAGATCATCGCCGCGATCACCGGTGACGGCGTGTTCGGCCGCCTGAAGTTCGAGAGCGGCGTCCACCGCGTCCAGCGGGTGCCGGAAACCGAGGCCGGCGGGCGCATCCACACCTCGGCGGCGACGGTCGCTGTGCTGCCGGAGCCGGAGGACGTGGAGATCGATATCCGTGACCAGGACCTGCGCATCGACACCTACCGCTCGTCGGGCGCCGGCGGCCAGCACGTCAACAAGACCGACAGCGCGGTGCGCATCACCCACCTGCCGTCGGGCATCGTCGTGACCAGCTCCGAGAAGTCGCAGCACCAGAACCGCGCGCGGGCGATGAAGGTGCTGCAGGCCAGGCTCTACGAGCGGCAGCGCGAGGCGCTGGATTCGGCACGCGCCGAGAACCGCAAGAGCCAGGTGGGCTCCGGCGACCGCTCGGAACGCATCCGCACCTACAACTTCCCGCAGGGCCGGGTCACCGACCACCGCATCAACCTAACCCTCTACAACCTGCCCAAGGTGCTGGAGGGCGAGGCGCTGGACGACGTGATCAACCCGCTGATCGCCGAGGACCAGGCCGCGCGGCTGGCGGCCCTGGAGGACGAGCTGCAGTGGGCCCATTGTGCTGTCCTCCCGGAAGGCGCGCAGCGACTATCCGGGACCCATAGACTCAGAGGGTGCAGGATGCGCATTGCCGCGCAGCGCGAACTCGCCGGCTCAGCCGCGTATGGGTCCCGGATACGGGCTGGCGCCCGTTCCGGGATGACAGCTGTTATTTGAGCTTCCGCGCCAGGTACTCCGCGGTCGCCGCGTCGACCTTTTCCCAGCTCTCGTGGCGCAGGAAGCCGTGGATCTCGTCGGGGAGCACCATCTCCTCGTAGTCCACGCCCTGGGCGTCCAGCCGGCGGACCAGGTCGATCATCTGGCTGAAGCGGACGTTGCGGTCGTCGTCGCCCTGGATCAGCAGGACGGGCGATTTCCAGCGGGCTACGTCGGCGTCGGGCGAGGACCTGAAGGCCGCCTCGGTGGCCGCCTCGAAGTCGCCCTGCTCGTAGCGGGCCAGCGGCCGGCCCGCGACCTCGGCGAAGACGCGCGACCAGTCGTGCACCCCGTGCAGGTCGACGCCGGCCTTGAAGACGTCGGAGTTGCGCGCCAGCGCGAGGCCGGTCAGCAGGCCGCCGTAGGAGCCGCCCCAGATGCCGATGCGGTCCGCCTCGACGCCCGGCTGGCCCTGCAGCCAGCGCGCGCCGGCCAGCACGTCGGTGTACTCGATGGCGCCCGCCGGTCCGCCCTTCTCCGGATGCTGGAAGTCGAAGCCGTAGCCGATGCCGCGCCGGTAGTTGACGCTGAGCACCGCAAAGCCGTGCGCCGCCAGGTACTGGTTCACCGCATAGGCGTTCGAATAGTAGTCCATGTAGGACCAGCCCAGCAGCATCTGCCGCGGCGGCCCCCCGTGGACGAAGATCACGCCGGGCTGCTTCGCCCCACCGGCGCGTTGGAACAGCTGACCGTGCACCGTGACGCCGTCCGGCGTCTTCCAGGTGACCTGCCTGGGAACCACGAAGTCGGGCCCGGCGAAGCCCTTCGGCGGCGCTTGGCCCTCCAGTATCCGGCCGGCCACGGCGACCACCGGCGGGGCCTTGGCGGTCGCCGCCACGAAGGCGAGCTCCGACCCCGTGAACGCGGGCGCCCACTCCAGGCCCTCGCCCTTCGAGACCGCCACCGGCGCGCCGCCGCCCACCGAGACGCGGTAGACGTGACGGCGATCGTCGTCGCCGGGCGTGGTCCCGGTGTTGGCGGAATAGGCCAGGGTGTCGCCGTCGGGCGAAGCCGCCACGTGCTCGACCATGAAGGCGCCGGGCGTCAGCAGCTTCGCCGACCCGCCGGCCTCGGCCACCACATAGAGGTGGGGCCAGTTGTCCTGCTGCGAAATGAAGGTGAGCCGCCCGCCGGTGGCCCAGCGCAGGTTCGGCCCGGTCGGCCCGCCGTAGGAGTCCCGCAGCGTCGTCCCGCTCTTCCAGACGAGACGGCCCGCGCCCGTCGCCGCGTCCGCGGTCCAGATCGCCCAGGGCGAGGGGTGCTGGCTCAGCGCCGCCTCGGGCGGGCCGCCCTGCCCCGGCCGCCTGGTGAAGGCGATGCGCTTGCCGTCTGCCGACCAGACCGGCTCGCCGTCGCGGCTGGTGGAGGGAGCCAGCCACAGGAGCGGCTTCTCCGGTCCGGAATAGACGCCGACGAAGGCGTGGTCGTCGCGGTTCGAGACGAAGGCGAGCCGCGCCCCGTCCGGCGACCAGGCCAGCGCCTCGTCCCGGCCGCGGTCGAAGAACAGGCGCTCCGGCGCTGCGCCAAGCCGCGCGATCCAGACCTGGCCGGCCTTCACATAGGCTACGTCGCCGCTGGCCGAGATCGCCGGGGCGTCGCCTTCGACGAGCCTGGCCGCCGGCTCCAGGCCGCTCGGATCGGCCTTCCAGATGGCCACCTTCGGCTCGGCGACGCCCGAGGTCGGATTGGGCTCCAGCCCGCCCTTGGCCGGCCAGTTCGCGTCATGATCGCCGCCGCGCACGAAGAGCAGCGCCCGCCCGTCCGGCGAGAAGGTGATCTGGGTGATCTCCTGGCCGTCGTCCTTGCCGAACCGGGTGACCTGCCTGGGCGCATAGCCGGGCGGCTCGGCGACCCAGACGTTGCGCACGCCGCCCACGTTGCGCATCCAGGCGATCCGGCCGCCGTGCGGCGCGGCTGTGAGATCGTCCACGAACGGATAGTCGATCGCCTGCGACATGCTGAAGTCGGCCGCCTGCGCCGCGCTCCACGCCAGGCTCACGGCCGCCGCCGCGATCAAGATCACACGCATCGTCATCCCCCGAACTGATTGCCCAGCACACTAGCGGCGATCCGCACCCGCGCCAGCGACGGCTTGTGGAAATCCTCGGCATGGGCTTGAACCGCCCCATGAGCGGACACGTCGCCGGCATCTTCCGCCACCCCGTGAAGGGCTTCACGCCCGAGCCGTTGCAGAGCGTCGACCTGGCGCCCGGCCGCGGCTTCCCGCATGACCGGATCTGGGCGGTGGAGAACGGGCCCTCGGGGTTCGACCCCGCCGCGCCGGCCTGGATCACCAAGACGAAGTTCACCGTCCTGGCGCAGATCGCCAAGGTGGCCGCCGCGCGTACCGCCTACCAGCCGCTGACCACCACCCTGCACGCCGCGGCGCCCGGCATGCACGAGATCGCAGCCAACCTCTCCGAACCGGCCGGACGCGAGGCCCTGGCCGCCTGGCTGACCGAACTGCTGGGCGAGGACGCGCGCGGGCCGCTGAAGGTGGTGGAAGCGCCCGGCGAGCATCGCTTCACCGACCATCCGAAGGGCCAGGTCTCGATCGTCAACCTGGCCAGCGTCCGCGACCTCTCGCAGAAGATGGGCGTCGAGCTCGATCCCTTGCGCTTCCGCGCCAACCTCTATGTGGAGGGTTGGCCGGCGTGGGCCGAGAACGGCTGGGCGGGCAAGCCGCTGATGGCCGGCTGGGCGCGGGCCGAGGTCTACAAACCGATCGTGCGTTGCAGTGCGCCCGACGTCGATCCGGTCACGGCGGAGCGCGACCTGGAGATCACCAAGGCGCTGTTCGACAACTATGGCCACCTGCACTGCGGGATCTACGTCCAGGTGACCTCGGCCGGCGCAGTCGGCCTGGGCGATGCGGCCACGGCGCCTGAGGTCGAGGAGCCGGTCGAGGAGGCCCAGGCGTGAGCCTGACCCTGCTGCAGGCCTGGCAGACGGCCAAGGCCCGGCTGGAGGCCGCGGGCCTGGCCGGCCCGGTGATCGACGCGCGCCTGCTGGTCGAGGCCGCCGCGGAGGCGACCCGCGCCGACATCGTGGGCGATCCCTACCGGGCGCTGACGCCGGCCCAGGAGGAGACCCTGCAGGCCTACCTCGCCCGGCGAGAGCACCGCGAGCCGGTCAGCCACATCCTGGGCCGCAAGGGCTTCTGGAAGATCATGCTCTCGGTGACGCCCGACGTGCTGACGCCCCGGCCGGACACCGAGACGGTCGTCGAATACGTCCTGCGCGACTTCCCCGAGCACGCCGCCTGGTCGGTGCTGGACTTAGGGGTAGGCTCCGGCGCCATCGTGCTCTCGATCCTGGCCGAGCGGCCCGCCGCCCGCGGCCTGGGGATCGACGTCTCGGAGGAGGCGCTGGCGGTCGCCCGCGACAACGCCGCGAACCTGGGCCTGGCCGGGCGCCTGGCGCTGCTGCGCGGCGACTGGACGGAGGGGCTGGGCGAAGCAACCTTCGACCTGGTGATCTCCAACCCGCCCTACATCGCCGCGGCGGTGATCGAGACCCTGGAGCCCGAGGTGCGCGACCACGAGCCGCGCGTGGCGCTGGAGGGCGGCCCCGACGGCCTGGCGCACTACCGCCGCCTGGCGCCGGAGATCCTGCGCGTGCTGAAGCCCGGCGGCCGCTTCGCCGTGGAGATCGGCTACGACCAGAAGGAAGCCGTCGAGGCGCTGTTCCGCGAGGCCGGCGCGGTCGGCGTGACCACGATCCGCGACCTCGCGGACCGGGACAGGGTTGTCGCAGGCGCGAGAAAATCCTTGGAAAACCGCGCCTGAGTCGCTACTTAGTTCGCGTCTCCACCCAATTGCCGGCTTCAGGTAGAGGCGTCCGATCCAGGGCGCACGCCGGTCCCGGCAGGGCGCGACGGCTTCCAAAAAGCCTCACGCTTCAAGGCTTCCGGGCGGAAGACGGGGAACACTTAGCGTCTTCGAGATAGACCCGGGCCCGACCGCCCGATCCCGAGGCTAGCGCACAGGCCGACCGAACGGTCGCGAGGCAAAGAGCGAAACGGTTTCGAATAATGAGAGATTTCAAGGGTATGAAGCGTCAGCGCGGGCGTAATCGCGGCGGCGGCGGGGGTGGCGGCGGCAAGCCGCAGGCGCAGAACGCCAATCGCGCCTTCGATTCCAACGGTCCCGAGGGGATCAAGGTCCGCGGCAACGCCCAGCACGTCTTCGAGAAGTACCAGCAGCTGGCGCGCGACGCCAATTCGGCCGGCGACCGGGTGCTCGGCGAGAACTACCTGCAGCACGCCGAACACTATTTCCGCATGTTGCGCGCCATGCAGCCGACCCGGCCTGCCAGCGAAATCCTGGGCCGCGACAACTTCTCCTCCGGCTACGACATCGATTTCGAGGACGAGACCGCCCAGGCGCAGGCCGAGGCTGCCGATGCGGCCGCCACCGCCGGACCGGGCGCGCAGCCGGCCGAAGCCGCCGAGGGCGAAGCCTGGCAGGGCGGCGAACGCCCGCAGGAACGGCAACGCGACGAGCGCCCGCGCTACGAGGACCGCCCCAGGGAGGACAGGCCGCGCGGCGACCGCTTCGAGAACCGCGACCGTGACGGAGGCCGAGATGGGGGCCAGGGCGGCCGCCGGGACCGCTGGCGCGACGACCGGCCCCGGGATGACCGGCCCAGAGATGACCGTCCTCGCGACGACCGCCCGCAGCGCGACGGCCCGCAACGTGACGACCGGCCCCGCTTCGAGCGCGACCGCGACGACCGTCCCCGGGATGACCGGCCCCGCGAGGACAGGCCGCGCGAAGACCGTCCCCAGCGCGACGATCGTTTCCGTGATGACCGGCCCCGCTTCGATCGCAACCGCGACCGTGAGGACCGTCCCGAACGCGACCCGCTGGCCGTTGTCGAGCCGCAGGCCCAGCCGCTGGTCGAAGAGCGGCCCTCGCCCGTGCTGCGCGATTCCGAAGGCGGCGAGAGCCATGCGCCCGCCTTCCTGCAAGCCGCCACGCCACGGGCGTCCGAGGCGTCCGGCGACGAGGCTCCGCGTCCCCGCCGCCGCCGCGCGCCCCGCGGCGCCGCCGCCGCCCCGTCCGAGAGCGACGAGGGCTGATCAAAGGTCGTCATGGCCCGGCTCGTCCGGGCCACCCATGATCTCCGCGCCGCCGCAAGAGCTTGGCGGCGCCTCAATTTGCCTGGACTGTGTCTATGGGTCGCCCGGACAAGCCGGGCGATGACGATCGTCGTTGGGTGCTCAGAACCGCTTGGACACGCCGACGAAGAAGCCCCGGCGCGGGCCGAACTGCGGGGCGCCGACGCCGACGCCCGTGCCGTTGCGGATCTCGTATTTCTTGTCGAACAGGTTGATCACGTCGGCGCGCAGCGTCAGGCCGCCGGCCACGTCGAACTCCTGGGAGTAGCCGAGGTTCACCTGCGCATAGCCCGGCAGGTGGCCGCTGTTGGGCGGCGCGCCGTCCGGGGTCTGGCGCAGTCCCGAGCCGTAGACCAGGTCGGCAGACACATGCGCGCTGCCGATCCGGTAGGTGCCGCCGGCCGAGGCCGTGACCGTCTGGTCATGATCCAGGAAGATGAAGTGCTGGTGGATGTAGGCCAGGTCGGCCGGGTCGAAGTTGAACTGGCTGGAGACGATGTCCTTCCCCTTGGCCTCGGAGAACGCGACGTTCGCATAGGCGGTCAGCGGGCCTTGCGTGTAGTTGGCGCTGAACTCCACGCCCTTGGCGTAGCCCTCGCGGTAGTTGAACGGCGTCAGGATGATCGGCGCGCCGAACTGGCCCTCGTCCACCAGGTTCTTCGCCCGCTTGTAGTAGGCGTCCGCGCCTAGGGTCAGCGCGCCCACCTTGTGTTCGACACCGAGGTCGAAGTAGTCGTCGCGCTCCGAGCGCGGGGTGTCGTTCTGCGTCCCCGGCGGCTCGGCGCTGGTGCCGACGAACTTGGCGACGGTCGGGCTGGCCACCAGCTCGAACGGCGGCGGCGAGAAGTAGCGCGCATAGCCGGCGTGCACGGTGGTCCCCTCGAGGGGGATCCAGGTCATGTTCACCCGCGGCGAAAGCTGGTTTTCGCTGCGGAAGGCCTCCAGCGCATCGAACCGCAGGCCGTAGTTCACGGTGAGCGCGTCCGAGACCTTCCACTCGTCCTGCAGGTAGGCCGAATAGGTCCAGGCCGTGGCCTTGCCATTGTCCACGACGGCGATCGGGCCGGCGCCCACCTGATTGCCGGCGGCGTCCAGGGCGAAGACCTGCGAGCTGGTCTTGCTGGTCGTGCGGTCGGTGGAGACGATCAGGCCCTCGCGCACGGTGTGGGCGTCGTTGAGCGTGTAGACGCCCTCGAGCTGCACGCCGAACGACAGGTCGGTCTTGCGCGCCGCCTGGGCGATGCCGTTGAACAGGAGTTCGCCGGTCACGTCCGGCGTGTACTTCAGCTCCGAATAGCGGGTGAACAGCGAGGCCTGGCCGGTGAACTTCTCGGTCGTCGTCTGGTAGCTGGCGATGCCGTAGGTGGTCCCTTCCCGCTGCCGCTGGTCCAGGTTTTCCGAGGGGAACGCGGTCCGCCCGTTCACGCTGAAGCCCAGGTCGGGCTGCAGGCCGGCGACGTTGGGGATCTCGAAGCTCTGCTGCGAGGTGCCGGCGATCAGCGAGACCCGGCTGGTCTCGTTCAGGATGTGGTCGACGTAGCCGAACGCCTGGTACTGGTCGGAGTGGTCGTGGAGCGGGTTCGCCCTGCCGTCCGGGCTCTCGATCCCCACGTCGGTCCCCGTATAGCTGCCGGAAACGAAGCCGCTCGTGCCGCCCGAGGCGCCGCCGTACTCGAACGACGGCGTGATCACCCCATGGCTGCCGCCGTAGACCGAGACCTCGCCCTCGTTCTTGAAGCCGGTCTTGGTGGTGATGTTGATGATGCCGGCGGTGCGCAGGCCGTACTGGGCGGGCAGCGCGCCGGTGATCAGCTGGATGTTCGCCGCCAGCCTCGGGGACAGAGTCTGGCCGAACACCTGCAGGCCTTCGGGCAGGATGACGTTGTTGAGGCGGAACTGGATGTTGCCGTGGTCGCCGCGCACGTGCAGCTGGCCGAAGCTGTCCTGGGCCACGCCCGGCGCCTGCAGGACCACCTGGTTCAGCTGGGTGTTGGCGCCGGCGGGCAGGTTGTTGATGAAGGCTTCGGGCAGGGAATAGCTGGTCGCCCCCAGCGCCGGCTCCACCTTGGCCCGGGCGGCGTCCAGGCGCTGGGCGGTCACCACGATCTCGGAGACCTGGTCCGAGGCCGCCGGTTTCGCGGCAGGCTTTGCGGGGGCCTGCGCCGCCTGCTCCGCCGCCGCACCGCCCGCCGCGAGGCTCAGCGCCACGACACTGGCCGCGCCGATCCAATCGAGCTTGCGCGACATGCCGACCTCTACTGCTCTGTGGTGTTATCTTGTAACGTCTCTGTTATGAGATAACATAACGGGCGTCAAGGCGGCGCAGCCGAACGCCGGTCATTGCGGCCGGGGCGGCGCTGGGGTTAGCTCATGGACATGCACACGGCGCACTGCCAGCACGACGACGGGGCCGAGCCGGGCCTCAAGGGCCAGGCGCTGCGCCGCGCGCTCGCCGCCGCCGAGCGCCGCTGCGCGGCCGTCGAGGAGCGCCTCACGGGCCCGCGCCGCCGGGTGCTGGAGCTGCTGCTCGAGGCCGGGCATCCGCTGAAGGCCTATGACCTGATCGGCGCGTTCGGCGAGGGCGGCGAGGCCGCCAAGCCGCCGACCGTCTACCGCGCGCTGGAGTTCCTGGAGCGGCTGGGATTCGCCCACCGGATCGAGAGCCTGAACGCCTACGTTTCCTGCCGCCTGGAGGGCGACGGGCACGCCGCGGCCTTCCTGATCTGCGACTGCTGCGGGGCGGCCGAGGAGTTCGAGCCGGACTTCGCGCCGGGCGTGGCGGCCGCCAAGGCCCGGGGCTACGCGGTCTCGACCGTCACCCTGGAGGCGCGCGGCCTCTGCCCCGCCTGCCAGGCGCAGTAGGGCCGGGAGAGCGCTTGCGGCGGCAGATCTTCCTCGATTGCGACGGCGTGCTGGCCGACTTCGACAAGGGCGCGGAGAAGATCCTAGGCCTCGCGCCGCGCGCGTTCGAGCAGCGCCACGGTGCGGGCGAGTTCTGGAAGCGGCTGGCCCGCGCGGACAGCTTCTTCGACAACCTCGAGCCGATGCCCGACGCCTTCGAGCTTTACGAGGCGGTCCGGCACAAGGACCCGATCATCCTGACCGGCCTGCCGCGCGGCAAATGGGCCGAGCCGCAGAAGCGCCGGTGGGCCCAGCGCCACTTCCCCGGCGTCCCGGTGATCACCACCTCGGCGGCGCTGAAGCGCGAGCATTGCCATCCCGGCGACGTGCTGGTCGACGACCGCGACCAGCACCGCCACCTGTGGGAAGCCGCCGGCGGCCGCTTCATCCTGCACACCTCCGCCCGCGCCTCGATCGAGGCGTTGCGGGCGGAGGGCTACATCTGACGCCTACCAGAAGATGTCGCGGACCACCTGGAAGATGCGCCCGGTGTAGTCGTCGACCAGCAGGGCGTCGTCACCGACCCGGACCCAGTGCATGCCGGGCGGCGGATACGGCAGGTCGAGGTCGTAGAAGTCGTCGATCCAGTAGCTGGAGCCGAACCAGCCACGCGGCAGGAAGTCGCCGAAGCCCCAGCTGCGCACGTACCAGCCGTAGGGCCGCACGTAAGAGCCGAAGCGATAGCGGTGCGGGGCTGAATAGACTGCCGGATAGCGCCCGCGCTCCCAGTGCTGCCAGTTGGCCGGCGGATTGCGGTGCTGGCCGTTCCAGGCGCCTTCGCGGTTGCGGTCCCAGGTCCCGTCGCGGCGGCCGTCCCACGCGCCGTCGCGCCGCGGGTCGCGTTCGAGCCGGCGCGGATCGGGCGCGTGGCCGTCGTGCTGGCGATCCCAGCCGCGCTCAGCGTTGACGCCGGGCGGCGTGACCTCGCGCGGAGCCTCGTTGCGGTCCCAATGGCGGTCGCCGTTGGCGGTCGCGCCGGCCGCGAAGCCGTTGCGGTCGCCGCCGCGGCCCTCCCAGCGCCGTTCGCCGCCACGCTCGACGCGAGGGCCGGGCTGAGGCGCTTGCGTGAAGGTCTGCGCCGGCGGCGCGCCGAAGCGCGCGTGACCGCCCTGCGGCGCCATCGGAGCCGCCTGGGGAGCGGCTTGCGGAGCCGCCTGCGGCGCGACGGCGGCAGGCGCGCTGGCCTGGCCGCGGCCGGCCCAATGGCCTTCGCCGCCGCCGCGATGGCCTTCGACCTGCGGACGATCGCCGCCGTCGCCGTGGTGTTCGTGGTCCTGGGCCAGCGCCGCCTGGCTCGCGCCGGCCAGCAGCAGGGCCGCTAGAAGTGTCGTCTTGGTGTGCATCTCGTGATCCCTGGAGGGCTTTCCGCCCATCGTCCTTCGCCGCCACTATTGCGGCTTTGCCTGAACCGCGGTTGAACGGATTCCCCCGGTCTGCGACCGCCCGCGTCACGACGATATACGAAAACGCCCCATGATCTGGCCAGCAACCGCTCGATGACCGCCCATCCGAACGACGTGCTGAGCTTCTGGCGCCAGGCGGGCCCGGCCAAGTGGTTCAAGAAGGTCCACGCCTTCGACGAGGCGATCCGGCTGAAGTTCGAGCCGGTCCACCACCGCGCCGCCCGCGGCGAGTACGACGCCTGGGCCGAGACGGCCGAGGGCGCGCTGGCGCTGCTCATCCTGCTCGACCAGTTCCCCCGCAACCTCTACCGCGGCTCGGCGCACGCCTTCGCCACCGACCCCAAGGCCCGCGCCATCGCCCGCGCCGCCGTCGACCGCGGCTTCGACCGCGAGGTGGAGCCCACCTTGCGCAACTTCTTCTACCTGCCGTTCGAGCACTCCGAGGACCTCGCCGACCAGGACTATTGCGTCGCGCTGTGCGCCGAGGCCGGCGATGCTGAGAACCTGAAGTGGGCGGCGATCCACCGCGAGATCATCGGCCGCTTCGGCCGCTTCCCGCACCGCAACGCCAGCCTGGGCCGCGTCACCACGCCCGAGGAGCAGGCGTTCCTCGACGAGGGCGGCTTCGGCGGCTGACCGGGCCTAGCACGACGGCCCGCGGCAGGCGGCCAGGTGGTCGCCCAAGGCGTCCGTATCGCGCCTGGCCTGCTGGCGGTCGGCCTCGACCTGCTCGGGCGTGCGGCAGACGCGCCGGGTCATGATGCTGCCGGTGACGATCTCATCGTGGCAGATCATCTTCGGCTTCGCAGGCTTGGCCGGCGCGGCTGACGCAGGCGCGGGCGACGTCGGCGTCTCGGGCGGCGACGTCGCGGGCGTGGCCTGGGCCAGCACGATCCCGGCGATGAGTGCGATCAGCATGGAAAGGCCCCCGTTGTGCGACCTTGGCCGGTCAGCTGTTGAACGTTTCATAGAGATCGAGCCACTGCGGGTTCATCTTTTCGATAAGCTCGAGCTTCCAGGCCCGTCGCCAACGCTTGATCCGCTTCTCGGCTGTGATCGCCTCGTCCGCTGTAGGGAAGTCCTCATACCAGACCAGCATCTTGACATCGTACCTGCTGGTGAAGCCGCCGATCAGTTTCTCCCGATGCTCGTAGGCCCGCCGAGGAAGGTCGCCCGTCACCCCGACATAGAGCGTCCCGTTGCGCCGACTGGCCATGATGTAGACGTAGAACGCCCGCCCCATAGCCAACCTTAGCTTGTCATCCCGGCCGCAGCGAAGCGGAGAGCCGGGACCCAGGGGTTCAGGCTGTGCAGTCGCCCCTGGGTCCCGGATCGGCCTGCGGCCGTCCGGGATGACGGATAGATGTGATCCACAGGATCGTGAGACCGGCGTCATTCCGGCTGACCCCGAATCACCGGCGAATCACTTTCGATGAACGCCCACGCCGCCATCCAGCCGATCCTGCGGGCCGCGCCGGACCATCCGGAGCGCCAGTACCTGGCGCTGCTGGAGGACATCCTGACGAACGGCGTGAAGCGCGGCGACCGCACCGGGGTCGGCACCCTGGGGGTGTTCGGCCGCCAGATGCGCTTCGACCTTTCGCAGGGCTTCCCGCTGCTCACGACCAAGAAGCTGCACCGGAAGTCGATCATCCTCGAGCTGCTGTGGTTCCTGCGCGGCGATACCAACGTGCGCTGGCTGCAGGAGCGCGGCGTCAGCATCTGGGACGAATGGGCCGACCGCCAGACCGGCGAGCTCGGGCCGGTCTACGGCAAGCAGTGGCGCTCCTGGACCGCGCCGGACGGCCGGGTGATCGACCAGATCGCCGCCGTGGTCGAGGGCCTGAAGACCAACCCCACCAGCCGCCGCCACATCGTCTCGGCCTGGAACCCGGCGGAGGTGGAGGACATGGCGCTCCCGCCCTGCCACTGCCTGTTCCAGTTCTTCGTCGCCGATGGAAAGCTGAGCTGCCAGCTCTACCAGCGCTCGGCCGACGTCTTCCTGGGCGTGCCGTTCAACATCGCCAGCTATGCCCTGCTCACCCTGATGGTGGCCCAGGTCACCGGCCTCGAGCCCGGCGAGTTCGTCCATACGCTGGGCGACGCCCACCTCTACCTGAACCACCTCGACCAGGCCCGTTTGCAGCTCTCGCGGGAGCCCCTGCCGCTCGGCCAGATGCATCTGGCGCCCCGCGACGACCTCTTCGCCTTCGAGTTCGAGGACTTCGTCCTGGAAGGCTACCGCGCCCACCCGAGCATCCCGGCGCCGATCGCGGTGTGATTTGGAGACTATTTTCGCAGAAACTAGGCCCGAGTGGCTTCGTTGGATTTCTGCGTACAAGGATGTATTGCAGCTAACCCTCACGCTAATTGGCCTTGGGGCAATATACGTCTCTGTTCAGACATTCAAAAATTCTGTTGATCAGAGATCCTTCAATGAAGCCCTACAACTAAATTCCTCCCTGGAGCCCGAAACAAGAATTTATCAATCGGCAAAGGGAGATGAT
>JBJMQX010000075.1:0-22088 GCA_045802455.1 Phenylobacterium sp. | reverse complement strand
CGAACTTGATCGGCAGGCGCTTGGGCCCGTTGACGAACACCGCCTCGCTCATCGCCGGCTCGCCGTCGAGCGCCACGCTCCTCAGCCTGGGCAGCAGCTCTTCCCAGAGGATCCGCATCTCCATCTTCGCCAGGTGCTGGCCCAGGCACAGGTGGGCGCCGTAGCCGAAGGCCAGGTGCTTGTTCGGCTTGCGGTCGACGCGGAAGGCGAACGGGTCCTCGAACACCGCCTCGTCGCGGTTGCCGGAGGCGTAGCAGAGCATCAGCCAGTCGCCCTTCTTCAGGTCGCGGCCGGCGAAGCTGGTGTCCTCGGTGGCCGTGCGCATGAAGGTCTTGACCGGCGTGGTCCAGCGGATGCTCTCGTCCACGAGGCCCGGGATCAGCGACGGGTCGGCCTTGACCTTCGCGAGCTCGGCGGGGTTCTCGGCCAGCGCCCACATGGCGCCGGCCGTGGAGGACGAGGTGGTGTCGTGCCCGGCGGTGGCGACGATGATGTAGTAGCTCATCGCCTCCAGGTCGCTGATCGGCTGGCCGTCGATCTGCGAGTTGGCGATCAGGCTAGCCAGGTCGTCGGTCGGATGCTTGCGGCGGTCCTCGGAGAGCGCGCGGAAATAGTTCGAGAAGTCGATGATCACGCCCATGTCGAGCTTGCGCTCTTCCGGCGGCGTGCCGGCGTCACGGGCGAGCTCAGGGTCTGCGGCGCCGAACAGCTCCTGCGTGAGCTTCAGCATGCGCGGCTCGTCGCTTTCCGGCACGCCCATGATGCTCATGATCACCCGGAGCGGGTAGTGCAGGGCGACCTCCTTGACGAAGTCGCACTGGCCGCCAGAGGCGGCCATCTTGGCCACCGCCGCCTTGGCGATCACCCGGATCTGGTCCTCCAGCCGCTTCAGGTTCTGCGGCATGAACCAGGCCTGGGTCAGCAGCCGGTACTTCAGGTGGTCCGGCGCATCCATGTGGATCAACGTGCGCAGCAGGTGCGGACTGCCGCCCATCATCTCGCGCACCTGGCGGTCGCCCTCCTGGCCGATCAGCGTCGGCGAGCGGTCGCCGTTGTGGAAGAGGTCGTTCTGGCGGCTGATCTCCAGGATGTCGGCGTGGCGCGTGGCGACCCAAAACGGGTCGACGCCTTCGACGTCGGCCACTCCGAAGGGCTCGTTGGCGCGCAGCCAGGCGTAGGTCTCGTGGATCCGGCCGTCGGCGTAGGCGGCGGGCTGGACCAGGGTGTCGGCGACAGGCTGCGGGATATTGTGGTCGGCGGCGGTGATGACGCCCATCGTGCCCTCTCCCCTGAATGACTTGTGTTCTTGTCGGCTTTTCCGATTGATACGCCCCGCACGGCGCGCGGCAAGCGTGACGGAACGTCAGGGCGGAGACGACGAGGCCATGCTGACCCGGGGCGACGACTATCCGATCCACCAGACGCCGGAGCCGATCGCCTACGCCGGGTCCGACCGCAACTTCTACGACCGCTACTTCTTCAATGGCTATTCGCCGGACGGCGGCGAGTTCGTGGCGGTGGCCTTCGGGGTCTATCCGGCGCTGAACGTGGCCGACGCCCACGTCTCGATCATCCGCGACGGTGTGCAGCGCAACCTGCACGCCTCGCGCATCCTCGGCATGGAGCGGATGGAGCTTTCCGTCGGCCCCATCAGGATCGAGGTGATCGAGCCGCTGCGGACACTCCGGGTGGTCCTGGAGACCGCCGAGGGGATGGCGTGCGACCTCACCTTCGAGGGGCGCGCCTTCCCGATCGAGGAGCCGCGGTTCGTGCGCCGCAACGGGCCGCGGATGTTCATGGACTATACGCGGCTCACCCAGAACGTCCGGGTCACCGGCTGGACCGAGGTGGATGGCGACCGCCGCGACTGCGGAAGCGACTGGGCGGGCACCCGCGACCGCTCATGGGGCATCCGCCCGGTGGGTGCGCCCGACCCGCAGCCGACCCCGGGCGGCAGCCTGGCCGGCTTCTTCTGGCAGTGGTGCCCGATCAACTTCGCCGACAGGTCGGTCTTCTTCCACGTCAACGCCGACACCGAGGGCAAGCCGTGGAACACCCGCGCGGTGATCCTGCCCGACGGCGCCGGCCCCGAGGGCGGCTGGCACGCGGACGCGCCGCGGATGGAGGATGTGTCGCTGAAGCCCGGCACGCGCCATGCGCTGGGCGGCACGCTGAAGATCCCGCTGCTGCAGGGCGAGGCCAGCGTGAAGCTGGAGCCCCAGGGGGTCTTCCTGATGCGCGGCGTCGGCTATGGCGGCGAGTGGCGCCACGGCGCCCTGAAGGGTGAGCTGGTGGTCGGCCGCGACGACATCGACCTGGCGACCGCCGACATGTCCGCGCCGGAGCACTGGCACATCCAGGCGATCTCGAAGGCCACCTATTCCGCGCCGGGAGAAGACGAGCAGACGGGCGTCGGCGTCTTCGAACAGCTGATCGCCGGGCCCTACCGGCCCTACGGGATCTGAACCGTCAGCGGTTGGCGAACACGTGCATCAGGCGCGCGACCGCCGGCAGCATCAGGGCGCCGAGCAGGCACGGGAAGATGAACATGATCAGCGGCACGGTCAGCTTGGCCGACAGCGCCAGCGCCTTCTCCTCGGCGCGCAGCATGCGCTTGGAGCGCATGTCCTGCGAGAACACGGTCAGCGTTTCGCCCAGGCTGGTGCCCATCTCCTCGGCCTGGCGCAGCATGGTGGCGAGCTGGCGCGCGTCGTCGATGCCCAGGCGGTCGGCGAAGGCCGACCAGGCGTCCTTGCGCGACTTGCCGGCCCGCAGTTCCAGCACCAGGAAGCGCAGGTGCACGGTGAGGTTCGGGTAGCGGCGCGCGAGCTCCTCGGTCACCCGCGAGACCGCCGCGTCCAGGCTGAGGCCGGCTTCGACCGAGGCCACCAGCAGGTCCAAGAGGTCAGGGAAGCCGTCGGCGTACTCCCGCTCGCGCGAGGTGCGCCGGGCCTTCAGCACCTGGTCCGGCCCGAGGATGGCGACGAGCGCCAGCGTACCGGCGACGGCGATGCCGCCCATGCCGCCCTTGCCCATCACCAGCGGCAGGGTCAGGACCACGCCGATGGTCGCCAGCACCAGGGCCGCGGCGCGGACGCCCAGGTAGATCTGCGGCGCCTCGCGATTGTAGAAGCCGGCCTGCATCAGGCGCGCGCGCAACACCGAGACCTTGCCGGGGTCGCGCACCACGCTCTGCTGGCCCAGCCGGCGCAAGGTGCCCATCAGCTGGTCGTTGAGGCCGCTGGCGGCGGTCGGTCGGGCCGTGGTGCGCATGCCGCCGGGCCCGCCGGCGGTCGCCAGCCGCCCGCGGCGGATGGCGCGCAGGCGCAGCTCGTTGCCGCCGATCCAGGCGACGCCGCCGACCCCGGCGACGATCATCAGACCGCCGAGGATTGAGATCACAGACTGGATTTGGGTGAGGTCCATGGTCCTAGAGCCGCATATCGATCATGCGCCGCATGACCATGTTGCCGATGAACATCCAGACGCCGAGGATCATGAGCCCGTACTTCACGATCGGCTCGTGGATCACGTCGCCATAGAAGTGCGGCGAGGAGATCACGATGAACCCGATGGCGGCGAAGGGCGCCGAGGTCAGGATCAGCGCCGAGGCGCGGCCTTCCGACGAGGCGGCCTTGATCTTTAGGCGCATCTTGTGGCGCTCGCGCACCGTCGAGGCGTTGAGCTTGAGCAGACCGGTGAGGTTGCCGCCCGACTTCTCCTGAAGGCGCACGGTGGCCGCGAACAGGTCGACGTCGGGGTGCTGGCAGCGCTCGGCCATCCGCTCGATGGCCTGCTCCATGGTCGCGCCATAGGCGATCTCGTCGGCGGCCATGCCGAACTCCGATCCGATCGGATCGTTCATCTCGCGGCCCACCAGGCTGATCGCGGTGGGCACCGGGTGACCGGCCTCGAGGCTGCGGACGATGATCTCCAGGGCCTGCGGCAGCTGGTAGCCCAGCTGCTTGGCGCGGCGGCCGGCCATCACCTTCAGGTACATGATCGGCGCGCCAAGGCCGGTGATCGGCGCGCCCAGCGCGAACAGCAGCGGGTTGCGCAGCGCCATCGCCGCCGCGACCCCGCCGATCCCGGCGGCCGCGATGACGTAGAGCGTCCACTTCTTCGGGTCGTAGGGCACGCCCGAGGCGACGATCAGGTCGGAGAGCCAGCGCAGCCGCCCGCCCTTCTCGCCGGCGGCGTTCAGGCCGCGCTGCTTGCGCAGCTCGGTGACCAGGGCCGAAACCCCGTCGACGCGCTCGGCGACCTTCAGGCGCTTGTTCAACTTGCGCTTCTGGGTGGCCACCGTGAACAGGCCGATCGCCGCCTGGCCGGCGGTGAACACCGCGGCGAAGATCAGGATCAGGACGATGATGCTCGGGTCAAACTTCATGCGACCCCCAGGACGTGGCTTGGATCGAAGTTGGCGGTGTCGTAGGCGAGGCCCCGGCGGAGCATCTCGTCCAGGATGCGCGGGCGCAGGCCCGAGGCGCGGAACTCGCCGTGCACCGTGCCGTCGGCGTCGGTATGGGTCCGCTCGAAGGTGAAGATGTCCTGCATCTGCACCACCTGGCCTTCCATGCCGGTGATCTCGGTGACGTGGGTCACCTTCCGCTTGCCGTCGCTCAGCCTGGTCACCTGGATGATCATCCCGATGGCCGAGGCGATCTGCTGGCGCATGGCGTCGGGGCTGAGCGAGAGACCGCCCATGGCGATCATCTGCTCGAGACGGCCGATCGCCTCGCGCGGGTTGTTGGCGTGGATGGTGGCCATGGAGCCTTCGTGGCCGGTGTTCATGGCCTGCAGCATGTCGAAGGCCTCGTCGGCCCGGACTTCGCCCAGGATCACGCGGTCGGGACGCATCCGCAGGGCGTTCTTGACCAGTTCCCGCTGCCGGATCTCGCCCTTGCCCTCGATGTTCGGCGGGCGGGTCTCCAGGCGCACCACATGCGGCTGCTGCAGCTGCAGCTCGGCGGCGTCTTCGATGGTGATCAGGCGCTCGCCGTGGCTGATGGCGGCCGACAAGGCGTTGAGCAGGGTGGTCTTACCCGAACCCGTACCGCCGGAAATCACGGTGGAGACCCGCGCGCGAACGGCGCCGTGGATGAAGTCGGCGACGGCCATCGGCATGGCGCCCATGTCCACCAGCTTCTCGAGCGTCAGCGGCTTCTTGGAGAATTTCCGGATGGAGACCGCCGCGCCGTCGATGGCGATCGGCGAGATGGCTGCGTTCACCCGGCTGCCGTCCTGCAGGCGGGCGTCCACCATCGGCGAGCTTTCGTCGATGCGGCGGCCGACGCCGGCCACGATGCGGTTGACGATGCGCAGCAGGTGGTCGTTATCGCGGAACTTGACGGGCGTGAGCTCCAGTTCGCCGCGCCGCTCCACATAGATCTGGAACGGCCCGTTGATCAGGATGTCGTTGATGCTCTCGTCCTTGAGCAGCGGCTCCAGCGGACCAAGGCCGACCATCTCGTCAAAGATCGAGGAGCCCAGTTCGGTCAGCTCGGCGGTGTTCAGCGCCATGCGCTCGGCGCGGGCGAAATCGACGACGAGCTGCATGACCTCGCGGCGCAGCTCCGCTTCGCTGAGCTTGTCCAGCTTGGCGAGATCCAGCTCCTCGATCAGCCGCGCGTGCAGCTTCAGGCGGACGTCGAGATGAGCGTCGCCGGTGGGCTTCGCCGGCGCCGGCGGCGGCGGCGGGGCGGGGCGCGCGGGCGCAGCCGCGGCCTCGACGGCTTTCTCAGGTGCGGCCTGCGGGGCCGGCGTTTGCGGCGGTTGCGGGGCGGGCGTGGCGCCCGGAAGGCTGAAGCGACCCATCAGGCGGCCTTCTTCGACTTGGGCCGGCCGACCGGGGCGGCCCCGGCCAGGCGCTCGACCAGCGCTTCCACGTCCTTGACGATCTTCGACTTCGGCCGGTGGGTGGCGATCGGGCCGCCCAGGTTCACCGACGCCGCGGCGGCTTCCCAGTCGGAGCTGACGCCGGCCTCGGCCTTGCGTTGCAGCGCCTTCTCGGCCTCGGCCATCGAGGGTGCGGGGCCGAACATGCGGCTGGCCAGGCGGTTCAGCACGATCTTCGTCTTGCTGACGGACCCCAGCCCGCGGTCGATCTCGTCGGAAAGTGAGCGCGCGGCGAGCAGCGCCGGGACCGTGAGTTCGGAGATCACCAGCACCTCGTCGCAGCCGCCGAGGGTTTCCAGCGTCCAGGCGCGGCGATGGCGTGGGATGTCGAGGATCACCCAGTCGTAGAGTTCGCAGGCGGTTTCCAGAACCCGCAGCACGACTTCCCGGCTGGTGTTGTCGAACGCCGTCGGGTCGCGCCCCGCCGCCAGCAGGTCCAGCTTGGGCGTCACCGAGGTCACGAACGCCTGCAGCATCGACTGGTCGATGCGGTCGGCGGACTGCTGGGCCAGGCGCATGGTCGGGTTGGCGCCGAGGTAGGCCGCGGTCGCGCCGTCGGCGAGGTTCAGGTCGATCAGGCAGACACTCTTGTCCCGCGTCGAGCGCGCGGCGAGCGCGTTGGCGATCTCGATGGCGATGGTCGTCGCCCCGGCGCCCCCGACGGCGCCGGTCACGGCCCAGCAGCGCGCGTGCGGCGCGCTCTGCGCCTCTGCGGCGGGCGCGGGCGTGGGCTGCGCCATCAGGGCGGTGATCGCGGCGGAAAGCTTCTCGGCGGTGAACGGCGCCTCGAGCACGTCGGAGCGCTCCAGGCGCAGCAGGTTGCGGACCACCGAGGTCGGCATGTGGGAACCCACGAGCAGCACCGGCGGCGGCTTGGAGTTGCCGCCCAGCGCCTGGATTCCAGCCGACAGCGCCTCCGCTTCCCAGGCGTTGGCGTCGATCATGATCAGGTCGACGCCGCCCAGGTCCGTCCCGGACAGCCGTTCGAGGCCGGCCGTCTGCATCAACGCGCCCTCGAACGGGCCGCCGTCGAGCGACGACAGACCGCCGCCCAACGCGAGGACGCGCCTGCCAACGAGGGGATGGGCACTCATACTGACTTACTTTCCGGTGCTGGCGGCCTTGGGGGTGACGGAACCGACGCTGGGGACCTTGGCGTCGCCGGGAACGGCGCTGGCGGCCTTGGCGGCGACCGGAGCAGTGCTGGCCGCCTTGACGACGGTGGAGGCGACGACAGGAGCCTTGGGCGCCGCGGCGGCGACGGTGGTCGCCTTCGCGTCGACCGGAGCGACGCTGGCGGGCTTGAGGACGGCGGACGCCACGCTGGCGGCCTTCGGCGCCATGGTGACGCCGGCCGGCGGCTTGGCCTCGACGGGCGCCACGGTGGCCTTGGGGACCACGGGACCGATGCTGGCGGTCTTGGCTGCGATCGGACCGCGGAGCTGCGGCTGCGGCGGCGGCGAGACCGCCGCGACCGGCGCGGGGCGCGAGGCCGTTGCGAGCGTAGCCGGCCGCGAGGCGGCGGCGATGGGCGCTCCGATCGTCTCGGAGGGCCCGCGCAGGTCCTTGGCCATCGGCCTATCCAGGGTGTGGCCCATCAGGTAGAGGTCGACCAGTCCGGGCTCCTTGCCCGGCAGGTCCTTCACCGCGTGCATGTCTTGCGGCGTCACCAGCCTGGGCGTCACGACGATCAGCAGTTCGCTCTCGTTGCGCTTCCAGCGCGTGGAGCGGAAGAGCGCCGACAGGATCGGGATCTCGCCCAGCCCCGGGAGCTGCTTCACGTCGTTCTCGTAGCCGTGCTGGAAGAGGCCGCCGATGGCCAGCGACTCCCCGCCGTGCATCTCGACGGTCGTGCTGGTCCGCCGCACGGTCAGCGCCGGGATGTTGATGCCCAGGATGCGGATCGTGTTGGAGGTGTCGAGCGCGCTCACCTCCGGCTCGACGACGAGGCGGATCGTGCCGTCGTCCTGGATGGTCGGCAGGAAGTTCAGCTTCACGCCGTAGGGGCGGAACTCGATGGTGATGTTGCCGTTGCCGGCAGGCACCGGGAACGGGAACTCGCCGCCCGCCAGGAAGCTGGCCTTCTCGCCTGACATGGCCACCAGGTTCGGACGGGCGAGGGTGCGCACGACGCCCTTCTCCTCGAGGGCGGCGATCTGGCCGTCGAGGAGGCCGTCGCCGCCGATCTTGCTCAGGAAGCGCAGTGCGCCGTTGGCCGACGCGTTGCCGACCAGGCCGACGAGCGGGGGATTGGGCGTGCCGGGCAGTGCGCCGGAGCCAGGCAGGTTCGCGCCATAGGTGTAGTTGAAATACTTGCTGGCGACGATCGCGCCGATGCCCATGTCCTGGACCACCGAACGGTTGGCCTCGAGGATGCGGACCTCGAGCACCACCTGCGAGCCGTTGACCTTCAGCATGTTGGTGACGCCTTCCGGCGACATCCGCTCGGCGATCGCCTTGGCGCGCAGCGCGACGCCCGGGTTCGACACCGTGCCGGTGAGCAGCACGCCCTGGCCCAGCGGCTGGACGCTGATCCGCTCATGCGGCAGCAGATCGGCCAGGTCCTGCTGCAGGCTGGCCGCGTCGGCGCCGACGCGCACGTCGATCACCTCCATCAGCCGCCCGCCCGGTCCGAAGACCAGCAGGTTGGTCGTGCCCGTTTCGACGCCGCGCACATAGAAGCTGCGGTCGGTTGTGGCGACCACCTCGGCGATGTCCGGCTGGGCGACGACGATCTTCGTCGCCGGCTGGTCGAGCCGGAAGGACAGGGACTTGTCCTTGGCCACGGTGATCACCCGGGCGGGGGCGGTTTCGCTCATCATGGCGTCGGCCAGCACGGGCTGGGCGGCGGCGCCGGCGGTGAGCAGGACGGCGGTGGCGGCAAGCGCCTTGGTCAGGTTGCGGGACATGGTCATGGACTCCGCCAAACTCACGCGGGGTGGGTCGCCGAGGGGGCGACGTTCTTGTCGGGGGCACCGAAGCCCGAGGTGGGCGCGGCGGGACCGGCGGTCGCTGTGGCGTCCGCGGTCGCCGGCTTCGGCGATTTGCGCGAGCCCTCGTGCTTGGGCGGCTCGACGATCTGGATGACCCTCGGGGCCTCGGCCGCGGCGCTCACGATGCGGGGCGCACGGCGGACCGTACGGGCCGGGCCGGCCGGTGCGCCGCCGCCAGCCACGAAATTGGCGGTGTGCATCGGCGTCGTCAGCGCGATCTCGGCCGAGCCCGTCCGACGCAGCGCCAGCGACAGCTTGCCGAGGTCGGCGGCGACCGCCAGCTTCTGGGCGTCGGGCACCGTGACCTCGAGGGTCGCAGTGGACGGCGAGGCCGGCTTGTTCGAGGTGATGTCGGCGTTCAGGTCGACGCCGAGGACGCGGACGTCCTGGATCACCACCTCGGAGACATAGGAATGCCGCTGCGGATCGGGCGACATGTCGCGCATCAGCACGACGTCCACCCGGTCGCCCGGCAGGGCGTGGCCACCGACGCCGGTCACGTCAGAGACCTTGATGGTGTAGGCGCGCATGCCGTCGGCGATCTCGGCGGCGATCGAGGATCGGGCGCCGGGGCCGGAAAGCTTGGAGGGCAGCAGCGGCTCGCGCGCCGCGATCGGCGTCAGCGTCACCGGCGCCCCGCCGTTATCCTGCTTCAGCACCGCCGCGACGGTGGTGAAGGCGCCTTCCGGCACCGCATTCGCGGGGATGTTGAGGACCACGACCTTGCTGGCGTCCAGCTTGTCGCCGAACTTCAGCGGGGCCTTGGCCACCACCACGGGAACGCCGGCGGTGGGGGCCGTATTGGCCGTCGCCTTCGCCGAGCTGGCGTTGGGCAGGACCGCCTTGGCCACCACCAGGGCGCCGAGGCCAAGCACCGCCGAGGCGCCCAAACTTACGATCGTCACGACACGCATGGTTTAACCATCCGCCCAAAAGCCTTTGTAGATCGTGAAGTTACGGCTCCGAGACTTGCGATATCGCGAACAAACGGGGTGAACGCCTCGTCAAGCATATCGCGGACGGTCCTCAGGCCTTCCGCGGAGCCCCTGGCGGCCGGCCGATAAACGGCTAGGCTCCGGCGGCCTCTGGAGCGGGCCAGCCGTCTCCCGCACCCGGGAGAGGAAGCCGTATCCGAGCGGTGTTCTTGCGAGCGATATTGGAGGTTGGCGATGAAGCTGCGCCGTCTTGGGACCTCGGGCCTGAAGGTCAGCGAGGTGGGCATCGGCTGCAACAACTTCGGCATGCGCATCGACGAGAAGGCGACCGACGCGGTGGTCGGCGCGGCGATCGACGCCGGGATCACCCTCTTCGACACCGCCGACGTCTACGGCGGGACGAAATCCGAGGAATTCCTCGGAAAGGCGCTCGGCAAGAAGCGCGGCGACGTCATCCTGGCGACGAAGTTCGGCATGGCGGTGGGCGGCGACGCCGCCAGGAAGGGTGGCTCGCGGCGTTGGATCATGCGCGCGGTCGAGGACAGCCTGAAGCGGCTGGGGACCGACTGGATTGACCTCTACCAGTTCCACGCGCCCGATCCGGATACGCCCATCGACGAGACGTTGCGCGCGCTGGATGACCTCGTGACTGAGGGCAAGGTCCGCTACATCGGCAATTCCAACTTCGCGGGCTGGCAGATCGCCGACGCCGACTGGACGGCTTCGGGCGGGACCCGCTTCGTCTCGGCGCAGAACGAGTTCTCGCTGCTGCAGCGGCGCGTGGAGCACGAGGTGCTGCCCGCGTGCGAGCACTTCGGCCTCGGATTCCTGCCGTTCTTCCCACTGGGCTCGGGCCTGCTATCGGGCAAGTACCGCCGCGGCGAGCCGCCGCCGGAGGGCACGCGCCTGGCCGCCTGGGGCTCGCGCGGCGCGGCGGCGCTTTCCGACAAGAACTTCGACAAGGTGGAGAAGCTCGCCGGCTGGGCGCAGGAGCGCGGCCACACGATCCTGGAGCTCGCCTTCGCCTGGCTGCTGGGCCACCCGGTGGTCTCGTCTGTCATCGCCGGCGCGACCAGCGTCGAGCAGGTGCAGGCGAACGCCGCGACCGCGGCCTGGGAGCTCACGCCGGAAGACGTGAAAGAGGTCGCGGACCTGATCGCCTGATGTACGACCTCCTGAAAGGCCTACGTGTTGTCGATGTCTCGGCCTTCGTCGCCGGGCCGACCTGTGGACTCTACCTGGCCCAGATGGGCGCCGAGGTGATCCGCGTGGACACCATCGGGGGTGGCCCGGATTTCCGCCGCTGGCCGCTCACCGAAGCCGGCGACAGCCTCTATTGGGAGGGCCTGAACAAGGCGAAGAAGTCGGTGGCGATCGACCTCGGCCATCCGCAGGGGCGCGAGTTGGCGCAGCGGCTGGCGACGGCTCCGGGAGAAAATGGCGGCCTGTTCGTGACCAATTTTCCGGTAGAGGGCTTCCTTTCCTATGAGAAGCTCTCGGCGTTGCGGCCCGACCTGATCTGCGTCCGCGTGATGGGCTGGGCCGACGGCTCGCAGGGAATGGACTACACGATCAACTCGGCGCTCGGCCTGCCGCTGATGACCGGACCGGCGGACGACGCGCGGCCGGTGAACCATGTGCTGGCGGCCTGGGACCTGCTCACTGGAGCCTATTCGGCCTTCGCCCTGATGGCGGCGCTCGTGGCGCGGATGCGCGGCGAGGGCGGGCGCGAGATCCGCGTGCCGCTTTCCGACGTGGGCGCGGCGACCATGGCCAACCTGGGCTTCGTGGCCGAGACCCTCGCGACCGGCCAGCAGCGGCCGCGCATGGGCAACGATCTCTATGGCGCCTTCGGCCGCGACTTCGTGAGCCGAGACGGCCAGCGGCTGATGCTGCTCTGCGTCACGCCGCGGCAGTGGTCGAAGGCGCTGGAGGCGCTGGGCATCGGCGCGGAGGTCGCCGCCGTCGAGGCTGAACTGGGCGTCTCGTTCGCGGCCGATGAAGGGCTTCGTTTCATCCACCGCGATCGGCTTTATCCGCTGTTCGAAAAGGCGTTCGCGGCGAAGGATGCGGCCGAACTGACGCCGGCGCTCGACGCTGGCGGCGTCACCTGGGGCGCCTACCAGACGCTCGACGCGGCGCTGGCTGACCGCCGGCTCTATAAGGACAATCCGCTGTTCGAGACGGTCCGCCACCCGAGTGGCCGCAGCTACATCGCGCCGGGCGCCATGGGCACGCTGCGGCCGGATGTGCGCCAGCCTGTGGCGCCCGCGCCCCGCCTGGGGCAGCATACGGACGAGGTCCTGGGGGAGCTGCTGGGAATGTCGAGCGCCGAAATCGGACGTCTGCACGACGCGGGCGTCGTGGCCGGAGCCGACGGCCGATGACGCGGCTCGCGCTCACCTTGGCCCTTGCCTTTGCCCTCGGCGCTCCCGCCGCCGCGGCGGACTACAAAGCGCCGCGCACCTCGCTCGGCCAGCCCGACCTGCAGGGCGTCTGGAACACCCACTTCGTTCTGCCGATAGAGGCGCGGCCGGACACGCCGAGCCTGACCCTCCCGGAGGCCGAGGCCAAGGCCTATGCACGCAAGTTGAACGCCGAAGCCGGCAAGCTCGAGATCTTCGCCCAGGATCCCGAAGTGGCGGAGATCCGCAGCGACGAGAGCCGCGTCTCGGCGGCCACCGTGCGCGGCCAGTACCGCACGCGCCAGGTGGTTTTGCCAGCCGACGGCAAGATGCCGCTGACCCGCGGCGCGCGGGGCCAGCTGGGTTTTATCGAGCAGGCGCTGCGCACCCAGTCCGAGCCGCCGTTCCCGAGCGATGGCCCCGAAGTCCGGCCCAATTGGGAGCGCTGCGTCGTGGGCTGGGGCCAGCCGCCGATCGCCGCAACGGGCGACATCAACCCGCGCCAGATCCTGCAGACCAGGGACGCTGTCGTGATCCTCACCGAGTATGGACCGGACCTGCGGATCATCCCGTTCAGCGACAAGCACGGCCCGGTCGCCGTCGACGCCTCGCCGCTTGGCGACGCCATCGCCCGTTGGGAGGGCGACACCCTGGTGGTCGAAACCATCGGCCTGCCGGCGAAGGATGCGCTCAGGCCCTTCCCGACCTTCTTCGTTCCCGCCACCGCCAAGGTGATCGAGCGCTACACCCGGGTCTCGAAGACCGAGCTGCTCTACCAGTACACGGTGGTCGATCCGGCGATCTACACAGCGCCCTGGCTGGCGGAATATTCGCTCTTCGCGGCGCCCAAGCCGCTCTACGAGTTCGCCTGCCACGAGGGCAATTACTCGCTGCCGAATATCCTGGCGGGCGCGCGCCAGACGGAGCGGGATGCGGCGGCGGCGCGCGCCAGGCTTACTGCGGCTCCAGCCGCACCAGCACTGTCCCCTCGCTGACCTGGGCGCCCAGGGCGACTGCCACCTCCGCGACGGTCCCGTCGAAGGGCGCGCTCAGTGCGTGCTCCATCTTCATCGCCTCGAGGGTGACCAGCGGCTGGCCCTTGGCGACCTTGTCGCCCCGCTTGACGGAGAGCTGGGTCACCTTGCCGGGCATCGGCGAGCGCACCGCGCCATCACCGGCGGCGTCCTCGGCCTCGTCGCTGGGCGGGATTCGGGAGAAGACGAAGGCCTCGCCGGCCTCGAACACCACGATATGGTCGTCGGGCGTGATCAGGGCGGCGCGGTCGCCCCCCGCGGCCGCGGCGTCGGCGATCACCGCCTGGCCGTTCAGGAACAGCCGCACGGTGGTCTCCGGCTGGGCGTTCAGCCGAAAGCCCGCCAGGTGGGTCCATGGCGACCTGTCCGGCGTCTCCTCCTCCAGCATCGCGGTCTGGGCGGCGCAGGCCAGGGCGGCCGGCGAGGGCTGGGCGGGCGCGGTCAGGGCCTCGAGGTTGCGGCCGATGAAGCCGGTGTCCACGTCGCCGGCGATGAAGTCGGGCGCCTCCAGGCAACGCGCCAGGAAGCCGGCGTTGGTCTTCACCGGCCAGACTTCGACGGCGTCGCAGGCCTCCGCCAGTTCCGCCAGCGCCGCCTCGCGGGTGGGCGCGTGGGCGATCAGCTTGGCGATCATCGGGTCGTAGAAGGGGGTGACCTCGCCGCCTTCCTCGACGCCGGCGTCGGCGCGCACGTTGGCGGGCAGGGCGAAGTGCTCCAGCCGCCCCGTCGACGGCAGGAACTGGCCGCCGGCGGTCGCCTCCGCATAGAGCCTGGCCTCCACCGCATGGCCGGTGATGCCGATCTCTCCCTGCTTCAGCGGCAGGGGCTCGCCGGCGGCCACGCGGAACTGCCATTCCACGAGATCGAGGCCGGTCACCATCTCGGTCACCGGATGCTCCACCTGCAGGCGGGTGTTCATTTCCATGAACCAGACCCGGTCGGGCTTCAGGCCGGCCGAACCATCGGCGATGAACTCGACGGTGCCGGCGCCGACGTAGCCCACCGCCTTGGCCGCCTTGACCGCCGCGGCGGTGACCGCCTTGCGGGTGGCGGCGTCCATGCCGGGCGCCGGCGCCTCCTCGATCACCGTCTGGTGGCGGCGCTGCAGCGAGCAGTCACGTTCGTAGAGGTGGACGACCTCGCCCCGGCTGTCGCCGAACACCTGCACCTCGATGTGCCGCGGGCGGGTGACATAGGTCTCCAGCAGCACCCGGTCGTCGCCGAACGAGGCCGCCGCCTCGCGCTTGCAGGACGCCAGGGCCGCGTCGAAATCCGCGGGCTTCTCGACCAGCCGCATGCCCTTGCCACCGCCGCCGGCCACCGCCTTGATCAGCACGGGATAGCCGATACGCGCGGCCTCCTTCTTGAGCGTCGCCGGATCCTGGTCCTCGCCCAGGTAGCCCGGCGTCACCGGCACGCCGGCCTTCTGCATCAGCGCCTTGGCGGCGTCCTTCAGGCCCATCGCGCGGATGGCGGCGGGGGGCGGCCCGATCCAGACCAGCCCCGCGGCGGAGACCGCCTCGGCGAACCCGGCGTTCTCCGACAGGAAGCCGTAGCCCGGGTGGATCGCCTCGGCGCCGGTCTCGCGGGCCGCGGCGATGATCTTCTCCGGGACGAGATAGCTCGCGCGCGCGGGCGCGGGGCCGATCAGGACCGCGCGGTCGGCGTCGGCCACATGCGCCGCGCCGGCGTCGGCCTCGGAATAGACGGCGATGGTCGTGATCCCCATCCGCCGGGCGGTGCGGAACACCCGGCGGGCGATCTCGCCGCGGTTGGCGACCAGGACGGACTTGAACATGCTCACATCCGGAACACGCCGAAGCGCGTCTCGGGGATCGGGGCGTTCAGCGCCGCGGAAATCGAGAGACCCAGCACGTCGCGGGTCTGGGCCGGGTCGATGATTCCGTCGTCCCAGAGGCGGGCGGTGGCGAAATAGGGGTTGCCCTCGTCCTCGTAGGTCTGGCGCACCGGCGCCTTGAAGGCTTCTTCCTGTTCCGCCGTCCACTTGTCGGCGTCGCGGTGGACGGTGGCGAGCACGCTGGCGGCCTGCTCGCCGCCCATCACGCTGATCCGGCTGTTGGGCCAGGTCCACAGGAAGCGCGGCGAGTAGGCTCGTCCGCACATGCCGTAGTTGCCCGCGCCGAACGAGCCCCCGATCAGGACCGTGAACTTGGGAACCTCGGCCGAGGCCACGGCGGTCACCAGCTTGGCGCCATCCTTGGCGATGCCGCCGGCCTCGTACTTGCCGCCCACCATGAAGCCGGAGATGTTCTGCAGGAAGACGAGCGGGATCTTCCGCTTGCAGGCGAGCTCGATGAAGTGGGCGCCCTTCAGCGCGCTTTCCGAGAACAGCACGCCGTTGTTGGCCAGGATCGCCACGGGATAGCCCCAGATCCGCGCGAACCCGGTGACCAGGGTCGTTCCGTACAAGGACTTGAACTCGTCGAAGTGGCTGCCGTCGACGATGCGGGCGATCACCTCGTGCACGTCATAAGGGGCGCGGACGTCGGTCGGAACGATGCCGTAGAGCTCCTCCGGGTCATAGGCCGGCGGCTCCGGCTCGGCCAGCGCGAGCTCCACGCGCTTGACGGTGTTCAGGTTACTGACGATCCGCCGCACGATGGCCAGCGCCTGCTCGTCATCGGCGGCCACGTGGTCGACCACGCCGGAGCGCCGGCCGTGGGTGTCCGCGCCGCCCAGCTCCTCGGCCGAGATCACCTCGCCGGTGGCGGCCTTCACCAGCGGGGGACCCCCTAAGAAGATGGTGCCCTGGCCACGGACGATGATCGTCTCGTCGCTCATCGCCGGGACGTAGGCGCCGCCGGCGGTGCAGGAGCCCATCACACAGGCGACCTGGGCGATGCCTTCGGCGCTCATCCGGGCCTGGTTGAAGAAGATGCGCCCGAAGTGCTCGCGATCGGGGAACACCTCGGCCTGGTGCGGCAGGTTCGCCCCGCCGGAGTCGACCAGGTAGATGCAGGGCAGCCGGTTCTGCAGCGCGATCTCCTGCGCCCGCAGGTGCTTCTTCACCGAAAGCGGGAAGTAGGCGCCGCCCTTCACCGTCGCGTCGTTGGCGACCACCATGCACTCGCGGCCGGAGACCCGTCCAACGCCTACGATCAGGCCCGCGCCCGGCGCCTCGTCGCCGTAGACGCCGTTCGCGGCCAGCTGGCCCACTTCCAGGAACGGGGCGCCCGGATCGATCAGGCGCATGACCCGGTCGCGCGGCAGCAGCTTGCCGCGGGCCTCGTGGCGCTTGCGGCTCTCCGCCGGCCCGCCCAGCGCCGCCTCCGCGACGCGCGCCCGCAGTTCGGCGACTAGGCCGCGGTTCACCTTTGCATTGGCGGCGAACGCCTTCGACGCCGCGTCGACGGCGGTGGGGAGTCTTCTCATGAACGCATCTTGGATAGCATCGCGCACGCCCCTGGATCCCGGCTCGGCCTGCGCGGCTGCGCCGCTCCGTTGGCCGGGATGACGGTTTGAATCGTCAAGCCGTCTTTTCCAGCACGAGGTCAAGCTCGGCGATCATCGCCTCGCGCATGGCGAACTTCTGCACCTTGCCGGTGACCGTCGTCGGGAAGCCGTCCACGAAGCGGATGTGGCGCGGGATCTTGTAATGGGCGATCTGGCCCTGGCAGAAGGCCCGCACCGCCTCGGGCGTCAGGCTCTCGCCGGGCTTCAGCACGATCCAGGCGCAGAGCTCCTCGCCGTACTTCGTGTCCGGCACGCCGATCACCTGCACGTCCTGCACCGCCGGATGGCGGTAGAGGAACTCCTCGATCTCGCGCGGATAGACGTTCTCGCCGCCGCGGATGACCAGGTCCTTGATGCGTCCGACGACATTGCCGTAGCCCTCAGCATCGATCGTCCCGAGGTCGCCGGTGTGCATCCAGCCCGTGGCGTCGATCGCCTCCGCCGTCCGCTCCGGATCGTCCCAGTAGCCCAGCATCACCGAATAGCCGCGCGTGCAGATCTCGCCCGGCTCGCCACGCGCCGTGACGTGGCCGTCGCTGTCGATGATCTTGACCTCCAGGTGCGGATGCACTCGCCCGACCGTGGAGACTCGGCGCTCCGGCGTGTCGGTCATGCTGGTCTGGAAGCTGACGGGGCTCGTCTCGGTCATGCCGTAGACGTTGGTGACCTGGCGCATGTTCATCCGCTCGATCACCTGGCGCATCACCTCCATCGGGCAGGGCGAGCCGCCCATGGCGCCCGTGCGCAGCGAGGTGAGGTCGAACCGGCCGAACTCCGGAAGGCCCAGCATGGCGATGAACATGGTCGGCACGCCAAAGAGGGCCACGCAGGTCTCGGCCTCCACCGCTTCCAGCGCGGCCTGCGGCTCGAAGCCGGCGCTCGGATAGACGATGGTCGATCCGTGGGTCACGCAGCCGAGATTGCCGATCACCATGCCGAAGCAGTGGTAGAGCGGCACCGGGATGCACACCCGGTCGCCGACTTCGAAGCCCATCGCCTCGCCGGTGAAGTAGCCGTTGTTGAGGATGTTGTGGTGGCTGAGCGTGGCGCCCTTCGGAAAGCCGGTGGTGCCCGAGGTGAACTGGATGTTGATCGGGTCGTCGAACTGCAGCGTGGACCCGATCTCGGCTAGGCGCGCGCGGTCGGCGGGGGTTCCCGCATCGCAGGCCTGGTGGAAGGCGATGCAGCCCGCGTGGTCCTGCTCGCCGAGCGTGATCACCAGCCGCAGGTCCGGCAGGCGCGCGGCGTGCAGGTCGCCGGGCCTCGCGGCGGACAGCTCGGGGGCCAGCTCGCGCAGCATCGCCAGGTACTCGGACGTCTTGTGGGCGACGGCCGTGACGATCGCCTTGCAGCCCACCTTGTTCAGCGCGTACTCGGCCTCGGAGAGCCGGTAGGCGGGGTTGATGTTCACCAGGATCAGGCCGGCCTTGGCGGTGGCGAACTGGGTCAGCGCCCACTCGGCGCAGTTGGGCGCCCAGATGCCGATCCGGTCGCCCGGCTCCAGCCCGAGCGCCAGCAGCCCGGCCGCCAGCGCATCCACCCGCTGCTTCATCTCCGCATAGCTCCAGCGGATCTTCTGATGCCGTGAGATCAGCGCCGGGACCTCCGGATGCGCCGCGCAGGTCGCGTCGAACGCCTCTCCGATGGTCACGCCGAGCAGCGGCTTGGCGCTGGCCCCGTGAACGTAGCTGAGCTGGGTCAACCAACGGCCTCCCTTCGTCCCCTGAACCCTAGCCGCTTCCCCCGTTCTCTCAAGAAGATCGTCATCCCCGGGCTTGTCCCGGGGACCCATACACGCGGATGTTCCAGCCAAATCTCCAACCCCGGTGCGTATGGCGGGCCGGGACAATCCCGGCCATGACGAGCGGAGGGGTTGGCTATCGCAGGGGCAGGCGCCAGAGATGGTCTTGTGGCCACCCCCGAAACCTTTCCCGAGATCCGCGAGGCGGTGCGCAGGCTTTGCGCGCGGTTTCCGGGCGCGTACTGGCGCGCGCTGGACCGCGAGCGGACCTATCCGACGGAGTTCGTGGCGGCGCTGACCGAGGCCGGGTTCCTGTCGGTGCTGATCCCCGAGGAATACGGCGGTTCCGGACTAGGCCTCGCCGCGGCCAATGCGGTGCTGGAGGAGATCCACCGCTCGGGCGGAAACGGCGGCGCCTGCCACGCCCAGATGTACACCATGGGAGTCATCCTGCGGCACGGCTCGCCGGCGCAGAAAGAGGCCTACCTGCCGAAGATCGCCTCGGGCGAGCTGCGCCTGCAGGCGTTCGGCGTCACCGAGCCCGACGCCGGCACCGACACCACCCGGATCACCACCGTCGCGCGGCGCGACGGCGACCGCTACGTCGTGAACGGCCGCAAGCTGTGGATCAGCCGGGCGGAGCATTCCGACCTGATGGTGCTGCTCTGCCGCACGACCGCGCGGGCCGACGCCGCCAAGCCGTCGGACGGGATGAGCGTGCTGCTGGTCGACATGCGCGAGGCGGTGAAGGCGGGCCTGACCATCCGGCCCGTGCGCACCATGCTGAACCACGCCACGACCGAGCTCTTCTTCGAGGACGTGGCCGTGCCGGCCGAGAACCTGATCGGCCAGGAGGGCCAGGGCTTCCGCTACATCCTGGACGGCATGAACGCCGAGCGGATCCTGATCGCCTCGGAATGCATCGGCGACGCGAAGTTCTTCATCGACCGCGCCAGCGCCTACGCCCGCGAACGCGAGGTGTTCGGCCGCCCGATCGGCGAGAACCAGGGCGTGCAGTTCCCGCTGGCCCGCGCCTACGTCCAGATGACCGCCGCCAGCCACATGGTCGACCACGCCGCGGCCCTGTTCGAAGCCGGCGAGCCCTGCGGCACGGAGGCCAACATGGCCAAGCTGGTCGCCTCGGAAGCCAGCTGGTTCGCCGCCGACATGGCGCTGCAGACCCACGGCGGCTTCGGTTTCGCCGAGGAGTACGACATCGAGCGCAAGTTCCGCGAAACCCGCCTCTACCAGGTGGCTCCGATCTCCACGAACCTGATTCTCAGCCACGTGGCGACCCACGTGCTGGGCCAGCCGAAAAGCTTCTGATGCCAGACACCATCATCCTGGACGAGCCGGCGCCGCATGTGGCGCGGATCACCCTGAACCGGCCCGACGCCGCAAACTCGCTGAATACCCTGATGGGCGAGGAGCTGCTGCTGGCCTGGAGCGATCTCGCGGCCCGCGAGGACCTGCGTTGCGTGATCCTCGCCGCGGCCGGCCGGCACTTCTGCGCAGGCGCGGACCTGAAGGAGCGCAACGGCATGAGCGACGAGGCCTGGTCCGCCCAGCACCGGGTGTTCGAGGCCATGGGCCGCGCCCAGCTCTCCGTGCCGGTCCCGGTGATCGCCGCCGTCAACGGGGCCGCCATGGGCGGGGGCTGCGAGATGACGCTGGCCTGCGACTTCGCCTATGCCTCCGAGACCGCCCGCTTCGGCCTGCCGGAGGTGGGCCTGGGCATCATGCCGGGCCTGGGCGGCACGCAGCTCCTGCGCCGCTGCGCCGGCGAGCGCCGGGCCGTCGAGATCCTGACCACCGGACGCCACTTCACCGCCGTTCAGGCGGAGGCCTGGGGCGTCGTCAACGGCGTCACTGCGCCCGAGGCGCTGATGGAGACGGTGCTGGCGGTGGCCGGCGAGATCGCCGCCAAGGCGCCGCTCTCCGTCCGCGCGCTGAAGCACGTGGTGCGCGAGGGCGCGTCGATGGACCTGGCCGCGGCGATGGAGCTGGAGCTCTCCGCCTACAACCGCCTTTTCAAGACCGCCGACCGCCGCGAGGGTGTCGCCAGCTTCAACGAGAAGCGGACCCCGGCCTTCAGGGGCGAGTAGCCCACTCCATTGCCGGACCGCATCTTCGGCGCTTAGGCTGACCGCAAAGGAGCCGGGCATGATCCGACGCGGCCGTCCCTACCTCGAAGTGCGCACCGAGCCGGCGAGCCCGGAAGCCGAACAGCTCGAGCGCGAGGGATATACGATCATCCGCGGCATGCTGAGCGAGGCCGAGCTTGCCGAGCTTCGCCAGGACGTCGCCCGGGTCTTCGAGACCGAGCCCGCGGACCAGCGCAACCAGCTGCCGCCCGAGGACCGCGACATGTTCCGCTACGCCATGCTGAACAGAAGCGCGGCGGCCCAGCGGGCGATCGCCCATCCGAGGATGCTGGAAGTCATCGAGCCGCTGCTGGGCGAGGACTGCCACGTGATCGCCAACACCGCCTGGCGCAATCCGGCCGGCCAGCCCGGCTCGCACGGCGGCCAGAACTGGCACATCGACGCCGGGCCGCACGTGCCGCTGCCGGAAGGGGTGCGCTGGCCTGCCGACATCCCGCATCCGGTGTTCGCCATCGGCGTGCACATCTACCTGATGGATTGCGCGATGGAGGACGGGCCGACGGGCGTGATCCCGGGAAGCCATCTATCGGGCCGGCCGCCGCCGGTCGGACGGCATCTCGATCCCGACCTGCAATACGAGGGCCAGGGCGTCGTTCCGCTGCTCGCCAAGGCCGGCGACGCGGGTCTCTTCGTGTCCGACATCTGGCATCGCCGCATGCCTACCCAGGACGGCGACCACGGCCGCTTCTTCCTGCAGGTGCACTATGGCCGCCGCGACATCGCCCAGCGGCTGCTGACCACCACCGACGTGAACCAGCTCAGTCCGGAGGCCATCGCGCGGGCGACCACCGAGCGCGAGCGGCGCGTGATCGGCCTGCACCCGCCGTTCTTCTACGACGGCTGAACCCAGGACGTCGGCAGGCGACACGCCGCCGCGCCAGGCCAAGCTGAACATTACGCAAAATACACGTGTATTCTCCGTGAAAGTACACTTGTATCACGGGGGAGGGGCCGCCAACCCGTGAGCTGACCATGAACCGGACAACCTGCATCTCCCTGACCATCGCCGGCTTCTGCCTGACCGCCATCGTCCAACCCGCCGCGGGGCAGCCCTACGTGCTGAAGCGCGGGTTCTCCTTCGATCCGACGCAGGTCGTCACCTACGCCAGCGTTCCGCACGCGGACCTCGACCCCACCACCGCGGCCGGCACGCGCGAGCTGCTGCAGCGGATCGAGGCTGCGGCCGACGCCGTCTGCGGCGGCGCCGCCAATCAGACGACGCGGGCGGCCCGCGACGCCTACGAGGACTGCCGCCACATCGCGGTCTCCGGCGCCGTCGCCAAGGTCAGGAGCCCCGCCCTGACGCAGCTCGCCGAAACTCGGCGGATGGAGCAGCGCGCCGCCTGGTGAGGCGGGCTTCCCCTGGCCGTCCGCCCGCCGCGGTGGTTTGCTGGCGCGGTGAGGGGGCGCGCATGCGGATCGATCGGAGACGGGCGGTGCTGG
>JBJMQX010000074.1:0-5721 GCA_045802455.1 Phenylobacterium sp. | reverse complement strand
TCCGCGCCAAGGCGGTGATGCACGGCAAGACCAGCCCGATCCACCACACCGGCCAGGGCGTCTTCAAGGGGCTGAAGAACCCGTTCACCGCCACCCGCTACCACAGCCTCTCGGTACGCAAGGAAGACCTGCCGGCCGAGCTCGAGGTCACCGCCTGGACCGACGACGGCGAGATCATGGGCGTTCAGCACAGGAGCCGCCCGGTCTTCGGCGTGCAGTTCCATCCCGAATCCATCGCCACCGAATGCGGCCACGAGCTCCTGGCCAACTTCCTCGACGTCGCCGGCGTGAGGCGCCTGGCGGACGCCTGACGGCTCCTGGTCATCTGAACCCATGTCCGACGCCTTCAAGCCGCTGCTCAGCCGCCTGGCCGATGGCGCGACATTGTCGGAGGAGGACGCCGGCGACTTTTTCGCGGCCTGCCTGCGCGGCGAGCCGTCCCCCTCGCAGGTGGGCGCGGCGCTCACCGCCATGCGGATGCGCGGCGAGACCCTGGGCGAGATCGTCGCCTGTGCGCGGGCCATGCGGAAGGCCGCCGTCCAGCTCGCCCCGCCCTACCCGACCATCGACGTCTGCGGCACCGGCGGCGATGGCCTGCACACCCTGAACATCTCTACGGCGGTGGGCTTCGTGGCCGCGGGCGGCGGTCTGAAGGTCTCCAAGCACGGCAACCGGGCGCTCTCCTCCAAATCCGGCGCCGCCGACGTGCTGACCGAGCTCGGCGTCGACATCGCCGCGCCCGCCGAGGCGCAGCTCAAGGCGCTGGACGAGGCGGGCATCTGCTTCATGTTCGCGCCCGCTCACCACGGCGCCATGCGCCACGTCTCGCCGATCCGCGCGGAGCTAGGCTTCCGGACCATCTTCAACCTGTTGGGCCCATTGACCAATCCGGCCGGCGCGCAGCGCCAAGTGGTGGGCGTCTTCGCGGAGCGCTGGGTGGCCCCGCTCGCCGAGGCGCTGGGCATGCTGGGCGCCGAGCGGGCCTGGGTCGTGCATGGCGCAGGCCTCGACGAGATGAGCACGACCGGCGAGACCAGCGTGGCGGAATACCGCGATGGCGGCGTGCGGCTGTTCACCGTCACGCCCGAGGCCGTGGGCCTTCGCCGCGCGGCGCTTGCCGACCTGACCGGGAGTGACCCCAAGGCCAATGCGGCGGCCCTGAGACGCCTGCTGGCAGGGGAGAAGGGTCCTTACCGCGAGATTGTCCTGCTGAACGCAGCCGCCGCCTTCCTGGTCGGCGATAAGGTCGAAACCCTGCGCGAAGGCGTGGCCCTGGCCGGCCAGGTCATCGACGATGGGCGGGCCCAAGGCGCGCTGGACACGCTGGTGGGCGTCGCGGGCCTATGAGCGACATCCTGACCCGCATCGCCGCCTACAAGCGCGAAGAGGTGGCGGACCGTAAGTCCCGGCAGAGCCTGGCCGCCCTGGAGGTCAGCGCGCGCGAGGCCTCTCCGCCAAGGGGTTTCCGCGCCGCGCTGGAAGGGGCCCACGCGCCGGGCCGGCTGGCGCTGATCGCCGAGATCAAAAAGGCCTCGCCGTCCAAGGGCCTCATCCGCGGCGACTTCGATCCGCCCGGGCTGGCCGGGGCCTATGAAGCAGGCGGCGCGGCGTGCCTGTCGGTGCTCACTGACGCCCCGAGCTTCCAGGGCAGCGAGGACGACCTGCTGGTTGCACGGGCGGCCTCGAACCTGCCCTGCCTGCGCAAGGAGTTCCTCGTGGACTCCTGGCAGGTGGCGGAGAGCCGGGCCCTCGGCGCCGATGCCGTGCTGGTGATCCTGGCGATGGTGGATGACGCGCTCGCGGCCGACCTGATGGCCGCCGCTCGCGCTCATGGCATGGACGTGCTGGTGGAGGTCCACGACGCCGCTGAGATGGCCCGCGCCGCGGGGCTCGGCGCAAACCTGGTGGGCGTCAACAATCGCGACCTGCGCAGCTTCGAGGTCGACCTGGCCGCGACCGAACGCCTCGCACCCGCCGCGCCGGCCGGCGCCCTGCTGGTCACAGAGAGCGGCATCTTCACGCCGGCCGACGCCGCCCGCCTGGAGCGCGCCGGCGCCAGCGCGATGCTGGTCGGCGAAAGCCTGATGCGGCAGGCCGATGTGGCCGCCGCGACTCGCGCCCTGCTTCACGATTGAGTCGGCTCGCACCGGTTCTCGGCCGCAGGATTTCCGCTGATTTTTCAAACACGGCCGGTGCAACTTGACATTAATGCGGAACACCTAGAGAACATCCTCAACGTTGGCGCTTTGTTCTCCAGGCGCTCTTTACGAGGTCGGTCCGATGCTCACCCGCAAACAACACGAACTGCTGATGTTCATCCATGAGCGGATCAAGGAGACGGGGGTCTCTCCGTCGTTCGACGAGATGAAGGACGCCCTGGACCTGGCGTCGAAGTCCGGGATCCACCGGCTGATCACCGCGCTCGAGGAGCGTGGCTTCCTGCGTCGCCTGCCCCACCGGGCCCGGGCCCTGGAGGTCACCAAGCTGCCGCAGCAGGCGACCATGGCCGCCCCTCCGAAGGGCCGAGCGCCTTTTAAGCCGCAGGTGGTGGACGGCGGCCCGACCGCCCCGGTCGCCGCCAATGACACCCGCGAGCTGCCGGTGCTGGGCAAGATCGCGGCCGGCACGCCGATCGAGGCGATCCAGCAGGAGCGCGACCGCATGCCTGTGGCCGAAAGCATGCTGGGCGCGGGGGAGCATTTCGTTCTGGAGATCCAGGGTGACTCGATGATCAACGCCGGCATCCTCGACGGCGACTTCGTGGTCATCAAGCGAGGCGACACCGCCACCTCCGGCGACATCGTGGTCGCGCTGGTCATGGGCGAGGAGGCGACGCTGAAGCGCCTGCGCAAGAAGGGCGCCTCGATCGCGCTCGAGGCGGCCAACCCGGCCTACGAGACCCGCATCTTCGGGCCCGACCAAGTCGAGGTTCAGGGCAAGCTGGTGGGCCTGATCCGCCGCTACCACTGACCACGTTTCAAATGATGCAACCTTGACCTTGGCCCGGCGTTTCAGCGGAACGGGGGGCGGTTCCTAGGATATCGCTCTCGCCGTCGAAGGCCTCGCACGGGTGCGAGGTCGATTGGGAGAGACCATCCATGCGCATCACGACGTTTGCGGCGATCGCCGCGCTGAGCCTCGCAGCGGCCGCCTGCAACAAGCCGCCGGAAAAGGCCGCGGAAGACTCCAACAAGGCCGCTGCCGAGTCCGCAGCCAGCAACACGGCCGCGAGCGCGGCGGCCACCGACGCCTCGGCCGCCGCCTCTGCGCCAAACCCGGACCAGGCCAAGGCCGACGCGAACGCTGCCGCCGATGCTTCGAAGAACGCCGCGGCGCATGCTGATAAGGCCGCTGACGCCCAGAAGGACGCGGCCAAGGACACGCCGAAGAAGTAGACGTGGGCGATAGGGCTCCCGTTCTCGGCGGGAGTCCTCAGCTCACGTGATATTCGAACTCCACCAGGAAGACCCGCTCGCCGGGTCCATGTTTGGCGACCTTCAACAGGTCCACCACGCCCTCGAAGCCAGTGGATCGCGCCAAGCTGGGCGTAATGTCGTGGATGGAGATCTCCCGGATCGACGTCACCTCGATGTGGCCGCCGCCCAGCGGGTAGCGTCCGCCCACCTTGACATGCGGACGCTGCCAGATACGGACGCTGGCGGTGATCTCGCCGGCCATGACGCCGACGCGCAGGCGCTTGGCGAACATCATGGCGCGAACCTTGGGTCGGGCCCCCAGGACCACGGCCGCCGGCCCCGCACGTCCTGCGACCAGGTTACCCGCCAGCGCCCCGGACCGTCGCGGTAAAGCTCCGCCGAACCGCCTCGCGCAAAATCCAATCCGGTCAGCACCACGGGCGCGGGGCAGCTTTCCGGGCGGAAGTCGTTGCGCAGGATGACGAGTTCGGCCGAACCGCAGAGTTCCTCCAGGCGACCGGGTTTCAGCGGCCGCTTCACGTTCCACGCCGCCGCCACCCTTACCGGCGCCGCCGGCCCCGGAACGCAGCTCCAATGGTCGCATTCGAAGGCAGCGTCGCGCTGGGCCTCCGTCTCCAGCGGTGTGAGGCCTCGCCGGCGCGCCCACAGCTCTGCGCCGAACAGCTTCACGTCAGGCCGCATGAGGACGGCGTCCTTGCTGGCCCGAACGGCAACGGCCGAGCCGTCGGCGCTGACCCAGACGTCCGGCGTCAGCGGCTTCGGTACGATCGACACGGCGAGCGCCAGGGGCAGGCCCAGCCAGCGCAGCGGTCCTTTCCAGAGGCAGAGCCAGAGCAGGCCCAGGAACGCCGCAGGCAGCGTCCAGTCTGGGCCGCTGGGCACGATGATCAGGGCGTAGGGCGCCACGGCGGCCATGTGGGCGACGCGGTTCAGCAGGTCTATGGCGAAGCCCGCGACCTGCAACGGCCAGGCGCCGAGGCCGAAGGGCGTCAGGACGGCGCCCAGCGCCAGCCCCGGCATCATCAGGAAGCCCGAGATCGGCTCGGTGACCAGGTTGGAGATCAGTCCCCAGGTGGAGACCCGGTTGAAGTGCTGCATCGCGAAGGGAGCGGTCGCCAGGCCGGCGACGAAGCTGGCCGCCGCGCCTGCGGCGAGCCAGGCGCCGAACCCCTGCACGATACGGATCGGCCAGGGCGTGTTGATCTCGCGCACCGGCCGCGGCCAGAGCTCGGCCAACGCCACGAGGGCCGCGGTCGCGGCGAACGACATCTGGAAACCTGGCTGGGTGACCGCCTCGGGCTGCAGCAGGAGAACCGCCATGGCGGCCAATGCGAGCGCGTGGAGGCTGATGGCCTGGCGATCGACCAGGATCGCGCCGAACGCCACCGCCGCGGTGATCGCGGAGCGCTCGGCGGGCGGGGGCGATCCTGAGAGCACGAGGTAGGTCCCGACCGCCGCCAGCGCGAGGGCCGCAGCCACCTTCTTGCCGGGCACGCGCAGGGCCAGCCACGGCCAGGCGGCGACCCCGAACCGTACGAGGGCGAAGACGAAGCCCCCCACGATGGCCATGTGCAGGCCGCTGATCGAGATGATGTGCGCCAGGCCTGCGGTGCGCAGGTCGTCGACCTCTGCCTTGGGGATGAAGGCGTCGTGGCCGGTGGTCATGGCCGCCGCGAGGCCGCCGGTCCGCACACCCAGCGTATCGACGATCCGCCGCGTCAGCGCCCAGCGGGTGGCGTTGACCTGCATTGTCCACCGCAGCCGCCAGGGCGGCGGCCGCGGGGCGTTCCAGGTCTGCGGGGCCGAGAGCGCGAAGCCCACCCCGCCGACGCTCTCGAAATAGGCGTCGCGCGCGAAGTCGTAAGAGCCAGGGCTCGCGGGCGGCGGCGGCGCGTTGATCACGGCCAGCAGGCTGATCGCCTCGCCTGGGGCCGGCACGTAGCCGCCGCGCAGCGTCACGCGGACGCGGACCGGCGTGGCCTGCGGCGCCCAGTCGCCGATGCGGTAGGGGGCGATGAACAGCCGCTGCCCGCCCTGCCCTGGGCTCGCGACATCGACCACCCAGCCCTCAAGCCGCTCCGGGCGGCTCGCCGCGCCGGCCACTGGCGCCTTGACGCTCTCGGCGCGCAACTTGGCCATGGCGAAACCGCCCAGCGCGCAGGCGGTCAGCACCAGGGCCGCGGTGAGCACCCGCGTCCGGCTCCATCGCTGGGCGGCGAACACCAGCGCCGCGGCCAGCGGCAGGATGGCCAGCGCCAGCCAGGCCTGCGGCTCACGCGGCAGG
>JBJMQX010000008.1:0-52306 GCA_045802455.1 Phenylobacterium sp. | reverse complement strand
GCGCCACGTGCTGATGCAGGCGCCGAAGACCGGCTTCTTCTACGTCTGGGACGCCAAGACCGGCAAACTGCTGTCGGCTGAGAAGTTCGCGCCGGCCAACTGGGCGAGCAAGATCGACCTGGCGACCGGCCGGCCGGTGTTCAACCCCGACGTCATGTACACCGTCGACAAGGCCGCCATCGTCCAGCCGGCGCCGCTGGGCGCGCACAACTGGCACCCGATGAGCTACAGCCCGCGCACGGGCCTGGTCTACATCCCGGTCACCGAGAGCACGACGGGCTTCTCCAGCGCCGACCCGAAGACGTTCGTGGTCAAGGACCGGGTCTACAACACCGGCACGGTGTCGTTCTCCGACGCCATCACCAAGCTCTACGCCGCGCCCGGCGCGCTGAAGCAGGGCAACATCAAGAGCTACCTCGAGGCCTACGACCCGGTGAAGCAGAAGGAGGTCTGGCGCGCGCCGGACGAGGTCTATGGCGCGCACGGCACGATGGTGACCGCCTCGGACCTGGTGTTCTCCGGCGACTGGAGCGGGCGGCTCAACGCCTTCGACGCCCGGACCGGCCAGAAGCTGTGGTCGGCGCCGGTGCAGGCCAATGTGGTCGCCGCGCCTTCGACCTACGTGATCGATGGCGTTCAGTACGTGGCGGTGCTGGTGGGCGCGCGCGGGCTGCCGGCCGGCGTCGCGCGGACCAATGCGCTCAGCGCCAACAACTCGCGGATCCTGGTGTTCAAGCTGGGCGGGACGGCGAGCCTGCCGACCCAGGCCGTGCAGGGCGCTCAGGTGGCCTCGCGGACGCTGAACCCGCCGCTGATGACCGGCACCAACGAGCAGGTGATCGAGGGCGAGCGGGCCTATGGCCGGACCTGCGCCGGCTGCCACGGGGCGGGCGGGGTGGCGGACAAGTCGATCCCGGACCTGCGCTATTCGCCGGCGCTGCAGGCGAAGAAGGACTGGGATGACATCGTCATCGGCGGCTCGCGCCGGTTCAACGGCATGGTGTCGTTCAAGAACTCGCTGGCGGAGGGCGAGTCCGAGGCGATCTACCACTACATCGTCAGCCAGGCGAACAAGGCCAAGGCCGAGCAGACCGCGAAGAAGTGAGCGCCGGCGGGCGGAGCGGCGCTTCGCCTCAGCCTGAGATTGCGGCTTCACCGAACGATCCGCCGCCCCTAGCTTGGGCGCGGGGGACGACCAGGCGGACGAGGCTGGTCGATGCTGGGCTGGACTAGGAAGAATTGGGCCGCTGCGCTGTTGGTCGGCGCGGCCGTGATGGTGGTGGGCTGCGTGTCCACCGGTCGGCAGGCGTCGCCGCAAGCCGGAGTGCAGAACACGCCCGCCGCCGGGCTTCCCGTCGCGGCGACCCTGGCGGCCGTGCCCGCCGACAATCCGCAGACCCCGGAGAAGATCGCGCTCGGCAGGGCGCTGTTCTTCGATCCGCGCCTCTCCCTGGATGGGACCGTGGCCTGCAGCAGTTGCCACGATCCGGCGCGGGCCTTCGCCGACGGCAGGCCGGCCTCGGTGGGGGTCAAGGGCCGGCTGGGCCAGCGGAACGCGCCCACGGTGCTGAACGCGCTCTACAACAAGACCCTGTTCTGGGACGGACGCAGCACGAGCCTCGAGGAGCAGGCGGCGCTGCCGATCCTCAATCCGAGCGAGATGGGCCAGCCCGGCCTGGACGCCCCGGTGGGCGCCATCGCCGCGGACCGCCGATACCAGCAGGCTTTCCGGCAGGTGTTCGGCCGCGCGCCCAACGGGCCAGACCTGCTGCGCGCCCTGGCCAGCTACGAGCGGAGCGAGACCGCGTTCGCCTCGCCGTTCGACGACTTCGTCGCCGGCAACCCGGATGCGATCAGCGCCCAGGCCCGACGCGGCTGGGAGCTCTTCAACGGCAAGGCGCGGTGCAACCAATGCCATGCGCTCGCCGAGCCCGGACGCGATGCGACGTTCTTCATGGACCACCGCTTCCACAACATCGGCGTCGGGATCGATCGCCACAACGTGGTCGCGCTGGCGTGCGCAGCGCAGGCCAGGCTGAACTCGGGCGACCTGATCGCCGTGGACCAGGCCGCGATCCAGTCCGAGCTGTCGGCCCTGGGCTCGTTCCTGGTGACGAAGCAGCCGGCCGACATCGCATCGTTCAGGACGCCCAGCCTGCGCAACGTGCTGGTCACAGCGCCCTATTTCCACGACGGCTCCGAACGGACGCTGTGGGACGTCGTGGACCACTACAACAAGGGCGGGATGAACAATCCCTGGCTGGACGGGAACATCCGGCCCCTGCGGCTTTCCGAGGCGGAGATCGACGACGTCGTCGCCTTCCTGGGCAGCCTCACCAGCGCGCAGTTCCGCGAGCTGGGCGTGAAGGAACTCACCCGCCAACGCGAGATCGCCCGCGGCGCCCGCCCGGAGCGCGACACCGCCAGGGCGTTCGGGCCGATACCCCGCCGGCCCGATCCGGCGCTGGCCTGCCTGCCGAAGAGCTGATCGCGACCGGTGATTCCAGGGTCAGGCGATATTCACCAGAGGTGGCCACCCGTTAAATGTCGGTTGGCCTAGCCGCCGCCGCGCGCCGCGTCGGCCGCCGCGAAGTGCGCCAGCTGGTCGGCGTGGGCCTTCCTGAACGCCGGCCGGCCGGTGATCCGCGCCAGGTACGCCCGGCATGCCGGATAGGCCGCGAGCCCGTCGAACCGGTCCACCGGCCGCAGCACGTCGGCCATCAGAAGGTCCGCCACGGAGAAGCCGCCGCCCGCCAGCCACTCCCGGCCGGCCAGCACCGCCTCCATCCGGTCGAGCCGCGCCTTCAGGAAGCCGTCCACGAACTCGGCCTGGGGAACATCGCCAGGGAAGCCCATGAAGCGGAACAGCGACCACGGTTGGCTCGCCGCCTCGACCGAGTTGAGCGCCGCGAACACCCACTCCATCGCCTCCGCCCGCCCGCGCGCGTCGGCGGGCATGAGCGCCGGGCTCTTCTCGCCCAGGTGCAGGAGGATCGCCCCGCTCTCGAAGATGGTGATGTCGCCGTCCGTCAGCCAGGGAACCTGGCCGAACGGCTGCGTCGCGAAATGCTCCGGGCCACGTCCCTCGAAAGGGGTCGTCGCCACCCGATAGGCTAGCCCCGCCTCCTCCAGCGCCCAGCGTACACGCAGGTCGCGGACAAGGCCCCGTGGCGGCTCGGGGACCCAGTCGTAGGTCGTCAGCACCAGCTCGCCCATCGGCGTCTCCTCCCGGGTCCTTGTCGTCCAGCCACGATGCCTCATCGTGAGCGGGAAAGGCTACAGACGGGGCGGGCGAACAGCCTCTAGGGCCCACTCAGGGTTTCACCTGATCGCCTTAAGCGGACGGGCGGGGCATCCTGCACGGGTCGGCGGGGCGCATTCCAAGTTCAACAGTCAGGACCTGGACCCCTTTCTCCCCCCAAAGAGCGCCCCGCCGGCCCTCCAGCACCGATTTCGGCGAGGCGGGTTTTCACGCAGGCTTCGTACTCAATTGCACCTGCTGAAAACGATTGTTTCAAACCATAAAGCTCCGTCATCCCGGCCGCAGCGAAGCGGAGAGCCGGGACCTAGGGGCTCAGGCTGTGCGGTCGCTCCTGGGTCCCGGCTCTACAGCCCGCCAAGAGGCGGTCTTCCGGCCGGGATGACAGTGGTTCTTGGCAATTCCTATCGAAGCAGAACGCCGCGCCAGCCGGTCAGGCGATGACCGGGCCGAGGACGCCCGCCGGGCGGTAGCCGAGCGACGCCACCTCCAGGAGATCGTTCTTGGTCAGGCCCGTGGTCACGCCCGGATTGCCGAAGGCGTCGTAGGCGTTGGTTGCGTTCTGGGCCATGGTCGCCCAGTCCGCGGCGTCGCCGCCGTTCGCCGGGTTGTTGTAGTAGTTGAGCGCCGTCGCCCCGAGGTCGGTCGAGAAGTAGGCGGCCGTGGGCGTCAGGTCGGGCTGGTTGAGCGCCGAATAGCGGAACAGGTCGAGCGGCGTGTAGTAGCCGCCGCTGCCCTCCATGCCGATCCGGCCCATCACCTCGCTGAGCTCGTGGGCCACTACGCCGACCGGGTCGTACTGGCCGGCGCCGATCGCGCCGCTGAAGGCGATCGCGCTCGAGTTGGTCAGGCCGATGTAGCCGTCCACCGCCGTCGAGGTGGCGCTGACGAGGCCCAGGGCCTTGGCCTCGGCGCTGGCGACGAAGAAGGTCTTGGCGGCGAGTGCGCCCACCGCGGTGACGGCGCCGGACGACATCAGGCCGCTCGCGACCAGGTTCGCGTCGGCCGCGCCCAGGGCGTTTGTCAGCGTCGTGTAGTTGACCGCGTAGCCCAGCGTCTCGCTCTGGCCGAGCGCGCCGGCGCCCAGGGCCGAGCCGTTCACTTCGCCCAGCCCGACCTGGATGTTGAGAATGGCGTGGGTGGAGAAATTGGTGGTGTAGATCTGCGCCGCGGAGACCACCGCGTTCTCGACGTCCAACCAGTTGGCGGCGGTGCGCACGGAATCGTCCCAGATGAGGTTGATCTCGAGACCGGTGGAGGAGCCCACCAGGGTCGAGGCCGGCGAGCCGGTGGGGGTCGGGCTGGGCGTGGGGGTGGGAGTCGGGGTGGGCGTGGGGGTCGGCGTGCCGCCGCCGCCGCCGCCGCCAGAATTTGGCCCGTGCCCGCCGCCCTTGGCGGCCGAGACGACGGAGAGCTGGCCCTCGTCGTAGATCAGGTAGCCCGGCCCGTGCTGGGCGCTCTGGCCATGGTCGAGGTCCAGCAAATGCTGGCCGCCTTGGCCGTGGTCCAGTTCGGTCAGCGGCGGTGCGGACGTGGGATGATCGAAGAGCCAGTCGGACATGGGGCGCCTCAGAAGTCCTTGAAAAGATGGACTTCATTAATAGCCCGCAAGATGCGGGCGATGCGCGCCCTACCGCTGCGACATGGGGTCACTGGCGCAACGCGCGTCGACGCGCTGATCGTGCAGCTGTTACTCGACACATGGCGGTGGCGGCGCTAGCCGAGGGCCATGGGCAAAGCTGTGTTCGCCATGGCTGTTGCGGTCCTGCTCATCGCGCCGGTGGCGCAGGCCGGGCCCTATCGCGCGCCGCGCACGGCCTCCGGGCAGCCCGACCTGCAGGGCGTCTGGACCAACCTCTCGCTGACCGCGCTGGAACGGCCCAAGGACTTCCAGGCCCTGATCGTTCCGCCCGCCGAGGCCGCCGCCTACGACCGCCGGCACAGCGGGACACCGCCTCCCGTGCCCGGCGATCCGGTGGGGTCGGTGGAGACCGAATGGTACGACGGCGCGAGCCTGGCGCGCATCGGCGGCGCGGCGCGCAGCTCGTGGGTCGTGGACCCGCCCGACGGGCGCCTGCCCTACAGCGAGGTCGGCCGTCGCAGTTTCGACGCCGCCCGCGCGCGCGCCGGAACGGCGGACAATCCCGAGGTGCGGGCGACCAACGAACAGTGCCTGCTGGGCTCGGCCGGGGTGTCCGGGCCACCGATGCTGAACGCCCGCTACAACCCCAACTACCAGTTCGTGCAGACCGCCGGGACCGTGGCCCTGCTGGTGGAGATGAACCACGACGTGCGCATCATCCGCCTGGGTGACCGCCGGCACCTGCCGGCCGACGTCCGGCCGTGGATGGGCGATTCCGTCGGCTGGTGGGAGGGCGATACGCTGGTGGTCGAGACGACCAACTTCCCGCCCCGCGAATCCCTGCGGGGGCTCGGCGGCAGCGCACACTTCATGTCCGAGGCGGCGAAGGTGACGGAGCGGTTCACGCGCGTGTCGCCGACCCAGATCCTGTACGCCTTCACCGTCGACGACCCGGCGGTCTTCACTCGCCCCTGGAAGGGGGAGATGGCGCTGAACGCGGGCAAGGGCCCGATCTACGAATACGCCTGCCACGAAGGCGACCGCTCGCTGGCGGGGATCCTGGCCGGCGCTCGCGTGGCGGAGGGCAATCTGCGGTCCGCGACGGCTGCCGAGGCGCGCTCCGCTCCCGTTGCCGGGGCTCACTGAGTCCGGTTACGGATTCCCGTCGGAATATCCGCATCGGAGCGCCGCATGGACGTCCACAAGCCGAAGCCGATCCATGGCTGGCGGGAGTTCGTGACGGAGATCGGCATCATCGTCATCGGCGTGCTGATCGCGCTCTCCGCCGAGCAGGTCGTCGAGACGATCCACTGGCAGCACAAGATGCGCGAGCTGCGCGCGGCCATGGTCAACGAGCTCACGGCCGACGGCGCCCCGGAGGCCTATTTCCGGCTGGCCACGCACGACTGCCTGGAGCGATATCTGGACAACCTGCAAGACGTCGCCGAGGCGGGTGGGGATCGCGTGACGGTCGCCGGCCTGGCCGGGACCTACCCCGGCTATGTGCCGGCGCTGCTCACCTGGGACATGGAGGCCTGGCGCTCGTTCGTGGCCGCGGACGGAACGGCCCACATGCCGACCGACGAGATCGTCAAATGGACCATGCCCTACTTGGCGATTCCGCCGCTTCAGCACTACCCGGAGGACGAGCGGGAAGCGATGGGCGCGCTGCAATCGATCCAGCCCGCACCGGGACGAATGTCGCCTGCTGAACTGGAAGCCCTGGCTCGCGCCCTCCAGCGCATCCGCACGGACAATGACTGGATCCAGAACTACTCGACGTTCCTGCTCGGCAGCCTGCGGCGCTCGGGGCTGAAGCTCGACGCCCGCGCGCTGGACGGGCTTTATCACAGCCAGACGATGACCCGCTTCCAGCGAAGCCTGGAGGTCGCCCACCTTTCCGGCTGCACGGTCAAGCCGGACCTCGCCAACCTGCAGCTGCGCGCGGCGCCGTCGATGCCCGAGACGACGGCCGCCAAGCCGCGCTGAGCGCACCGACGCTGAAGCCGATCGTGAGCATCGGGGGCAGGGGAGCCGTCGGCCTAGGCCGGCACGCGGTCCCAGAGCTTCTCCGCCAGCACGCCGACGCGGGCCTCGATGGCGGCGGCGGCGTCCAGCGCCAGGTCCTCCCGATAGCGCGAGGCGATGAGCTGGACGCCGACCGGGTGGCCGGCGCGGGTGAGGCCGGCGGGGGTGGTGGCGACGGGCAGGCCCAGCACGCTGATCGCGCCCACGAAGCGCAGGTCGTTGCGGAAGAACCGGGCCACGGCGGCGTCGCCCTGCAGGTCGGCGTCGTAGGCCGGCGTCGGCTGGACCGAAACCGGCGCCAGGATCACCGGATAGTCCTCGAGCATGGCCAGCCACTCGCGGAGCAGCCGGGCGCGGCGGGCGACCCCTTCGATGTAGCCCTTCTGGTCGAGGATGGTGGCCATGTGGAGGATGCCCTCCAGGGCCCGCACGAAGGGGGCGCTGCCCAGCTCGCGCATGGGACCGATCTGGACGGTGGCGATCTCGGTGGAGATCAGGTCGCACCAGAGCTGCCAGGCGTCGGTGATGTCGGGGACGGCGACCTCGCTGACCGCATAGCCGGCGTCGGAGAGGTGGTCGGCCGCGCGGGCCACCAGGCCCATGACCTCGGAATTGGTGTCGAGATCGCCGGGCATCCTGGCGACGGCGACCCTGATCGGCCGCGGCGGCGGCGGGCCCTCGAGCGGGGCGTGGACCCACCAGGGGTCGCGGGCGTCGCGCCGGGCGAGCGCGGCCAGGCCCAGGCGCACGTCGGCCACCTCGCGGGCGAGCGGGCCCTGGACGCTCATCAGCTGGGCCATGGGCGGCCGCTCCACCGCGGCGCTGGCGTTGTAGGCGGGCACGCGGCCCAGGGTCGGCTTGATCGTCGAGACGCCGCAGCAGGCGGCCGGCCAGCGCAGCGAGCCGCCGATGTCGTTGCCGTGGGCGATCGCGCCGATGCCGCTGGCCAAGGAGGCCGCCGCCCCGCCCGAGGAGCCGCCGCAGGTGATCGCCGGGTCCCAGGGGTTCAGCGTCTGGCCGTGCAGCGGGTTGTCGGTGAAGGCCCTGAGCGAGAACTCCGGCGTGTTGGTGAGCCCGATGACGATCGCGCCGGCCTTGCGGAAGTTGGCGGCGACCGGGGAATCCGTGGTGGCGATCAGGTTCGCGAGGCCCGGCACGCCGTTGGAGTTGGCCTGGCCCTCGACGTCGACGTTGATCTTCACGGTCACCGGGACGCCGTGCAGCGGACCCAGCGGCGCGCCTTTCGCCCGGGCCCGGTCGGCGGCGTCGGCGGCCTGCAGCGCCTGGGCCGAGAGATCGACGACGACGGCGTTGATCGCGGGGTTTGCCTCGGCCTTGCGCGCCAGGTGGGCGGCGACGACCTCGTGCGCGCTCGTCTCGCCGGCCGCGATGGCGCGGGCGGTTTCCACCGCGGACCACCGCCAGATTTCCATCTTCGCCATGTCTCGCCTCCGCCGGTCACCACCCTAGTGGCATCGCCACCGGCGCCAAGCTCCGGAAGCGTCCGCGGTGCTCGCGCAAGGCGAACGCCGTTTTGCAACGACTTCTGGTGAGCAACGTTGACTACCCGACATAGGGACGGCCAGCGTGATTATTTGCATCGACTTCGGCGCGGCGTGCGCGTGCCCGCCTTGAGCCACTATATCCTGGTCTTCGAATGGCCCGCGGCGAGCCGGATCAGCGCGCAGACCCGCCGGATCGAAGCGGCGGGCCCCGAGGAAGCCAAGGCGCAGGCGGCGGCGCTCTACGCTTCCGGGCGGTTCCCGCAAGGGCCGCCCCCGGGCTATGTCATCCTGAACCGCAGCGGCGCGACCATCTTCCGCTATCCCGACGACGGTTGAACGCCGGACCCCGGAACCGCGCCAAGCGCGCACCGGTTCTGTGGCCACGGGCGGGGCTCGCGGCAACGGCGGAGGTTCCCATGAAGGTCGGCGAGTGCATGACGCGAGACGTGCGGATCACGAGTCCTGAAGACACCATGCGGGAGGCGGCCATGGCGATGGCCGACTGCGACGCCGGCGTCCTGCCGGTGGGAGAGAACGATCGCCTGGTGGGCATGGTCACCGACCGCGACATCGCCATCCGCGGCGTCGCCTGCGGCAAGGGCCCGGAGGCCAAGGTGCGCGACGTGATGAGCGCGGAGATCCGCTACTGCTACGAGGATGACAGCGCCGACGAGGTGCTGCGCAACATGAGCGACCTGCAGGTTCGCCGGTTGCCGGTGCTGAACCGCGAGAAGCGGCTGGTCGGCATCGTCTCGCTCTCCGACCTGGCGTCGGGCGGCGAAGCGGCCAAGAGCGGGGCCGCGTTGCGCGACATCGCCCAGCCTGGCGGCGAGCACTCCCAGTCCATGCACTAGACGCCGTCCGGTCGGGCCGGATCGAGCCAGGCCGGACGGCCCGGTGGCGGCCCAGAGCAGGACCTTACATGGCGCCGTCTCTGAGCGTCGCGCCCTGGTGCGCCTTGGTGAAATTCGGCGTCTTCTTGCGGGCGTACGTCTGCTCGAGCCAGGCGCCGACCACCGCGGTCGCGATCACGGCGGCCAGCGGGTTGACGTTCAGCTCGCGGATGAACTGCAGGATCTTAATAGCTTCACTCATGGGCGCCTCCGAGCGCTAAGGCCCACCTTAACGCGCCATGAATAACGGCTCGTGAAGCCAATTGGCTAACGATGCGGGATTTATTTGCCGCAGGGTTTTCAAGGCGTTAGAGCGCGGCTGCAGAAAGTGTACGCGGCGGTAACCGTGTTCGCGAACCCTCTTCCCGGCGCGCCAAAGGGCAGGGAAGAGGGCGCGGCGCCTTCGGGCCCTAGTTGCCCCTGGCCATGGTCCGCTTGCCGGCGCGCGACATCGGGCCGCCGTAGCGGGCGCGGTTCTCCGGCGTGTCCGGGACCGGCCCCGCAGTGACGACGTAGTCGCGCGCGACCGCGCTCGCCTCGGCCGCATAGCTGTTCGCGGGATAGCTGTTCGCGCCGAACGCGGGCGCCCAGCGGGCGTCGGCGAAGGCCAGGCGGACCTGGTCGGTGGCGGCGCGCACCGCGAGCTCCTGGCAGGAGCGGCCGAGATTGCCGGCGTGCGGGCGCGGCTCGTCCAACTGGTCGCAGACCCGGCCGGCGGCGGCGTTGACCCGCTGCAGCAGCACCTTGCGGTCGCGCGCCTGGTTGAGGTCGAGGTCGGCGTAGCTGACCCGCTCGGAGAGGCTCTGCGGGGCGCGTAGCGCCCGGCCGGTGACGGTGAGCTCGTCGACGGTCTGGGCGAGGGCGGGGGCGGAGAAGGCCAGGGCGGCCACGGCGGCCGCGGCAAGGACGACAGGACGCATGGAAGCGGTTCCTCGGTGACAGCCGCCTGCGGGGCGGCCGGCCGAGCAACTGCGACGCTCTCAGTCGGGTTCCCGCCAGAGCTCTGCCCGCCCGTCAGGCGTCGATGGTCGCCTTGATCCGCCTTGGCACGAAGGGCACGACCAGGAGGATCGCGGCATAGACCGCGATGGTGGCCCAGAGCGCCACGTTGTAGCCGCCGTGGTTCTGGTAGAGGTCCGCGCCCCACAGGTCGCCCAGCCGGCTCGAGACCCAGAACAGCGACAGGAAGAGCATCATCATCGCGCCCTCGAGCCCCTTGGGGCACGAGCGCATGGCGAGGTCGGTGAAGGCCGCCTGGCCGATCCCGCCCAGGAGGCCCATCGAGGCGGCGGCGAGGAGCGCGTCGCTGGTGGAACGGATGAACAGCAGCCCCGCCATCTGCGGCACCGCCAGGATCGCCCCGATCCAGAGCAGCGTCCCCAGCCGGAAGCGCTGAGCGAGCCAGCCGTAGAGCAGGAAGACCGGGATGAAGGTCGCGTAGAAGATGGCGAAGAACTCGCCCACCTGGGCGTCGCTGGCGTGGAACTCGTTGGCCAGGTGGTATTGCAGGGCGAGGTTGGCGCCCGGCGCGAACTGCCAGAGCAGCTGGATCAGCAGCACCGGATAGATGGCGTAGGTCTTCAAGAGGCGCAGGATGTCGCCGGCCGGCGTCAGCGTCGGCGGCGGCGAGCCGGACTTCGCGTCGTCGAACAGGCGCCTGGGCCCGAAGGCGCCGAAGGCGGCCAGCAGCAGCATCAGTCCGCCGCCCAGCAGGAAGAGGGTGCGCGCCGCGGTCGTGGCCGCGCCGCCCTCCAGGAACCCCGAGAGGATGCCGCCCGCCAGGGCGGCGAACACGGTGGGCGCCAGGGTGGCGATGTTCTGGATGGTGCTCATCTGGCCGGTCATGGCGTGGTGGCGCCCGACGCCGGTGGAGAGGCCCGCCGCGGCCCCGGCGACGAACTGCATCAGCGTGGTGACCAGCAGCACGCCGCCGAGCAGCAGAGCGTAGGTCGGCTGCATGAAGGCCAGCACCGCATAGACCGCCGCGGTGGCGAGGCCGAAGACCACCAGGTGGCCGCGGTCGCCGGCTCCGAACGGGCTCCAGCGGTCGCGCACGAAGCCCGCCAGCGAACTGACGAACAGCGGGATGGCGACGATCAGGTTGAAATGGGCGGTCTCGTTGGGCGTCAGGTGCAGCCGGTTCTTCAGGAAGAAGGTGATCGGCAGCAGCAGGACGCCCCAGTAGGGCGCGGCGAAGTTGACGATCAGGATCGGCACGCCGGCGTAGAGCAGCAGGCGCATCCGCCGCGCGGCGGGCAGCGGCTGGGCGTCGGGTTCCAGCAGGACCTCGGGCTCTTCGCCCGTCGCGGCGGCCGCCTCGGTCATTTCGCCCCCAGAATCCCGCGACGCCAAGACTCGCATCGTCCCCAGCGCGCAGTTGACGATTTTGACAGGCCGCGCGCAACCGGTGCTAGGCTCGTCCCAAGATACGGGGAGGACTTCCGAGATGATCGACAGGCGAGGAATGACGGCGGCGCTCGTGGCGCTGGCGGTGGGCGCGGCCGGCGTGGCGATGGCGGCGGTTCCGGCGAACATCACGGCCGCGCTGGCCGACAAGGCGAGGCCCGCGGCCGACACGGCGCGTGACGCGGCCCGCAAGCCTGGCGAGCTGCTGGCGTTCGCCGAGGTGAAGCCCGGCCAGAAGGTCGCCGACTTCATGATGGGTTCGGGCTATTTCACCCGCATCCTGGCGCCCGCCGTCGGGCCGGCCGGCAAGGTCTACGCCTACCAGTCGGCGGAGTTCGTGAAGTTCCGCGCCGCTTATGGGACGGAGCAGCAGGCGGCCGTCGCCGACTACAAGAACGTGACGCCGCTGACCGCGCCGCTCTCGGCGGTGGGCCTGCCGGAGGGGCTGGACCTGGTGCTGACGGTGCAGAACTACCATGACCTGCATCTGCCGGCGTTCCCGGCGGACACCGCCGACAGCGTCAACCGGCAGGTGTTCAAGGCGCTGAAGCCCGGCGGGCTCTACGTGGTGGTCGACCACGCCGCCGCGGCCGGCGCGCCGGAGGCGGAGACCGCCAACAAGCTGCACCGCATCGACGAGGCGAACGTCAAGAAGGAGGTCGAGGCGGCGGGCTTCAAGCTGGTCAGCGAGGACCGGATGCTGGCCAGCCCGGCCGACGACCACAGCCTGAACGTGTTCCAGCCGGCAATCCGCGGCAAGACCGATCAGTTCGTCCTGAAGTTCCGCAAGCCTAAGTAGTAGGGGTAAGGCGCGGGGCTCCGGCCCCGCGTCCGAACCGTAGAGCCGCGCTCAAAGCCTCGGGCTGAAGCCGCCGGCCGAGACCATGGCGCCGGACTGGACGTTCTCCAGCCCCTCCCGGTTCAGGCCGGAGAAGAAATAGCCGACCTCGACCTCGAGCGCGCAGGCGAGCTTCCAGAGCATGTGCGCCGAGACGCGGCTGACCGCGCCCTCGTACTTCTGGATCTGCTGGAACGTCACCCCGCAGGCGTCCCCCAGCGACTGCTGGGTGATCCCCATGAGCCTGCGCCGCGCTTTCAGGCGGCGGCCCACCACCACATCGACTCCGTCGTTCATAGCTGAATGCCCACCACTGAACCCAAACCTTGATCTCAGTGAACCGGGTTCCTGCAACGGAGAATTGTAATAACGCGACATGCGAACGCCGCTCGGTGAAGAAAGCGCGCGGTCTCAGGATTTCTCGCTGGTGGCGGGCTGCAGCACCTGCACCGGCGAGCCGAGCAGCGCCTTGCGCCGCTTCCACGCCTCGGCCATGAACGGCTGGTTGCGGGCCAGGTAGGCCTTCGGCGACATGCCCATGTAGTAGTTGAATTCGTGGATGAAGTGGGCCTGGTCGGCATATTGGGCGTCGAGGAACTGGGTCCAGGCGCCCTGCGGGGCCTCGCGCATGGCGGCCAGCGTGCGCAGCAGCCGCTGGCGGCGCAGCAGGCGTTTCGGCGAAAGGCCGAAGTAGCGGCGGGAGAAACGCTCGAGCTGCCGCGGCGACAGCGAGACGGCCTCCGCCCAGCCCGAGACGGTCTGGACCTCGCTGTCCTGCAGGGCCGTGTGGGCGGCGGCGACCAGCGCGGCCTGCGGCGTCGGCCGCAGCAGCGTCGGCAAGAGGTCGTCCAGCACCGCGAACAGGGCCTCGTCGCCCCCCGCCGCGTCGGCCGCGGCCTCGCAAAGCCGGCGGTGCAGATCGTCGGCGACCGGTCCCAGGGCGTCGGTCATCGGCCGCATGCGGTTGGCGAAGGCGTCCGCGGGCAGGTCGGTGAAGCGCGGCCAGCCCTGCGGCATGAGGCCCACGCCGACCATCAGCCCCGCCGTCCCCGAGACCCAGACGGCGCGCTCCAGGGCGCCGGTGACGCCGTCCACCGGCACTGGCCGGGTGGGCTCGTCAGGGAAATCCGCCGTCCAGTCGCCGGACAGGATCATCCGGAAGTTCGGCCACTCCGGGAAGATCTGGTCGCGCACGACCCCGTCGCCTGCGACCTTCACTAGGTAATAGGTGGTCACCGCCTCCCGCAGAGCCGGGGCCGGCAGATGATAGGTTACCGAGGCTGTAGCCGGGGCCGGATCGGCCGGGCCGGCGTCAGTCTTCGCATGCATGGTTGCAACTATGCGCCAAGGGCCGCGACCAACGCTACGTCAAACACGAGGCGGCGGTCTGGGGCGCGGCCAAGCCGCGCCTGCGGGTCTTCGCGGATGGTCCAAAGCGTCGCCATGGGCTTGCGGCCGTGCTCGGGCGTGCACACTTCGAGGGCTCCGCGTGGCGCGGAGCTGTCCAGGAGCCTGCCATGTTCGACCACCTCTCCGTCGGTGTCCGCGATCTTGGCCGGGCGAGACGGTTCTACGATGCGGTGCTGGCGCCGCTGGGCCACGCGACCGCGCACCAGACGGCCGCCGAGCTGGCCTATGGCCCGGGCGGCATGGGCGCGCAGTTCTACCTCTACCCCGTGGCGGGCGAGCAGGTCGCGGGCCTGGGAACCCACATCGCGTTCTCGGCTGCGAGCCGGGCGGCCGTCGACCGGGCCTATGCCGCCGCGGTGGCCGAGGGCGCGGTCAGCGTACGCGCCGCAGGGGCCCATCCGGACATCGCCGCCGACTACTACGGCGCGGTGCTGTTCGACCCGGATGGCAACAAGCTGGAGATCGTCGCCGGCGCGATGCACTGATGGCGATGCTCCGGGGGACTATTTCCTGAGCTGGCCGTCCGCTCCCCGCTGAGCGGCGCCCCGCGGCGAGCGGCGGGAGCCCGCGACGGCGATCAGCCGGCCGCCTTGCCAGAGCTCGGCGCGCGTGTCGGGGCGCGCGGGCGGGGCCAGCCGCAGCACGGCCTCGGAGTCTTCCTTGCAGTAGAAGCTTTCGTCGGGCTCCAGGCGTCCGTCGTCGTGGACGAGGTAGATGCGGTAGACGGCCATGGACCTGCTCCTCACTCGCGCCCCTCAGGTCTCCTTAAGCCGCCAACGCGACGAGGATGTGTCGAGCGCACGACGCCGCCGTCATGCCCACGCCTTAGTTGTGGCGGAGCTTGCGGGCTTACGAAGGCTTGGTAATTGCGGCGCCAAGCTCTCGCCTGAACGGATAACGCCAGGGGTCGTCATGTTCCGACGTCTGTTGCAGGCCTTCAGCCATCCCGTCGCGGGGCTGCTGGGCTTCTCCCTCGCCGTCTTCATGTGCGGCCTGCTGGTCGCCACCTCCGTGACGGCGGCCCGGACGGAGGCGCAGCTTCGGGCCAGGATCAACCAGCTCGCCGCCCAGGACGCGCGCACCGGCGCCCTCTTACACGCCAAGCTGGTGGCCTGCGAAAGCGCCACGCCGGAAGCCCGCGAGCAGCGCGCGTCGACGCCGAGCAGCCTGGAGGCGCGCGCCCAAAGGCTGGCCGGGCGCGAGCCGCAGGGCTTCGACGTCTGCGCGCGCATGGAGAGCGCCGACCGCGCGGTGCTCGAAAGCCTGCGATGAGCCAATGGGCGACCACGTTGAGCGGCTGGCGCTCCGGCCTGGCAATGGCCGCGGCGAGCCTGGCGCTGGCGGCCTGCGGCACGCTCGGCCACAAGGCGCCCGCGCCGACAGTTGCACCGGCCCCGTCGGTGGAGGCTGCCCCGCAGCCGCCGCGCCCCGCGCCGCCGCCTGCGCCTGCGCCGGCGCGCGTGAGCTGCGTGCCCAAGGCCTTTCCGCATGCGCCCAAGTATCCCGACACCGACGAGGCGCTGCTTGCGGCCGGCGGCGCGGCGGACCGCTACCAGCTGATGGCGGCCGGCCGGCTCCTGCGCGCCCGCCGGCTCGCGGAGCTGGAGCACGTCATCGACGGCTGCCGGTAGGACGCTAGGTTGATGACTCGATCATTTTCTCAGGTCGTCATGGCCGGGCTTGTCCCGGCCACCCAGAAACGCGGGCGGTGCAGGGCAAGGCTCGGCCATGCCGCGCTCCACCGTGCAGCATCGGTGCGTCTGGGTGGCCGGGACAAGCCCGGCCATGACGATCAGTTATTTGAATTCAGCGGGTTGATTGGACATCAACCTAGGGCGTTCCGCCCACGTTGGTGAGCCAGAGTGCGTGACGGCTGGTCATTGGGCGCCTTCCTCCTTCACTTCGCCGCGCGTGCCTTCCATCTCGCGGCCCTTCTTCTCCTCCGCCCGCGCGCCGGCCAGGATGCCGGGCAGGGCGTAGTTGCCCTCGTGGCAGGCGTATTCGTAGACCCGGTCGTTGGTGGCGTTGAGCGACTCCTCGCCCTTCACCGGCTGGGTCAGGGCGGCCGGATCGGCGACCTCGAACTGGTAGAGGATCTGCTGCGGCGAGATGCGGGTGAAGCGCTCGGTGACCCGCTGGCCGGCGGTGGCGCCGCGGAAGGTCTGGTCAGGGCGGAAGTTGGTCGTCTCCACGACGAGGGTGTCGCCCTCCCAGTGGCCGATGGAGTCGCCCATCCACTGGCGGACGTAGGCCGGCTTGTGGACGTCGTTCAGGCGGACGATCCGGGTGTCGTGGACCATCTCCACCTCGATCATGACCTCGCCCGGGGTCTGAATGATCTGGTAGTGGTTGTTGTAGAGCACCGGCAGCATGGGCGGGCCGGACGTCGAGCCGAAGCCGACCAGGCAGCGCTCGCCCAGCGGGCGGCGCTCGGGGCCGTCGAAGTTGCCGACCCGCGCGTTGCCCTGGGCGGCGCGGATGCGGGCCTGGGTCGCGGCGCTGAGCGGCAGGCGGCCATCCTTCGGCGAGACGATGATCGAGCTGCGCGGCTCGGCGCCGATGCGGATCACCTTGGTGCCGGGATCGACCCAGAAGGCGTTGTAGCCGCAGGCCGGGCCGGTCTGGCCGCCGCCGCACGACGGCAGGTCGTCGACCTTGGTCTCGGCCTTGGTCGGCTGGGCGGCGCCCTGCACGCGGGCGGCGTTGCCGGCCTCGGCGCGGCGCGCCTCCTGCTCGGTCAGCACCAGCCGCTCGCCCAGCGCCTGGGGCCGTTCCAGCGGGGTGATGGTGGCGTTGGTCCAGACGCCCTGCAGGTCCGGCTGGCCGGCCGCGGTGCGGGGCGCCTTGTAGGCTGCGGCGGGCGCGTCCTTCGCCTCCGCCAGCGAGGCCGCGCCGGTGGCGGCCGCGGCCGAGATCGCCGCCAGGGCGACGGTGGTGAAAAGCCTCATGGGAGCCTCCCTCGCGCGCGGGTCGCGCTGTCATTATGTCTTGCCCGGGAGACTAGCGAATTTCAGAAGATTGCGCGACGGCGCCGCCGGTCCTGCGGCTTGCACGCCGCGCGACCCTGTGCGAGGCCGGAGCGATGACCGATACGCTCCCCGACCGCCTCTCCACCGATCCGAACAGCCCCTACTACGACGCCGACATCCTGGCCCGGAACGTGGGCGTGCGCTTCAAGGGCGAGGACAAGACCAACGTCGACGAATACTGCGTCTCCGAGGGCTGGGTGCGGCTGGCGGTCGGCAAGACCCTGGACCGGCACGGCAAGCCGCTGACCATCAAGCTCAACGGTCCGGTGGAGCCCTACTTCCGCGAAGGTTGAGAGCTTTCTGTTCACCATCGCCTGCGACCATCGGTCAACGCGCCTGGGACAATGTTCGGTGAAATATGGCGCGGGGCAGGAGGGCGCGATGTTCGATCTGAGCGTGGTGGCCGCCGGAGGCCGTTGGCTGCTGGTGGACGAGGCGCAGGGTGAGATCGGCGCCTATGACAGCCGCGAGGCGGCGCTGAGCGCGGCCGGGGAATATGCGGTGCTCGACCAGGAGCCGCGTCACGTGCTGATCCAGGACGACGTCGGCGAGTGGGACGAGACCGTCGTCGGCCCGCCCCTGCTCAACTAGGGCTGCTTAGTTCGGCGCGACAGCGCATCTGCCCTTCCTGAAACAACCGCGGCGCTTCGTTGCCGCTTCCGCGGGCGCCTGACACGCAAGCGCCCGACGCCGGCCACGATCCGCGTCCAGAAGCGTTCCGGTCGGCATAGCTTTCGGTTCCGAGTGGAGGTCGCCTTGCCCAATCTGCTTTGGCCCAGGCCGCGGCGGCGCGAGGTGGGCGCGGCCGGGACGCTAGGCCGGTTGATCCACTGGCTGTGCGTGATCCTGGCGGCGGTCTGCGCGCTGATGGCGCTCGAGTTCGCCGTGGAGGGATGGGCGCGGCACCTCTCGGCGAGCCTGGCGGTCGCGGCCCTGGTGCTGGCGTTCGGGTCGCGGGCGCTGCTCTACGTTCTGGCCAGGGAATAGCCGCGGCGGTTGCCAACCCCGCCGGCCTGGCGTCTCCTCAAGCCATGACCGAGCCCGCCGAGACACCCCCGGATGCGACGCCTCCCGACGGCTGGAAGCATTCGGGCGTGCGCGTGGTGCCCGGCGACCAGCTGGACGACTCCACGCCGCAGACCCCGGGCATGCACCGGGCCGCGGCCATCGACCGGGCGCGGATGGGCGCGCAGAAGCTGTGGGCCGGCACCGTGCACATCCACGCCAACGCCAAGACCGGCGCGCACCACCATGGGCCGTTGGAGAGCGTGATCTACATCGTCAGCGGGCGCGCCCGCATGCGCTGGGGCGAGAAGCTGGAGTTCACCGCCGAGGCGGGGCCCGGCGACTTCATCTATGTGCCGCCCTACGTGCCGCACCAGGAGATCAACGCCTCGTCCGACGAGACGCTGAGCTGCGTGCTGGTGCGCAGCGACAGCGACGCGGTGGTGGTGAACCTCGACATCGAGCCCGTGGAGAAGCCCGAGGGCGTCGCCTGGGTGGACCCGATCCACAAGGGATAGGTCAGAAGCGGCCAGCTCATCCGGCGGACGCCCGATAGGTCGCATCTCTGCGCCGGCCGACCTTGCGCCTCCAGGGCGCGTGGAGAGGCCGTTGCTGCAGGTTGCACTGATCTGGGCCGCGTTGGCCCTCGCCATGATGGCCGTCGCCGAGGTCTGTTTCCGCGCCGCCACGCGGCATGGCCGAGGCGACGGCCCGGACGCCGTCGGCGGGGTGGACACCATCATGTCGGCTACGCTGGCGCTGACCGCCCTGCTGCTCGCGCTCAGTTTCAGCGTGGCGCAGGGGCACTATGACGAACGGCGCCAGCTGGTGGTGGCGGAGGCGAACGCGATCGGCACCACCCTGCTGCGCCAGCAGTTGCTCGCCGAGCCCGACCGGGCCCAGCTTCGGCCTCTGATGCGGGCCTACGTGCTGGCGCGGCGCATGGCCGTAGCGGACGAGCCGCGCGACCGCGACGCCGCCGAAGCGCAGCGCCAGACCGACAGCCTGCAAGCGAGGATCTGGGCGGTCACCGGCCAGGCGCTGCGGACGCCCGAGGGTGCGGCGACCATCACGCCGCTGCTCCTGACCACCAACGAGATGTTCGACGCGGCCGAGGCCGAGCGGGCCGCGCGCGAGGTGAGGATCCCCGACCGCACGCTGCGGGTGCTGGTCCTGCTGACGCTTGGCGCCGCGGGCCTGTTCGGCGTCGGCCTCGCCGCTCGCCGGCGGCGCGAGCTGGCGGCCTCGACCCTGCTGTTCGCCCTGATCGCGCTCACCATGAGCCTGATCTACGACCTGGACGCACCGAGCTCAGGCGGCATCCGCACGCCGCACGAGAGCATGGACCGGCTGGCGCAAGGCCTGTCCTGAGGCCTCCGAAAATTCGTCCCGCGGGTGTCGGCCCGCCGTCGGCTGGTCCGTCCTTGGGGCGCAAACCTAAGGAGACCCCGATGCGCTATCTTTCGATCTATCGCCCGGAATCCGGCCAGGAGGGCGGCATGCCTTCGCCTGAGCACATGGCCGCCATGGGCCGGCTCATCGAGGAATGGACGACCAAGGGCAAGCTGATCTCGACGGAGCCGCTGACGCCCCGCGAACAGTGCGCGCGGGTGCGGCTGACCGACGGGGGCGAATTCACCGTGTCTGAGGAGACGGTGCGGGCCGGCGGATTCGCCTTCCTCAACGCCGACTCCAAGCAAGAGGCGATCGAGCTCTGCAAGAGCTTCCTGAAGGTCGCCGGCCCCGGGACCTGCGAGATCCGCCAGGTCCTGGAGTTCGCGCCGCAGCCGCAGCCGGCCTAGGGCTGCGGCCGCCCGAGGTACTGGTCGAACCAGCCGAGGATGCGGCGCTTCAGGTCGGCCTTGTGGTCCGCGTCACGGATGCCGTGGCCCTCGCCGGGGTAGATGACCAGGGTGTTGGGCACGCCCATGGCGTCGAGGCCATGGTGGAACTCCAGGCTCTGGGCCGGCGGGCACTCCACGTCGCGCTCGCCGACATAGATGAAGGTCGGGGTCTTTGCGGCCTTGATGTAGCGGATCGGCGAGAGGCGGTCGTAGACCGTCGGGTCGTCGTAGGCGGTCGATCCGAAGAACGGGACCATCCATTGATCGATGCCGTTCTGGCCGTAGTAGGCGACCCAGTCGGCGATGCCCGCGCCGGCCACCGCGGCCTTGAACCGCTGCGTGTGAGTGACCGCCCACATGGTCATGAAGCCGCCGTAGGAGTGGCCGTAGACGCCCAGGCGTGCGTCGTCGACGGGGGCCACCTTCTCGACCGCGTCGACGCCGGCCAGGATGTCCTTCAGGTCGCCGCCGCCGAAGTCCTTGACGTTGGCGCGGGTGAAGGCCTCGCCCTGGCCGAAGCTGCCGCGCGGGTTGGGCAGGAAGACGTAGTAGCCGTGGGCCACGAAGTCGTAGGCCGTGCCCTTCCACTCGAAGGTGGGCTGGGTGGCCGAGCTCGGGCCGCCGTGCACCTCGACGATCATCGGCAGCTTGCGCCCGGCGGGAACGTCCTTGGGGCCGATCAGCCACCCCTGCACGTCGAAGCCGTCGCTCTTCCAGGTGAGGCTGCGGGCGGAGACCTGGGCGCCTACGGCGTCGTTCTCGTGGGTGATCGGCTTCGGCGCGGCGACCGGTCCCGCCAGGATGTGCGGCGCGGTGGTGAAGGTCTGCGCTTCGCCGGCCATGATCTTGCCCGCGCGGTCGAGCGAGAGGCGCCCGTCGCCGCCCTGGAAGCTGGCGGCGGCGGAATAGAGGGTCTTCGTAGCGCCGCTGGCGGGGTCTACCGAGAGCAGGGCGTTCTGGTCGCCAACGATGGCGGTCGCGTAGAGCCCGGACTTGCGCCAGGCCAGCGAGGAGAGGCTGGCCTTCAGCGCCGGCGTGCGGTCGACGGCCGTCCCGCCGGCCAGCGGCACGGTCCAGAGGTCGCCGCCGGTCGGCCCGAAGTCGGAGTGCAGGCCGCCGATGAAGGCGACGGTCTTCCCGTCGGGCGAGACCCGCGGGTACTTCATCTGCACCGGCGGCGCGGCGATCTCGCGGAACGAGGCGTCGACGCCGACGAAGGCCAGCCGGGCGACCCACCAGGTGTTGTCGCCGTCGCCTTTCGCCTCGGTCGCGGCGAAGCCCCTGCCGTCCGGCGTCCAGTCGTACTCGTAGACGAAGGTGTCGGCCGGCGAGAGGAACCTGAGCGGGCCGCCGGTCGCGGGCAGCACGGCGATGCGCTGCTCGTCCGTCTCGTGGCCGATCTCGCCCACGATGGCGGCGCCGGCCTGGGTGGCGCCGGTCAGCTTGCGCGGCCGGTCGGTGGCGAGAACCGCCAGGGTCTTGCCATCGGGCGACCAGCGCGGGGTGGCGAGCAGGCCCGCGAAGTCGAGAGCCGTCGCGGCCTTGCCGTCGCGCACGGTGACGAGGCTGGCCGTGCGCGCCTTGCGGTTGCTGGCGACGAAGGCCAGCGCCGCGCCGTCAGGCGACCAGGCGAGGCCGGAGTAGAAGCAGGCCGCGCAGGGATCGAAGCGGCCGATCACCTCGCCGGTCGTACGGCTGCGGACCACCACGGTCTCGTGGGGCTCGCGCTCGCTGTCGAGCGGGTCGTCGGCCTCGACGCTGGCAATCCGGTCGCCCTGCGGGCCGAGCGTGACGTCATGGTAGAGCCGGACCTGCGCCGGCGGCGTGGCCGCAGACTGCGCGGCGAGCGCCAGCGCCAACACCAGACCCGCCATCCGCCCAATCCCCCGAACCGACCTTTGCGGCCCTGGCTAAGGGAATGGGCGGGGCGCGGCAAGCGGGGCCTTAGGCCGCGTCGACCAGCACCACCTCGGCGTCGTCGAGCGCCTTAATCGTCAGCGCGCTCTCGCCGGTGATCGCCGCGCCGTCGCGCGGCTCGAGGCGCACGCCGTTGACCTCCACGGCTCCGGCCGCCGGCACCAGGTAGATGTGCCGCGACGGATCGACCGGATAGTCGGCGGTCTCGCCGGCCCGGATGGTGGCGCCGGCCACACGCGCGGGCGTGCGGATCTGCAGCGCGTCCTCGTCGCCGGGCAGGCCGGAGGCGAGGGTGACGAACCGGCCGGCGCGGTCGGCCTTGGGGAACGGCCTCGCGCCCCACGACGGCGGTCCGCCGGAGGAGTCGGGCTCGATCCAGATCTGGAACAGGCGGGTCGCCTCGGATTCGAGGTTGTACTCGGCGTGGCGCACGCCCGTGCCGGCGCTCATCACCTGCACGTCGCCCGCGCCGGTCCGGCCCTCGTTGCCGAGGGAGTCCTTATGAGTGATCGCGCCTTCGCGGACGTAGGTGATGATCTCCATGTCGCGGTGGGGGTGCGGCGGGAAGCCGGAGTTGGGCGCGATCTCGTCGTCGTTCCAGACGCGCAAGCTGCCCCAGCCCATCCGCTGGGGGTCGTAGTAGTTGGCGAACGAAAAGTGGTGCTTGGCCTTCAGCCAGCCGTGGTCGGCGCCGCCGAGGCCCGCAAAGGGACGTTTCTCGATCATCGGGTGATCCTTTCGCGGAGCAAGATAGGCTTGCCGCGCTTGCGTGGAAGCGGCGCAGCGGAAGAAGATTGTTTCCGATCTGGATGGGAAGGGGTGGGCGCATGCGGCGATTGCTGATGGTTTCGGCGGCTCTGGCGCTGATGGGGGCGGCGGTAAGCGCGACTGGGGCCGAGCCGGACTGGCGGCCGCTGGACCCCGCCGAGACCCTGGTCATCGAGACGACCAAGGGCCGGATCGTGGTGGAGATGGCGCCGGCGTTCGCGCCCAAGGCGGTGGAGCGGGTCAAGCGGCTGGCCCGCGAGGGCGTCTACGACGGGCTCCTGTTCCATCGGGTGATCGAAGGCTTCGTCGACCAGAACGGCAATCCAAACAATCGGGACGGCGGGACCTCCGCCTATCCGGACCTACCTGCCGAGTTCAGCTTCCGGGTTCCGGCGGGCGCGCAGCCGTCCATCGCCGTGCGGCGCGGCGACGGGGTCGAGGGCTTCCTGGGCTCGGTCCCGTTCGCCGGGGTGGGCGCGGCCGAGCAGGCGCTGGGCGCGGACCACCGGCTGCGCGCCTGGGGCGCCTATTGCGACGGCGTCGCGGGGATGGGGCGGCAGGCCGGCGTCGACACCGCCAACAGCGAGATCTTCTTCATGCGCGCGCCGGCCCGCAGGCTGGACCACGACTACGCGGTGTGGGGCCGCGTGGTTGAGGGCCTGGACGTGGTGCGGGCGATCAATGTCGGCGAGCCGCCAAAGGACCCCGACCGAATGCTGAAGGTCCGGCTGGCCGCCGACCTGCCCGCGGCCGAGCGCCCGAAGCTGACGGTCGAGAACGAGCGCGGGGCGGCGTTCCGGGCCCGCCTGGCCGCGATCCGGGCGCAGAAGGGCGCCGCCTTCTCGGTCTGCGACGTATCCGTCCGGGTCCGCTGACGCGGCGGCGCGGAGGTGACGCGCTGCAGCGGTGAGGGCATCGCCCTGGCTCACGTGGCGCAGCGCCCGCGCGACCAGCGACCGGGTCAGGGCAGCTATTCGCTGACCAACGCTACCAGGCGCGGGCCTGACCCCTTGGGGCGGGCTTGTGGATAACTAGCCGCGGCCGGGCGGCGTCAATCTGTCACCTACCCGACGTCGTTCAAATACTTGCGAGTCCCTGCCAAATGTTTTTGGATCACCGCGCGGATCAGCGCAAACTCGAGTCTCGCCAGTCGCCGGGGGCAGCGTAGAAAGCCGGGAATGCCGTTCTTCTGTTACATCCACCGCAAGGGCGACGGCGTACCCCACTTCGAGGTGCTGCCGGAACTCACCCAGCGCGGAGCCCAGGAGCGGGCGGCGCAGTTGCTGGCTCAGCGGGCGGACGGCGTGCGTGCGGAAGTCTGGGACGGGGACACCCTGGTCTACACCCTGCCGGTCGCCGAGCCGATGGCCTATTCCGCCGGCTAGATCCCCGGGCTCCGCCCCGCCCGGCTCACACCCGCATTTCGAAGTAGGCGACGCTGGAGCCGGCCGAATGGCCGACGAGCGTGATGCGGAACGTATCGCCGCCTTCGAGCTTCAGCTCCGCCTCGCCGGCGCGGAACACCTCGGCCGCCACCTCGGGTGTCGTTGTGAGCGAGCCGCGCAGGCGCGCCGGCCCCAGCTTCAGCGTCCCCGGCTCGCCGCGCACCTCATAGTCCACCGGACCCTGGAAGCCGCGATAGCGGAGCTCGCCCTCGCCCTGGAAGGCGGGAAGCTGTTTTCGCAGGCGCGTCATCGGGACTCCAGGGCTGCCGGATTTTCGAGGTTGGTCTGAAGAAACGTCCAAGGCGCAGGTTCGATCCCTGTCCCTGGTTCGGTTGCGCCGGCCGGTCCACTCGCCATAGGGTTTGCCGCCGCTGGGGAGAGCCGGATGCTGCGATCGTTGAGCGTGCGCGTGCTGATCGCGCTCGTCCTGGGGCTTTCGCTGGGCGCGGCGGCTGCGGCCTACGCCGGGGCGGACATCAAGCGGGTGATCGAGGTCATCGAGGCGGGCGGCGGGCTGTGGCTGAACAGCCTGCGGATGACGGTCGTGCCGCTGATCTTCGCGGTGCTGGTGACCGGGATCGCGGGCGTCGCGGACGCGGCCGCGACCGGGCGGCTGGCGCTCAAGACCATCGCCATGATCGTGGGCCTGCTGGCGTTCGGCGCGGTCTACACGATCTTCTTCGCCGACGCCTTCTATGCGGCGTGGCCGGTGAGCCCGACCGGCGCAGCGGCGCTCCGGGCAGGGGCCAGCGCCTCGCCCGACGTGGCCAGGGCCGCGCCCAACCTGATCGACTTCATCAGGGGCCTGGCCCCGCCGAATGCCGTGAAGGCGGCCAGCGAGGACGCCATCCTGCCGCTGGTGATCTTCGCGAGCTTCTTCGGCTTCGCGGTCACCCGCCTGCCCGAGGCGCGCCGCCGCGGCGTGCTGGAGTTCTTCGAGAGCGTCAGCGAGGCGATGGTGACCATCGTGCGCTGGGTGCTGCTGGCCGCGCCGTTCGGGGTCTTCGCGCTGGGCCTGGGCGTGGGCCTGCGAGCCGGCGTGGGCGCGGCGGGCGAGATCGTCCACTACATGACGGCGATCTCGCTGGGCAATATCAGCATCACCGCGATCGCCTACCTGATGGCCCTCCTCATCGGCCGCGCGCCGCTGAAGACCTGGGCGCGCAGCGTGGCCCCGGTGCAGGTGGCGGCGTTCGCGACCCAGTCGTCGCTGGCCTGCCTGCCGGCGATGGTCGAGCGGCTGCGCGACGACCTCGGCGTGCCCGACCGGATCACCGGCCTGGTGCTGCCGCTGGCGGTCGCGCTCTTCCGGATGACCGGGCCGGTGGCGAACTACGGCGTCGTGCTCTTCCTGCTCAGGGTCTATGGCGTCCATCCGTCGGCGGCGCAGCTCGCGGGCGGGGCCTTCGTGGCGGTGGCGACCAGCCTGGCCTCGGTCAGCCTGCCGGGCCAGCTCTCCTTCTTCGCCTCGATCGCGCCGATCTGCCTGACCATGGGCATTCCCGTGGACCTCTTGCCGATCCTGATCGCGGTGGAGGTGATCCCCGACATCTTCCGCACCATCGGCAACGTCACCGCCGACATGGCGATCACCGTGATCCTGTGGCGCAGCGAGGGGTCGGAAGTGCGGGCGGAGCCCGCGGCGGCCCAGGCTTGATCGCCGTTGCGGGCGCCTCTACCCAGCGTCGCCATGAGCAACGAACCGTTTTTCAGGATCGAGGGGGACCATTATGTCCCAACCCCGGCCGCGCGCGGGCCCTGGAACCCCAACTCGCTGCACGGGCGGGTGATCGCGGGCCTGCTCGGCGCCGAGATCGAGCGGCTGCACGGCGACCCGGCGTTCATGCCGGCCCGGCTCACCGTCGACATGTACCGCCTGCCGGACCTCTCGCCCGTCGAGGTGACCACGCGGGTGGTGCGCGACGGCAACCGGATCAAGGTGATCGACGCGGAGTTCATCTCGGGCGGCGTCAGCGCCGGGCGGGCGACCTGCCAGCTCCTCAAGAAGGCAGAGCAGCCGGCCGGCACTGTCTGGAAGCCGCCCGCGTGGGAGGTCCCCAGGCCCGCCGATATCCCGCCGCCGACCGACCTGCGCTCGGGCATGGGCGGCATGTGGGCGATGCGCCGGATCGCCGGCGACTTCGGCACGGTGGGCCAGAAGCGGACGTGGATGAGCGAGGTGCGCGAGCTGGTCGAGGGCCGGCCGCTGACCCCGTTCGTGCGCGTGGCGGTCTCGGCCGACTTCGCGAGCCCGTTCGCCAACGCCGGCGACCAGGGGCTGGAGTTCATCAACTCCGACGTCACCGTCTATCTGCACCGGGCACCGGTGACGGAATGGCTGGGCTACGAGGTGGTCAACCACGGCGCCACCGACGGCGTGGCGATCGGCGAATGCTTCCTCTACGACGAGGAAGGGCCGATCGGCTCGGCGTCCTGCTGTGCGGTCGCCCAGCGGCGGATGGCGCCGCCGCCCGCCAAGACCTAGAGCCCAGCACCTAGAGCCCGGCGCCTAGAGCAACGGGCCGCCCAGGAACCCCCTGGACGACCCGCTCTTTGCCGCCCGACGTGTGGTTGAAGTCCGTCGGGCAGCCGACCTTAGCGGGTGACGCTACGGCAGAGCCAGCGCGGCGGTCTGTCGCACCCACGAGTGGCCGTCGGCCGGCGAGATCAGGCCGGCCGCTGGGTCGGCATCAGCTTGCGGAACTCGGCGAAGGGGTCGTCCTCGATACGGCTCTTCACGTTGAAGACCATCGTGGCGCGACGGGCGGCGTCGTAGCGCGGCCAGTGCGGCAGGCCGGACTTCGGGTCGTTCGGATCGCCGGTGCGCGCGAAGGCGGTCCAGGCCGCCGAGGCCTGGCGGCCCAGCGCCGCGGTCGAAGGCGCGGTCCCCAGCAGGATCGGGCCCAGGCCCACGTTGTCGAAGGCGAACGGGATTTCCATCGTGTGCGGCGCCCGCATCATCCCGCCGTCCACCGGCGCGCCCCATTCCCAGACGTACATGTACACCGGCGCGGCCTGCGCCGACTTGCGCTCGGCCAGCGCCGCGGAGGAGACGAAGGCCTGCTTGGACGTGATGTCGGTGTAGAGGTAGCTCGGGTTGTCGTTCGGATACCTGGCTTTGGCGGCGGCGACGAGGCGGTCGGTGAGCGGCCCGTACTGCGCCTTCAGCCGCTCGACCATCTCGGCCTCGGTCTGCTTGCCCCACCAGTCGAAGCCGACGTTGTAGAGCGTCTGTTCGTCGGCGGTGCAGCCCACCATGACCGCCACGTCCTTGCCCACCGGGTTGGCGACCGGATCGAAGGGATGGGCCAGGATTGTCACGCCGTCGCGCACCGGGCCCCAGCGCAGGCCGGTCGGTCCCATGGCCTTGCAGGCCGCGATGATCGCCTCGGGCGGGGCGGCGCGCAAAGCGGCGAGGTCGACGCCGCCGGCCGCCTTCAGCAACCGATGCGTCTGCTCGAGCGCCGCCTCCTTCTCGGTGGCGCGCAGCGTGGCGCCGCTCTCGATGATGCCCTTGTGGCGCAGGCCGTTGGCGGCGGGCATGGCGAGGCTGGTCGAGACCTTCCCGCCGCCGCCCGACTGGCCGAAGACGGTGACGTTGCCGGGGTCGCCGCCGAACGCGGCGGCGTTGTCGCGCACCCATTGCAGGGCCGCGATCAGGTCCAGCATGCCCGCGTTGCCGCTCGCCGGATGGCCGTCGCCGAGGCCGGCGACCTCCAGGTAGCCGAAGGCGTTGAGCCGGTGGGTGACGCTGACCAGGACGACGTCGTGGTTCTTCGCCAGGTTATGGCCGTCATAGACCGGCCAGTTGCCGCTCCCGTAGTTGAAGCCGCCGCCATGGAACCAGACCATGACCGGCCGGGCCTTATTGTCGAGCGCCGGGGTCCAGAGATTCAGGAACAGGCAGTCCTCGCGGCCACGGATCGCGTCCTCGCCGGAGTTCATCAGCTGGTTCAGGCCCGGACCAACCTTGCCCGGGTAGCGCAGGGCCCCGCCGCCCGAGGCGAGCTGGACGGCGGCCGGGCCGAAGCTGATCGCCGCGGCCGGATCGGTCCAAGGCTGTGGCCGCGCCGGGGGCGCCCAGCGCAGCGCGCCCACCGGCGGGGCGCCGTAGCGCAGGCCCTTGAAGGTCGGGACGCCGGCCTCCATCAGCCCGATCACCGGCCCGTTGGTGGTCTTCACGGCGGGCGTCACGCCCGTGGCGATGTAGGGCCCGGCGCGCGCCGCCGCCGCGCCCAAAAGACCCGCCGCGCCAGCCAGGGCGATGACGCTACGCCTGTCGAATCCTTCGCGCCTCATGGTGATCCCTTCCCCAGCCGTCTCTTGATTGCCGTTCGGCGTCGGCGGCCCGCTCCCCGGCGCTGCGCCACTGCGGCAGGCGGTCCAGCGCGTCGACGGCGTTCTCGATGGCCGCGCGCTCGGCTGGGGTCAGCGCGGCGAGGCGCGCGGCGACCTGGTTGCGGCGGACGCGCGCCATGTGCTTCAGCATCGCGTGGCCGCCCGGCGTCACCACGAAACCGATGCGCCGCCGGTCGGGACGCGCGACCGCGTCGCGCGCCACCAGGCCATCGGCCTCCAGCCGCTTCAGGCGCTCGCTCATCACCGAGCGGGCCACGCCGGCCAGGCGGGCGAGCTGGCTGACGCCGGAGCCCGGATGGCGCCGCAGGTCGAAGAGCGCCATGGCGTCGGCGCTGGAGACGCCGATCTCGGCGCTTTCCCAGCGCAGCTCGCGATGCAGGCGCACGACCAGCCGCTGCAGACGGTGCGCCAGGTCGGCTTCTTCCGGACGCATGCCGCTCCCCGAATGTTGTTCGGCTGCCTAACAGTCGGTCGCGCGCTTGGCCGAGTCAACGCGGGGCGCCATGGTGCGCGCCAAGGGCTGCGTGCGACGGTCCGGTAGGGGAGGTTCTTCGATGCATCCAGGGAAACTGTTCGGAGCGGTCGCGGCCGCTGTCGCGCTGCTGGGAACGCCCGCGCTGGCGAACCCGAAGAATGCGCTGGACGCCTATGTCGCCAAGCCGGACCCGGCCTTCTCGTGGAAGGTCGTGGGCCAGGTCTCCGGCCCCGGCTACCACGGCGCGGTGCTGGAGATGGTCTCGCAGACCTGGCTGACGCCGAAGGAGGTCGACAAGCCCGTCTGGAAGCACTGGCTGACGGTCGTCATCCCAAATGACATCGCGAAGAATGGCAAGGTCAGCCACGACAAGGCGTTCCTGTTCATCACCGGCGGCAAGAACGACGACCCGGCGCCGGGCAAGGCGACCGAGCGGTTCGCGAAGATGGCGGTCGAGACCAATTCGGTGGTGGCCGAGCTGGACGACGTGCCGAACCAGCCGCTGCGGTTCACCGAGGACCCCAAGCCGCGGGTCGAGGACGAGATCATCGCCTACCAGCAGGCGAAGTTCGCCAAGGACCGCAATCCGCTCGAGCTCGTGCGCCTGCCGATGGTGAAGAGCGGGACGCAGGCGATGACGGCGGTGCAGCAGTACCTGGCCAGCGACGCGGGCGGGAAGCTGAAGATCGATGGCTTCGTGGTCTCCGGCGGCTCCAAGCGGGCCTGGACGACTTGGCTGGTGGGCGCGCTGGACAGGCGGGTGATCGGCATCATCCCGATCGTCATCAACGTCCTGGATGTGGACGCCACCACGCGGCACCACTGGGAGGCGATGGGCTATTTCTCGCCGGCCTTGAAGGACTACGTCGAGAACGGCCTGATCCCGGCGCAGATCGGCAAGCCGGGCCTGGAGGCGGTCAACACGATCGAGGATCCGCTGAACTACCGCGACCGGCCGTCGATGAAGATGCCGAAGTACGTGATCAATGCGGTGGGCGACGAGTACTTCCCGCCGGACAACACCCGCTTCGGCTACCACCTGCTGCCGCAGGTGAAGCGGCTGCGGATGATCCCGAACTCGAAGCACTCGACAGCGGGCACCGACATCAACGAGAGCATGACCGCCTTCTACGCGGCGGTCCTCAACCACACGCCGATCCCGGACTATTCGTGGACGGTGCGGAAGGACGGCGCGATCGTGGTGCGCTCGGCCGCGAAGCCGCTGGAGGTCAACCTCTGGCAGGGCAACGACCCGAAGGCCCGCGACTTCCGCGTCGACACCATCGGCAAGGCGTTCACCTCGACGACGCTCAAGCGCCAGGCGGACGGGACATGGGTGGGCAAACCGGCCAAGCCCGCGAAGGGCTGGACCGCCTATTTCGTCGAACTCGTCTACCCGAGCGGGACCAAGTACCCGTTCAAGTTCACCACCGAGGTTTCGGTGACGCCCGACACCTTGCCCTACAAATGGAAGGACGCCCGCCCGATCATCGCGCCGGACGGGAAGTAGAAGATCCTCCCCCGTCGCGAGGACGACCGGGGAGGAGGTTGGCGCGGGGGCGAAGTCGGCTAAGTAGGCGCATGAGCTTCGACGCCACCGCCCGGCCGGAAGTGCGCGCGTTGCGCACCTCGCAGATCCGCGAGGTCGCCAACGTCGGCATGGCGCGCCAGGATGTGCTCAAGTTCTGGGTCGGCGAGAGCGACCAGCCGACCCCGGCCTTCATCCGCGAGGCGACCGCCAAGGCGCTGCTGGCGGGCGAGACCTACTACACCCATAACCTCGGCCGCCCGGACCTGCGCGACGCGCTCGCCGGCTACCTGGGGCGCCTGCACGGCCAGCCCTTCGCGCTGGAGCGGCTGGCGATCACCAGCGCCGGCGTCAACGCCCTGATGCTGGTCAGCCAGGCGGTGCTCTCGCCCGGCGACCGGGTCGTGGTCACCACGCCGGCCTGGCCGAACATCGTGGAGATCCCGCGCATCCTGTCGGCGCGGCTGGAGACGGTGTCGCTGGACCGCGCGCAGGGGCGCTGGCGGCTCGATCTCGACAAGCTGATGGGCGCGCTGACGCCGGACACCAAGGTGCTGTTCCTGAACTCGCCGAACAACCCGACCGGCTGGACCCTGCCGGCCGAGGACCGGGCCGCGATCCTCGAGCGATGCCGCCGCTATGGCGTCTGGCTGATCACCGACGATCCCTATGAGCGGCTGATCTTCGGGCCCCCTTCTTCTGGCGGCATGGGCAAGTCCGCGCCGTCGTTCCTGCCGATGGTCGGCGACGACGAGCGGGTGATTTCCACGAACACCTTCTCGAAGGCGTGGCGGATGACCGGCTGGCGGATGGGCTGGATGGTGCTGCCCCGGTCGCTCACCGAAACCATGGGCGTGGTGATCGAGTACAACACCTCCTGCGCGCCGGACTTCATCCAGACGGGCGCCATCGCCGCGCTCACCGAGGGCGAGGCGTCGATCGCGGAATTGCGCGCCGAGCTGGCGGCGGCCAAGGACCAGGTGGTGGGCGCGCTTCGGCAGATGCCCGGCGTCGAGGCGCCGGAGCCGGAAGGCGGCATGTACGCCTTCTTCCGCGTCGAGGGCATGACCGACTCCGTGGCCTTCGCCAAGCAGCTGATCGACGAGATCCAGGTGGGCCTGGCGCCCGGCTCGGCCTTCGGCCCGGAAGGCCAGGGCTGGCTGCGCTGGTGCTTCGCCAACCGCCCGGAGACCAACGCCGAGGGCCTGACGCGGCTGGGCGCTTACCTTCGCGCCTGATCCGCCCTCAATCGTCATCCCAGGGATCAGCCTGCAGCTGACCGTGGGATGACGGTTGGTGGGGCTACTTCGGCTCGGGGGCCGGCTGTTCGGGTGCAGGGGCCGGCGCGTCCGCGGCGGGTGCAGGCGCATCGGCCGGGGCGGGCTCGGACTCGGCGTTGACCTTGAAGCTGGCGCCCAGCAGCGTCGCGCGCTCCTCCAGGGCCTTGGCGGTGGTCTCGCATTTCGCCGGCAGGGCCCAGCTCATCCACTCCTGCGCCAGGCGCGCCTTGGTGACGTTCGGCCCGCCCTCCCAGACGGAGCGGCCCTTGGCGACGGCGGTGGCGCCGACACGGTTGATGGGTCGGAGACTCGCCTTCTCGGCGGCGGTGAGCGCGGCCTGCATCTGTTTCAGCGACTTGGCGCCGGCCTTCTGCAGGTCGGCGTAGACCTTCATGTCGTCGGAGAGCTTGCGGCCCGGCGGACGGAAGGTGGTCTCGATGCGGGTGACCTCGGGCATCACCTGGTCGTGCAGGTCGAGGTAGCCGCGGAGCGCCCCGTAGCACCAGGCGACCAGCTGGTAGTCGTCGTGCGGCACGCCGGCCGGCCAGGGGTCCTCGGCCAGCGCGGCCGGGGCGGGCGGCGCTTCGGCCGCGGGAGGCTCAGCAGCCGGCTGGGCCTGAAGGAAAAGCGAGAGCGCGATCGCAGCGAAGGACATCAGGCAAGCTACCTCGAAGAATTCAGCATCATTGCGGCGGACCGTAGCCCCCGCCGCCGGGCGTCTCGATCTCGATAATATCGCCGGCCGCCACCTGGACGGCGAAACAGCCGGGCAGGTCTGTAACCGCGCCGGAGGCTGCGATCAAACGCTGAGCGCCGGGCAGGGCCGGGCCGCCGCCCATCAGCCCCTGCGGCGCGTGCTCGCGCCGGGAGGAGAGCAGGGCGGCTTCCATTGGGCTGAGGAACCGGATGCGGCGGATCGCGCCGCAGCCGCCGGGCTGGCGGCCCGCGCCGCCGGAGCCTTGTCGTACGCCGAAGCTCTCCACGCGGACCGGGAAGCGGCGCTCGAGGATCTCCGGGTCGGTGAGCCGCGAATTGGTCATGTGGGTGTGGACGGCGCTGGCGCCCGGCGCGTCCGCCGTCGCCCCCGAGCCGCCGCAGATGGTCTCGTAGTACTGGCGGGCCTCGTCGCCGAAGGTGAAGTTGCTCATGGTGCCCAGGCTGTTGGCCATCACGCCCAACGCAGCATAGAGGGCGTCGACCAGGTGCTGGCTGGTCTCGACGTTGCCCGCGACCACCGCGGCCGGCGGGTTGGGCGCCAGCATCGAGCCTTGCCGCGTGCGGATGTCCAGCGGCTCCAGGCAGCCGGAGTTCAGCGGGATGTCGTCGTCCACCAGGGTGCGGAAGACGTAGAGCGCCGCGGCGTCGACGATCGCCGACGGGCCGTTGAAGTTGGTCGGCAACTGGTCGGAGGAGGCGGTGAAGTCGAGCACCGCGTGGCCGCCGGCCGCGTCCACCCTGGTGGTCACAACGATCTCGCCGCCGTCGTCGAGCGGCACGCGGGCCTCGCCGTCGCTTAGCTTGCCGATCGCACGGCGCACGGCGGCGGCGGCGTTCTGCTGGACGAAGGTCATGTAGCGGGCCACGACCTCAGCGCCTTGGGCCCTGATCATCTCGGCGACGGCGGCGGCGCCGGCCTGGCAGGCGGCGACCTGGGCCTTCAGGTCGGCGAGGTTCTGGTCGGGGTTGCGCGCGGGGTAGCGGCCGGCGGTCAGCGCCGCACGGCTCTCGGCCTCCAGGAAGCGGCCCTCGCGCATGATCGGCAGGGCGTCCAGCATCACGCCCTCCTCGTCGATGGTGTGCGAAAAGGGCGGCATCGAGCCGGGCTGCACCCCGCCCACGTCGGCATGGTGGCCGCGGGCGGCGACGTAGAAGCTGGGTTGAGGATCCTCGCCGTCCATGAAGACCGGCATCACCACCGTAATGTCGGGCAGGTGGGTGCCGCCGGCATAGGGATTGTTGAGCGCGAAGGCTTCGCCGGGGCGCAGCACTGGGTGGCGGTCGCGCACGGCGCGGACGCTGGCGCCCATGCTGCCCAGGTGCACCGGCATGTGCGGCGCGTTGGCGACCAGCCCGCCGTCCGCGTCGAAGAGGGCGCAGGAGAAGTCCAGCCGCTCCTTGATGTTCACCGAGTGGGCGGTGCGCTCGAGGGCCGCGCCCATGGCTTCGGCGACGCCCATGAAGCGGCGGTTGAAGAGCTCCAGGGTGACCGGGTCCGGCTTGTCGAGGGCGATCGTGCGTTGGGTCTGGGCGCCGGTGCGCGTGAGGCGGATCAGGCCGTGGGCGTCGGCCGTGGCGCGCCAGCCGGGCAGTACGGCGATCTGGGTGTCGGGGCGGACGATGAGGGCGGGACCGTCGGCGGTGGTGAGGTCGTCGGCTGGAACGATCGGGGCGTCATGCCACTGGCCGTGGGCGAACATCCTCATCCGCTCATCCCCGCGCAGGCGGGGACCCAAGCTGAGATCTCGGTCGACCTCTGAGGTTGGTGGCGCTGCCAGCCCGCTTGGGTCCCCGCCTTCGCGGGGATGAGCGGAATTTTGGGATTGAGCCTCCGCCTCCACGGCGGCGATCAGGATGGTGCGCTCGGGCTCGGTGAAGCCGAACAGGCGCTGGTGGGCGTCTTCGAAGGCTGCCTTGGCCGCGGCGAGGTCGCTCAGCGGGACCGGCAGCTCTGCGTCGGCGCCGTCGTAGCGCAGGCGCAGGGTGCGGCGGACGTCGGCGGCTTCGGCCCCCTGGTCGGCGAGCGCCGTCCGGGCGGCGGACTCCACGTCGCCGAGCAGGGCCTCGGCGCGCGCCAGGCCGCCGGCGTCGAGCGGCGCCTCGAGCCCGGCCTGGCGCAGCGCGGTGACCTCGGCCTGGCCGATTCCCCAGGCGGAAAGCACGCTGGCGTATTTCGGCGCGAGGATCTCGCTGACGCCCAGCGCCTCCGCGGTCTGGCAGGCGACCTGGCCGGCCGCGCCGCCGAACGCCGTCAGGGCATGGTCGCGCGGGTCGAAGCCGCGCTCGGTGGAGATGCGCCGCACGGCCTGGGCCATCTGCTCGACGGCGACCGCGACGAAGCCCTCGGCGGCGGCCTCGACGCTTTCCGCGTCCATGGCCTGGGCGAGCTCGGCCAGGCGCGTGCGGGCGGCGGCGGGATCGAGGGCGGCGTCGCCCCGCGGCCCGAAGACGGCGGGGAAGAACCGCGGGTCCAGCCGGCCCAGCACCAGGTTGGCGTCGGTCACCGTGGCCGGGCCGCCGCGGCCGTAGGCGGCGGGGCCGGGGACCGCCCCGGCGCTGGCCGGGCCCGCGCGGGCCCGCATGCCGTCGAAGGTCAGGATCGAGCCGCCGCCGGCCGCCACGGTCTCGACGTCGAGCATCGGCGAGCGGATCCTGGCGCCGGCCACCCTGGCGGTGTCGCGCCGCTCCAGCCGGCCGGCGAACCGGCAGACGTCGGTCGAGGTGCCGCCCATGTCGAAGCCCAGCACGGCGGGCGCCCCGGCGTCCTCCGCGGTCCGCGCCACGCCGACCACGCCGCCGGCCGGGCCGGAGACCACCGCGTCCTTGCCGCGGAAGGCCTCGGCGTGAACCAGACCGCCCGACGAGGTCATGAAGTAGAGGGGCGCGCCGGCGACCGCGTCGGCCACCTGGCGGACATAGGCTTGCAGGACGGGCGTCAGGTAGGCGTCGGCGACGGTGGTCTCGGCGCGCGGGATGAACCGGGGAAGGGGTGAAACCTCATGGCTCAAGGCGACGAATGGGAATCCGAGCGCCGTCGCGATTTCGCCCACCGCGAGCTCGTGCGCCGGGTTGAGGTCGGCGTGCAGGAAGGCGATGGCCACGGAGGTGAAGCCTTGAGTGCGAGCAACCTGCAGCTTGTCGGCGAGCGCGGCCCCGTCCAGCGCGCGCACGACCTTGCCCTCGGCGTCCAGCCGCTCGCAGGCCTCGATCACGCCCGAATAAAGCGGCGGCGGGCGCACGATGGTCAGCGCGAAGAGCTCGGGCCGCGCCTGGTCGCCGATCAGCAGGCTGTCGGCGAAGCCCTGGGTGGTGACGAACAGCGTCTTCGCGCCGGCGCGCTCCAGAAGCGCGTTGGTGGCCACCGTGGTGCCCATCTTGATCGACTGCACGCGGGCGGCTGGGAACGGCTCGCCGGGGGCCGCGCCCAGGATGCGGCGCATGGCTTCCACAGCGGCGTCGGCATAGGCCGGCGAGGCGGAAAGCAGCTTCAGCGAGGTCTCGGTCCCGGCGCCGTCTTGTCCGATGACGTCGGTGAACGTGCCGCCGCGGTCGATCCAGAAACGCCACGACCTGTCCAAAACTTAACCCGCTTGCCCGATTGTCTTGGACCCGCCGCGGTCCTATGGCTTGCCCTTACCCCATGAGCTTCTGGCGCAAAATAGCGGGCCTGGCCGCCCGCAACCTCGACGAAGCCGAGTGCGACGTCTGCCCGCCCGGCCTGCCGGGCGAGGACCCGGCGTTCTCGACGGCGGTGACCGCGCTGGGCGCCAAGCTCGCCAAGGCCGACGGCGAGGCCCAGGCCGGCGAATACGCCGCCTTCTCCGAGGTGTTCCAGCCCGACGCCGGCAGCGAGGGCAACGTGCGCCGGCTCTACCAGCTCGCGCGGCAAACCACCCGCGGGTTCGAGAGCTATGCGCGCCGGCTCCAGAAGCGTTACCGGGCCTGCCCGCAACTCCTGGAGGACGTGGTCGACGGCCTCTTCTACGTGGCCACCTCCGACGGCGTGGTGACCGCCGACGAGATCGCCTATCTGGAGCGGGTCAGCCAGCTGTTCGGCCAGAGCCCGCTGGTGTTCCGCCGGCTGAAGGCGACGCACCTGGGCCACGAGGCGGGCGATCCCTACGCCGTGCTGGGCGTGGCGCACGACGCCTCGGACGCCGTTGTGCGGACCGCGTGGAAGGCGATGCTGTCGGACGCCCACCCCGACCGGGCCCGCGCGCGCGGCCTGCCGGACGAGTTCATCGAGGTCGCCGAGGCCAAGGCGGCCGCCATAAATTCGGCTTTTCACGCAATTATGAGCGAACGCAAGGCGCTCGCGCTGCAAGGCGCGGCATAGTTGTGCTTGCGAACGCCTGTGAGGCGTACCCGGTTGACGGCTGGAACCCGCAGGCAGAGATAGTTGGTTTACGTTACCGCCCTTCGGCCATTCACGCCTCGGAGATGAGGACGCCATGGTGAAAGACTTCGCCGCCCGACACGGCTCTGCGCTGCGCAGTCTCGCCGTCCTCGTCGGTCTCCTGGCCACCGCCGCGGCGGTGGTGGTGGGCGCGATCCTGGCGGTGGTGTTCGCCGCCACCATGGCGGTGATCGCGGTCATGGCCTCGGCCCTGCTGGGCTTCGCGGGCCTCGCGCTCCGCGCCCGGCGGACCGCCCGCGCCCGCGCCGACGGCGTCATCGAAGCCCGCCACCTGGGCGGCCACCACTGGGTGGCCTACGGCTGGAACGAGCGGGGCTGACACAGCCCGCGGCTGTCATTCCTGTTTCGCGCAGCGAAGACCGGGACCCATAAACGTCTGAATCGTGATCGAGAGAGGCGCCGCCGCTTGCGCCTGTCCTGCGCCGCCCGTGCTTATGGGTCCCGGATAGCCGCTGCGCGGCTTCCGGGATAACAGATGTGGGTTTGGCTTGAGTGCGACGCGCCGCCCCTCTACCGTCGAGTTTCAAACAAACGTTGGGAGGACGGGCATGACCGTGGGCGTGATCGCGACCTTGAAGGTCAATGAGGGCAAGGGTCCGGACCTGGAGGCGATCTTCCGCGATCTTGCCCCCCAGGTGCTGGCCAACGAGGCGGGCGCCATCGCCTACAAGCTAACCAAGAGCCGCACCGAGCCTGGCACCTACAAGGTGCTCGAGCTCTACAAGGACGAGGACGCCCTCGCCGCCCACGGCCAGAGTGAGCACTTCAAGGCCGCCGGACCGCGGTTCTCGGGCGTGCTGGCCGGCCGCCCGGACATCGAGCGGCTGGACGGCGTCGACTAGGAGAGAAGCGCCCATGGACCTGGATTTCACGGCCGAGGACCTGGCGTTCCGCGAGGAGGTCCGCGCCTTCATCGCCGAGGCCTACGACGACGACATGCGCGCCCACATGGCGCAGTCCAAGAACGGCCACATCGACAAGGCGGGCCAGGTCCGCTGGCTGAAGCGGCTCAATGATAAAGGCTGGATCGCGCCGGACTGGCCGACCGAATACGGCGGCACCGGCTGGGGTCTGACGCAGAAGTACATCTTCGACATGGAGATGGCGCTGGCCGGCGCGCCCTCGACCTCGAACATGGGCCTGCGGATGTGCGCGCCGGTGGTGATGGCCTTCGGCACGCCGGAGCACAAGGCGCAGCACCTGCCGAAGATCCTGTCGACCGACGTCTGGTGGTGCCAGGGCTATTCCGAGCCGGGGGCGGGCAGCGACCTCGCCTCCCTGGCGCTGAAGGCCGTGCGCGACGGCGACGACTACGTCCTCAACGGCTCGAAGACGTGGACCACCTACGGCCAGTGGGCCGACTGGATGTTCTGCCTGGTCAGGACCAGCCAGGAGCCGATCCGCCAGATGGGCATCAGCTTCCTGCTGCTGGACATGAAGACCCCCGGCATCTCGATCTCGCCGATCGTCACCCTGGACGGCCCGCCGGAGGGCGACCAGGAGATCAACCAGGTGTTCTTCGACAACGTCCGCGTGCCGGTGGCGAACCGCATCGGCGAAGAGGGCCAGGGCTGGACCTACGCCAAGTACCTGCTGCAGTTCGAGCGCGGCAACGCCTATGCCCCGGGGCTCTCGAACCAGCTCGCCAAGGTGAAGAAGATCGCCGGCGTGGAACGCTCGGACGCCGGCCAGCGGAGGCTGGACGACCCCGACTTCCGCCGGAAGCTCTCCGAGGTCGAGATCAAGGTGCAGGCGCTGAACGCCACCGAGCTGCGCGTGTTCTCCGGCCGGGCGAACGGCGAGGCCATGGGCGCCGTCTCGTCGATGCTGAAGCTGGAGGGCAGCCAGGCGCAGCAGGCGATCACCGAGCTCGCCCTGGAGGCGGCCGGGCTCTACGCCCAGCCGTTCGTGCAGGACACCTGGGCCGAGATCGAGGGCCGGACCAACACGCCGCGGGCCGGGCCGGACTACGCGGCGACGGTCGCGCCGATGTACTTCAACTACCGCAAGACCTCGATCTACGCGGGCTCCAACGAGATCCAGCACAACATCATGGCCAAGATGGTGCTGGGGCTCTGAGGCCCTATTTCGCCGGTTCGAGCGCCGGAGCGGCCTTCAGGACGACCGGGCGCGACTTCTGGCCATGGGCGTCCACGGCCTCGTGGGCGACATCCTTCTCGGTGAAGCCGCCGTGGGTCCAGGCCGCGAACTCCAGCATCACGCCGTCTGGATCCCAGAAGTAGACCGAGCGGACGAAGACGTCGTCGGTCACCGTGTCGCTGACCTGGCGGGGCGAGTTGTCGTGGTTCAGCACCGGTCCCGTGCGGATTCCCTTCGCCTTCAACTTGTCGACGTATTCATCGAACTTTTCCGGCGCGACGTTGAAGGCGATGTGGTTCATCGAACCGTGCGCGGAGCGGATGTCGCCGCCGCCCGGCAGCTGGGCCGGCGCCGCGATGCCTGGCGCTGCGTCCGGCGCCCCCGGGAACCAGAAGAAGGCAAGGGAATCGCCGTTGCCGATGTCGAAGAAGAAGTGCTGGCCCATGCCGCCCGGCAGGTCGATCGTCTTGATGAGCGGCATACCGAGCACGTCGCGGTAGAATTCCACCGTTCGCGCCATATCCTTGCAGACGAGCGCCAGATGGTTGACGCCGCGGATCTCGAACTCGCGATTGACGGGCGCTGCCATGGGATGTCCTCCGATCGCCGGCGGGCAGCCTAACACGATCCCCGCCGTTCCCGCCTGTGCGGGCTTGCTGGACCGTTCGGCGTTCGGGGCTACAGTGGCGCTGCACATGGCGGCCACGCTCCTCGCCTTCGCGGGCAGCACCCGCTCCGGCAGCCTCAACCAGGCGCTGCTCGACCTGGCCGTCGCCGAAGCGCGCGCCATGGGCGCCGAGGTGACGGCGATCCGCCTCAAGGACTTTGACCTGCCGATCTACGACGGCGACCTCGAGCGCGACGCCTTCCCGCCGGCGGCGCGCGAGCTGAAGCGCCTCTTCGTCGCCCACGATGGCTTCCTGATCGCCGCGCCCGAGTACAATGGCTCGGTGAGCGGGGTGCTGAAGAACGCCATCGACTGGGCGTCGCGGCCGACGGACGGCGAAAACCTGGTCAGCCTGAGCGCTTTCCGCGGGAAGGTCGCGGGCCTGATGGCCGCCTCCATCGGGCCGTTCGGCGGCCTGCGCGGGATCACCCACATGCGCCAGATCCTGTCGACGATCCAGTGCGTGGCCGCGACTGAACAGGTGCTGCTTCCGCTCGCCCACACCGCCTTCGACGAAGGCGGCCAGATCCGGGAGGAACTGCCGCGCCGGCTGCTCACGATGCTGGTCGCGCGCGTGATCTTCCTGGCCGAGCGGCTTCGAACCTAGAGCCCTTCCCACTCACGATGGATCATCGTGAGTGGATAGGAAGGGCTCCAGATATAAAGCGACGACCCTGTTCATCCCGGTTGGCTTGATTCAAGCCAACCGGGACAGGGTCTGGCGAGGAGGCGGCCTTGATCGATGACAGTGACCTGATGGCGGGGGTCGAGCGCGCGTTCATCGGCCTGCCGTCCCCGACGATGCCGCGGATCATGGCGGGCGGGCATCCCTGCCAGGGCCTCTACGCCACGCCGACGGGCCGGAGGCCGAAGACGGCGTTCATCGCCGCGCACTACAACGTCGACTTCGCCGAGCACTATATCGCGCCCTATCTGGCGAGCCGGGGCTTCGGCTTCCTGGGCTGGAACACCCGCTACCGCGGCGCCGAGGACCAGTTCCTGTTGGAGCACGCCATCGTCGACCTGGGGGTCGGCATGCGCTGGCTGCGCGAGCAGGCCGGCGTCGAAACGATCGTGATCCTCGGCAACTCCGGCGGCGGCTCGCTGATGGGCGCCTACCAGGCGGAGGCGACGGACGTCACGCTCGGCGAGCTGCTTTCCGGCGCCGGGCGCGACGCGTTGCAGACCCTGCCGAAAGCCGACCTCTACATCTCGCTGAACGCCCATCAGGGCCGTCCAGAGGTGCTGACAAATTGGATGGACGCGTCCGTGGTGGACGAAACCGATCCGCTCGCCACGGACGAGAGCCTGGACCCTTTCAATCCGGACAACGGGCCGCCCTACCCGGACGCATTCATCGCCCGCTATCGCGCCGCCCAGCGCGCGCGTAACCATCGGATCACCGACTGGGCGAAGGCCGAGCTCGCTCGCCTGAACGCCGCCGGCGTGCCCGATCGCCTCTTCCCGCTGTTCCGCTGCTGGGCCGACCTGCGGATGATGGACGGCGCGATCGATCCGTCCGAGCGCCGGACGCCGATGTGCTATCGCGGCCACCCCGCGACCGCCAACCGTACGCCGTCGATCGGCCGCGCCAATACCCTGAGGACCTGGCTTTCCATGTGGAGCCTGGAGACCTCCAGATGCCAGGGCGGCGAGCAGCTCGCCAAGCTCGATATTCCCGCGCTGGTCGTGCAGGGGCTTGCCGACACGGGTGTCTTCCCGAGCGATGCGCACAAGATCCATGCGGCGATCGGCGCGCCCGACAAGGAGCTGCACCTGATCAAGGGCGAGCACTACTTCGAGGACAGCCGCCAGGTTCGCGAGGATATGGCCGGCCTGCTTTGCGACTGGGTGGCGAAGAAGCGATAGTGGGGCCGTCGCCGGGGAGAGCGCCATGTACGCCGATTTCGAACGCCTGCGGGACACGGCCATCGGCGAGGGGCGGATCGCCGGCGCGGTGGCGCTGACGGTCGACCGGGACGGCGTCACCTACGAGAGCGCAGCGGGGCGGCGCTCGGCGGACGCGCCGGCGGCGATGACGCCCGACACGGTGTTCTGGATCGCCTCGATGACCAAGGCGATCGCCTCGGTGGCGGCGCTGCAGCTCGTCGAGCGCGGCAAGCTCTCGCTGGACGGCGACCTGACGGCGCTGCTGCCGGACCTCAAGGGGCTGGAGGTGTTCGACAAGCCGGGTCCCGACGGGATCTGGTCGACGCGGCCGGCGAAGCGCGCGCCGAGCCTGCGCGAGCTCCTGACCCACACCTCGGGGTTCAGCTACGGCTTCATCGACGGACGCATCCCGGCCTGGCAGGTGGCCACCAACGCGGCCGATCCGAACAGCGGCTCGCGCGCCGCCTACCGACAGCCGCTGCTGTTCGATCCCGGCGAGGGCTGGGCCTACGGCGTCGGCATCGACTGGGCCGGGATGGCGGTGGAGGCGGCGAGCGGCCGGCGCCTGGACGCCTATCTCGAGGAGCACCTGTTCGGACCGCTCGGCATGGCCGACACCGGCTTCGAGCCGCGCGCCGACCAAGGGGCGCGGCAGGCGGGCATGCATGCGCGTACGCCCGAGGGAGGGCTCGCCCCGATCCCCTTCGCCATGCCCGCCAACCCCGAGGTGCTCTCCGGCGGCGGCGGGCTCTACAGCACGGCCGCCGACTACGGACGCTTCCTGCGCATGCTGCTGAACGGCGGCGCGTTGGAGGGCGCGCGCGTGCTGTCTGTCGAGGCGATGGCCGCGCTGGGGCAGGTGCAGACCGGCGCGCGCCGCGCCGGCGCCTGGACCACGGCCGCGCCGCACCTCAGCCGCGACATCGACCTCTTCCCCCGCATGCAGACCGGCTGGGGCCTGGCGGCGATGATCTCGCCGGACGCCGGGCCGAACGGGCGCAGCGCCGGCAGCCTCGCCTGGGCGGGCCTTGCCAACACCTACTACTGGGCCGATCCGGCGGCCGGAAAGGGCGGCTTGATCCTCACCCAGGTGCTGCCGTTCGGGGACCCCGCGGTGCTGGACCTGCTCGGCGCCCTGGAGCGTGACGCTTACGCATCAGAGGGCGGCTAATATACCGTCGAATTCCCGACAATACTCTCGTTACGCGCATAACGACAGATCATTGACCTCGGGAAACAGCGTGCGGATTCGCGCGAGGGGGGAAAGTGCTGATTCGAGAATGAATTATATTGTCGCGGATGAACGGCGATGCTTGAATATCCGCGTTCAACAAAGGACGGCGGATCGTAACCTCCGTCCGGTGGGAGGCTTTCAAGTATGCGTATGTGGCTTGCCGCGGCGGGCGCCGCGGTCCTGCTCGCTTCGCCGGCTGCGGCGACGACCATCCTCTACAACGACTTCAGCTCGACCGCGGGCCTGCAGCTGAACGGCGCCGCGGCCGGGGCGGTCGACGGCTCGGGGCGCCATGTGCTGCGGGTCACGCCGTCACAGTTCAGCCAGGCCGGCTCGGCGTTCAGCACGAACCCAGTGACCCTGGGGGCGACCGAGAGCTTCAGCACACGGTTCACCTTCGACTTCAATGCGCAGCAGAACGGCGGCGCGGACGGGGTCGTCTTCACCGTGCAGACCAACTCCAACAATGTCGGCGGCGCGGGCGGCGGGATCGGCTATGCGGGCATCCCGAACAGCCTGGGCGTCGAGTTCGACAACTGGAACAACGGGACCATCGACGCCAACAGCGACAATCACGTGGGCGTCGACTTGAACGGCGACATCAGCTCGGTGGCGTTCGGCTTCCCGTCCTTCCAGCTGGACAGCGGTCAGGACATCACCGCGTGGATCGACTACAACGGTGCTGCCAACCTGCTCGAGGTGCGCTACGCTCTCGGCACGCCGCGTCCGACGCTTGCGAACATCAGCTACGTCGTCAACCTGGCCAACGTGCTGCAGTCGACGAACGCCTTCGTCGGCTTCACCTCCGGCACCGGCGCGGCGGCAGCCAACCACGACATCATCAACTGGGAGTTCCGCGACACCTTCTCGCCGATCAACGCCGGTGTCCCGGAGCCGGCCACATGGGGGCTGATGCTGGTCGGCTTCGGCGCGATGGGCTCAGTCCTGCGCCGGCGTCGCGCCAGCCTGACGGCCTAGCAGAACCGCCAAGAGCCGCGGCCCCGCCCGGGGCGGGGCCGTGTCGTAACCCGAGCTGAACGCGGGTAGTCGACTTGGCGGGCGGCGGAACCCATGCTCCGGCGCATGACGCCGGTGACCGCCTCGACCCGCGCCGACGGGGTCCGCACCGCCGCCGGCTTCGCCATGATGTGCCTGGGCATGTTCATGGCGATCCTGGACGTGCAGGTGGTGGCGACCTCGATCCCCGCCATCGAGCACGCGCTCGCCGTGCCCGCCGACCGGATCTCGTGGATCCAGACCGCCTATCTGATCGCCGAGGTGATCGCGATCCCGCTGACCGGGATCCTGACGCGGATCCTGACCATGCGCTGGCTGTTCGTGGCCGCGGTCTCGGTGTTCACGCTCAGCTCGGCGGGGTGCGCGGCCAGCAGCGGGTTCGCCGGCCTGATCGCCTGGCGGGTGGTCCAGGGTCTCTCCGGCGGGACCCTGATCCCGGCGGTGTTCTCGGCGGTCTTCCTGCTGTTCCCGGAGCGGCGGCAGGCGGCGGCGACCACGGTCGCGGGCGTGCTGGCGGTGCTGGCGCCGACCGTGGGTCCGGTGGTCGGCGGCTGGATCACCCAGACCTACAGCTGGCACTGGCTGTTCCTGATCAACGTCGCGCCCGGGATCGTGGCGGCGGGCGCGGCGGCGGCGCTGCTGCCGCGCGAACGTGCGGACTGGAGCGAGGTGCGCCGGCTGGACGGGCCGGCGCTGGGGCTGATGGCGCTGGCGCTCGCGGCTCTGGAGATCGGGCTGAAGGAGGCGCCGCAGCGGGGCTGGCTCTCGGCGCCGATCCTGGCGCTCTGGGTGCTGGTCGCGGCCGCGGGCGCGGGGTTCGTCGCCAGGACGCTCAGGGCCGCCCATCCGCTGGTGCGGCTCTCCGAGTTCCGCAACCGCCGCTTCGCCGTGGGATGCGGGCTGAGCTTCGTCCTGGGTGTCGGTCTCTTCGGCTCGACCTACCTGATGCCGGTGTTCCTGGGCGCGGTCAGAGGCTACGGCGCGCTGTCCATCGGCCAGGTGATGCTGGTGACCGGCTGCGCGCAACTGGCGACCGCGCCCGTGGCCGTGGCGCTGGAGCGGCGGCTGGGCGCGCGCGGGCTGACCGCGTTCGGCTTCGCCCTGTTCGCGCTGGGGCTCGGCATGAGCGGCTTCGAGACGACGGCGACCGGCTTTTCGGCGATGTTCTGGCCGCAGGTGGTGCGCGGCGTGGCGATCATGTTCTGCCTGCTGCCGCCCACCCGGATGGCGCTGGGCCACCTGCCCGACGCCGAGGTCGCCGACGCCAGCGGCCTCTTCAACCTGATGCGTAACCTGGGCGGGGCCATCGGCCTGGCGCTGATCGACACCGTGCTCTACGGCCGCGGGCCGCACCATGCGCAGGCGATCGTGGCCAGGCTGCAGGCCGGCGACACCGCCACCGCGCGGGCCGTTGGCATCCCGCTCGAGCTCTTCGCGATGCGCGGCTCAGGCCCGATCGATCCGGCCACCCGCGCCCTCCTGCAGCCGATGATCGAGAAGCTCGCCTTCGTGCGCGCCGCCAACGAGGCGTGGGCGATGCTGGCGGCCCTGACGGGGCTCGCGGTCCTGACGCTGCTGCTCGCGCCGCGCCCGGCGGCCGATCAGACCCGCGTGGGGATCACCACCGGCAGCTTCTCGTAGCCCTTGACGAAGGACGAGGGCACGCGGCGCGGCGGGCCGACCACCTCGATCTTCGGGAAGCGGGCGAGGATCTCCTCCCAGATGATCTTCAGCTGCAGCTCGGCCAGGCGGTTGCCCACGCAGCGGTGGATGCCGAAGCCGAAGGACATGTGGTGGCGCGCCCGCTCGCGGTCGATGACGTAGTCGTTGGGCCGGTCGATGACCGTCTCGTCGCGGTTGCCCGAGACGTACCACATGGCCACCTTGTCGCCTTCGCGGATGGTCTTGCCGTGCATCTCGACGTCGCGGACGGCGCGGCGGCGCATGTAGGCGAGCGGCGTCTGCCAGCGGATGGTCTCGGAGACCATCGACGGGATCAGGGCGTGGTTCTCGCGTAGCTTCCGGTTCTCGTCGGGGTTCTCGTGCAGCGCCAGGATCGAGCCCGAGATGGTGTTCCGGGTCGTGTCGTTGCCGCCGACGATCAGCAGGATCAGGTTGCCCAGGTACTCCATGCGATCCATGTCGCGGGTCGCCTCGCCGTGGGCGAGCATGGAGATCAGGTCGGGCTTGGGCGGGGCGTTCACCCGCTCGTTCCACAGCCGCATGAAGTAGTCGACGCACTCGAAGAGCTCGGCCCGCCGCTCGTTCTCGGCGATCTCGGGATCGGTCGAGCTGAAGATGCCGGAATCCGGCGCGGCGGTCGCCACGTCCGACCAGCGGGTCAGCTTGCGCCGATCCTCCCACGGGAAGTCGAACAGCGTCGCCAGCGTCATGGTGGTGAGCTCGATCGAGACCTTGTCGACCCAGTCGAACTCCTCGCCGACCGGACACTCATCGAGGATGGTCGCCGCCCGCTCGCGGATGATCGGCTCCAGGTAGGCCAGGTGGTGCGGGGCCACGATCGGGCTGACCGTCTTGCGCTGGATGTCGTGCTTGGGCGGATCCATGGCGATGAACATCGGAAGCGTGAAGTCTTCCGCCGGATCGGGCAGCACGATGGTGGGCTCGGACGAGAAGTCCTGGTGGTTGGAGTCCACCGCCATGATGTCGTTGAAGCGGACGACCGACCAATAGCCGCCGACGTCCGCCTCCTCGCTCACCGCCCAGTGGACCGGATCCTCCGCCCGCAGCCGCTCGAAGTAGGGGTGCCAGGTGTCGGTGCGGAAGGGCTCAGGATCGACCGGATTGATCTCCGACAGCGGCATGGAATAGGCCGCCTCGCGTGCGGCGCGCTTCAGGTCTATCGAGCCGTCGTCCATGGGATCGTCTCCTGCCCGGTCGGCGAGCCCGCCCGCCGCTCCGCCCGAGTATTCGCGCGGATCGCCGGCCAGGGGAAGGCGGCGCCGCGGCGGGGTGCGACAAAAGTGACTGGCGTTCATATAGCGCGGTTGGGTCCGTAACCATTTACCAAATGGTAGAGCTTGCTCGCGACATTCCAGAGGTGAGCGGGTCGGGGGGCCGGCCGCGTGCGCGGACGTCGCGCCGGCGCCGATCGCGACAGTGATTTCCGGAGCCGGTGCGGTTTCGAAGTGGTGGTCGGGGGTGCGAGTGGCTGCGCGGCAAGTCGATCGGTCATTCAGGAGCCTGAGCGGCCTGGAGAAGACGGCCTCCACCAGCCGGGTCCTGAACCTGGCGGCGATCGCGACCCTGCACGCCGAAGACCCCGAGTACGACAAGTCCCCGTTCTTCCGCGCGGCGACGCTCAACGGCGCCGTGATCATCAAGCATCGGCTCCGGCCCGACGAACACCACGTGTTCGAGCGCTCCAAGAGCGTCACCACCAAGGTGATCATCCCGTTCGAGCGCACGGACCTGTCGCTGGGCGGGCGGTCGCTGTTCGTGGGCCAGCGGGGCTGGACGGAACTGCTCAACCAGCTGCGTGGCAGCCAGGAGGAAGAGAGCCGCGACGTGGCGCTGTTGGAGGCGCTGGACGAGCTGCCCTCGCTCGATCCCTTCCTCTTGAGGGAGCACCTGCGCCGGCGCGATTTCCACATCGCCAGCTGCTACTTCGCCATTTCGCAGGGCGACCTCGAGCGCATGCAGCGCTTCGTATCCAGCGAGATCGCCAAGCTGGTCGAGCTGGCCTACGGCGGGGCGGTGGGAGGCGGCGGAGTGGCCGCGGCCGGCAACATCTCCAAGCTGGTGACCCTGCTGCTCTCCGGCCAGGACGACGGCCGGCTGGAGCCGCTCCGGCTCACGCTGGGCCTGCAGGGCGAGGACTTCCGCGAGGGCGTGTTCAGCTGGAAGGGCTTCCTCTACTACAAGTGGGTGCTGAACAGCCTGTGGCCCGAGCTGCGCAGCGTCATCGGCGAGCTCGCCGAGATCAAGGTGCTGGGCGCGCGCGACGAGGACCTGATGCGCCAGGTCAAGGACGTGGGCGCAAAGGTGAACCAGGCGATCCTGGCCCAGGTGCGCCAGGTGCGCGCGAACCTGAAGGTCTACGACGACGCCTTCGAGGAACTGACCCACCAGAGCAATCCGCGGGCTTTCCGGGACTTCCTGCTGAAGTCGCCCGAGATGTTCCTGTCGCTGGGGGAGCGGGCGGGCATGGTCAGCCACATCGCCAGCTTCTGGCGCTACCGCTTCCCGAAGGGCCGGCCGATGAAGGTCGAGCTGGAGGAACTGTTCGACATCCTCCAGGACTTTTATCATGGCCTTGGCGGCGATGACGCGGCCGCGCCGAGGCCCGGCGAAAACCGCCTGCTGGACGGCGGCGACTCCCAGGCCATCGGCAAGGCGGTCTAGCGCTAGTGTGCTGGATCTGAAGTTCGCCGGCTTTTGGGTCGGCTCTCAGCGAACTTCAGATCCAAGAAGCACACTAGAAGAATCCATCCTTGCTAGTGTGGCGCAAAGATTCCGAAATTCGTCCAGAGCCGCCATCAAGCGCTGGCGAATTTCGGAATCGCCACACTAGCGAGAGGGGCTTCCCATGTTGCAGGGCGGGTGCGCTTGCGGCGCGGTGCGCTATCGGCTGAAGACCGCACCGATGATCGTCCACTGCTGCCATTGCCGCGATTGCCAGCGGCAGACCGGCGGGCCATGTGCCGTGAACGCGCTGATCGAGACCGACCGGATCGAGTTGCTGGGCGAGGCGCCGGTGGCGATCTCCATGCCCACCGATTCCGGGCGCCCGCACGACATCGAGCGCTGCGCTACGTGCGAGGTCGCGCTCTGGTCGGACTACGGCCGGCGCGGCTGGATGAAGTTCGTGCGCGCCACGACCCTGGACGATCCCGACGCCCTGGCGCCGGACGTGCACATCTTCACCCGCTCAAAGCTGCCGTGGGTCGGCCTGCCAGCGAACGTGCCGGCCTACGAGGTGTTCTACGCCACAATGGACGAGGTCTGGAGCCCGGAGGCGCTGGCCCGGCGGGAGGCGGCGTCGAAGGGGGCTCGCTAGCTGAGGAAGCTCTGGCGCCCGCCTGGACCCATCGCTGACGTTCTGCGCATTGGGTTTACCGTAGGGCTCGGGGCACAGGTCTGAAGGAGATCTCCATGCGCAGACTGCTGTTCGCCCTGGGTCTGCTGGCCCTGGCCACCCCGGCCTTCGCCGACACCCTGCAGGAGGTGACGACCCACGGCATGATTGTCACGGTCGGAGACCGTCGTTTCGAGGTGGACTACACGCCCGATGGCAAGCTGACCGTGAACGGAGGTCAGGCGACGGGCGCCTGGCGCATCGACGGCGACAGCTTGTGCACGACCGTCAACGCCAGTCCGGAGACCTGCGTGGCCTATCCGAAGGGCAAGAAATCCGGCGACACCTTCGAGGTGCCCGGCGCGCAAGGGGGCTCCGCAACAGTGAAGATAAAGTAGGGCCGCCCTAGGCGTTGAAGTTCAGCTTCAGGCCGGGCCGGGGCCAGCGGCACTTGTAGAGCTTGCCGGTCGAGGACGCGGTGACCCAGGCGTCGCGCATGTCGGCGCCGCCGAAGCAGATGTTGGTGCACAGGATGTCCGGGAACGCGAAGTGCTCGGTCGAGCCGTCCGGGTCGAAGGCTGTGATGCCGCCGTTGATGATGGTCGCCACGCAGACCTTGCCGCCCGCCTCGACGGCCAGCGAATCCAGCAGCTGGTAGTCCTGCAGGTTGCAGACCACGCGGCCGGGGGCGAAGCCCGGACCGGGCGCGAGGACCCCCGTCTCGGCGACGTCGAAGGCCCAGAGCCGGCCGAGGTTGGTGTCGGCCACATAGACCACCGTCTCGTCCGGCGAGAGGCCGATGCCGTTCGGGCTGATGATGTGGTCGCGCTGGCGGCTGATCAGCGATCCGTCGGTCCTGGCGTAGCAGACGGCGCCGAACTTGCGGCCTTCGGGCGTCGAGCAGCCGTGGTCGGTGAACCAGAAGCCGCCCTGCCTGTCGAAGACGATGTCGTTGGGGCCGATCAGGCGCTTTCCGTCGCAGGCGTCGTAGACGGTGGTGAGCGCGCCGTTCGAAACGTCGTAGCGCTGGATCATGCCGCCCGTGTGGCTGGCCGGCGTCGGGCCGGGGATGCACAGCCCCTGGACCTCCAGCCATTCGAACGAGCCCCCGTTGTTGGTGATCCAGATCGCGCCGTCCGGGCCGATGGCCGCCCCGTTCGGACCACCGCCGGTCTCGACCACGGTCTCCTTGCGGCCGTCGGGCGTGACGCGGGTCAGCCGCTGGCCCTTGATCTCCGTCAGGATCACCGAGCCATCGGCCATGGCGATCGGGCCTTCGGGGAACTCGAAACCTTCGGCGACCAGCTCGATGTCCATGTGGGTCCTCTTCAGGCGCGGTAGACGGGGGTCTGGCCGGGCGCGGGCCAGCGCACCTTGGCGATCTTGCCCAGGCCCGACAGCATGAGCCAGCAGTCGCGCATGTCCTTGCCCCCGAACGCCAGGTTGCAGACGAAGCGGTCCGGGAAGCCCAGGAACTCGGTCATGCCGGCGCGATCGGCGATGGTGATCCCGCCCGGGCGGAACAGCGAACAGACGCAGACCTTGCCGTCGGCCTGCAGCTTGAGGCTGTCGGCTCCGGAGCCCTCGTGCAGCGGCGCCTGGCGCCCCTCCGGGTAGGTCCGCGTCGAGAGCTTGCCGGGGCCTTCGATGTCGAAGGCGTAGAGGCTCTGGCCCATGGAGACGTGCAGCAGCTTGCCGTCGGGCGAGACGCCGATGCCGTTCGGGCCGCTCATGCCTGGCCTGGCGACGGTGAGCGGCTGGCCCAGCTTCCGCGCGTAGTAGATCGCGCCGCTGCCGGGCCTGAGCCCCAGCTCCGTGATCCAGAGCCCGCCATGGGTGTCGAAGACGAGGTCGTCGGGCGCGGTGAGCGGATGGCCGTCGATGCTGTCGTAGATGGTGGTCACCGCCCGGGTCTTCAGGTCCAGCCGCTGGATCTTGCCGCCGCCCGCGAAGCCCGCCGGCGGCGCGCCCGGAGAGTTGAAGCCGTTCCTGACCGTGAACGAGAACCGTCCGCCGTTGTTGGCGATGTAGACCGCGCCGTCGGGGCCAACGGTCAGGCTGTTCGGGCCGCCGTCCAGCTGGGCCAGCATCTCGACCTTGCCGGCCGGCGTCAGGCGGCTGACCTGCTTCGTCTCGATCTGCACGAACAGCACCGAGCCGTCCTTCATGACCACCGGGCCTTCGGGGAAATGCAGCCCCTCCGCGACGATGCTCCAGGGCAGGGCCGGGGTCTCGACCAGCGGGATCGCCGGGCGTGGCTGGGGCGGCGTCGCGGGGGCGGCGGGAGCCGGCGCGGCAGGCGGCTGAGCCCACGCGGGAAGCGGTGCGGCCGCCGCCAGGGTGGCGGCCATCAGCTGCCGTCGGTTCATGGCGCTCCCTCCGGCCGGTCTCACGCCGGCTCCTTAGCGCTCAAATTAAATCGACTGGGCCCCATGGAAGCAAGGCGGCGCTAGACGCGCTCCAGCACCCGGATCGTGAACGGGTAGTCGTCGTCGGGGCCGGCGGGATAGGCCTTGGCGCGCACCTCGCGCCAGCGGGCCTCGTCGAGCGGGGCCAGGACCACGTCGCCCTCGATCTCCGCGTCGATGTCGGTGAGATAGATCCGGCGGGCGCGGTCCACGGCGAGCGCGAACAGTGAGGCGCCGCCGATCACGCAGACTTCCGGCGCGCCGTCCTCCGCGGCCTGCTCGCGGCCGATGGAGACCGCCTCGGCGAAGTCGTCGCAGACCACCGCGCCCCGGGGCTCGAACGAGCCGTCGCGGGAGAGCACGATGTTGGTGCGGCCGACCAGCGGCTTGCGCGGCAGGCTCTCCCAGGTCTTGCGGCCCATGATCACCGGCTTGCCCATAGTCACGGCGCGGAAGTTGGCGAGGTCGCTCTTCAGCCGCCAGGGGAGCTTGCCGTCACGGCCGATGACGCCGTTGCGGGCGCGCGCGATCGGGCCGGCGGTGAGGATGGGCGAGGGCATGGGACCTCTCTAGCAAGTTCCGCCCTCTCTGGGGGAGTAACCGCCGCTAGACCGCGATCGGCGCCGGGATCGACGGGTGTGCGCGGTAGCCTTCCAGCGCGAAGTCCTCGTACTCGAAGGCGAAGAGGTCGGCGCGGGGCGCGATCCTCATCTGCGGCAGCGGCATCGGCTCGCGGGAAAGCTGCAGGCGCGCCTGGTCGAGGTGGTTCAGGTAGAGGTGGGCGTCGCCCAGAGTGTGCACGAATTCGCCGGGCTCCAGGCCGGTCACCTGGGCCATCATCAGGGTCAGCAGGGCGTAGCTGGCGATGTTGAACGGCACGCCCAGGAAGACGTCGGCCGAGCGCTGGTAGAGCTGACAGCTCAGCTTTCCGCCGCCCTTTCCATCTGGCGCGACGAAGAACTGGAACAGGCAGTGGCAGGGCGGCAGCGCCATGTCCTCCACCTCGGCCGGGTTCCAGGCCGAGACGATGTGACGGCGGCTGGTGGGGTTGGTCTTCAGGCCCTCGGCCACGGCGGCGATCTGGTCGATCACCCGGCCGTCCGGCGCGGTCCAGGAGCGCCACTGCACGCCGTAGACCGGGCCGAGCTCGCCGTCGGGCGCGGCCCACTCGTCCCAGATCGAGACGCCGTGCTCCTGCAGCCATCGGACGTTGCTGTCGCCGCGCAGGAACCACAGCAGTTCGTAGG
>JBJMQX010000073.1:0-4766 GCA_045802455.1 Phenylobacterium sp. | reverse complement strand
TCGCGGGTATGCCGAGGCGTTTGGCGTGGTAAGCGACCGCCTGCGCATGGTTGCCGGCCGACGCGGCGATGACTCCGCGCGCACGCTCCTCAGGCGACAGCTGAAGCAGTTTGTTGAGCGCGCCGCGCTCCTTGTAGGCCGCGGTGAACTGCAGGTTCTCGAACTTCACCCAGACCTCGGCCCCGGTGATCTCCGACAGCGTGCGCGAACGGCGGCAGGGCGTGCGCTCGATATGACCCTGCAGCCGGTCCTTGGCGGCGAGGATGTCGTCGAAGGCCAAACTCATCGTGGGAACGGGGTCATGACTGGCGCCGGGCGTTGAAAAGTCGCGCAACCTAGCGGCGGCGCCCGTCTGCTGCAATGCAGCGCTAGCCTGCGCGCTTCGACCCGCGCTTATCGGCTTGCGCCACCGTGAGGCCCGCAGCGCCGTCCAGCAGCTGCAGGAGCTGGGCGTCCCATCCGTAGATGTCCGGCGCGAAGCCGACGCCGTTCCCCTGCGGATAGGCGGTCAGGTAGATGAGCCGCACCGGCACCTTGCGGTGCAGCGGAACCGACTGGGTCTCACCCGAGGCGATCGCCTGGTCGAGCTTTTCCGGCGGCCAGCCGTTCTCGGTGAGCAGCAGCCGGGCGAAGTCCACCGCCTTCTCCAGGCGGACGCAGCCGTGGCTGACCGCGCGGTCGGTGCGGTTGAACGCGGCCTTCGACGGCGTGTCGTGCAGGTAGACCGAATAGGGGTTCTTGAACTCGAACTTGACCAGGCCCAGCGCGCTCTCGGCGCCCGGCTTCTGCTGCAGGCGCGTGCCGCCCGCGCCGTCGGAGACCGTCTGGAAGCCGTGCGAGGCGAGGTAGTCACCGCCCTTCGGCAGGAGCTCGTCCTGGGCGATGTTCTGGGGCACGTTCCAGGGCGGGTTGATGACGATTGCGTCGATGGCCGAGGCGAGCATCGGGCTCTCGTCGCCCGGCTTGCCCGAGGCGGCCAGCATGTGCAGCACCGGACGTCCGTTCTCGTAGTAGTCGAAGAGCCCGGCGGCGGTGTTCACGTCGACGCGGGTCGGCGGCTCCTCGCGCGGCAGCCAGCGCAGGCGCTCGAGGTTGGCGCGGATCTGCCCGGCACGCGCCTGCGCGGGGACGTTCAGTTCCTCGAGCGTCGCTCGGTCGAGGACGCCGGTCGGCTGCAGCTTGTGGCTGGCCTGGAAGCGGGCGAGCGCGTCGGCGAGCGTGGGGTCAAAGGCCGTGCCGGGCTGTGCAGGCGCGAGGGATGAGTCCTCCATCGCCAATCGGGCCCGCAAGGCGTCCACGGCTGGCCCGCGGGCGCCGACGTGCAGGGCGGGGCCGGGCGCGAGCGGCTGCCAGCCGCCGGCCGCGGCGATCTTCAGGTAGGCGCCATAGGCCTGGCGCAGCGCCCGGTAGGCCGGCGTGGCGGGCGGCAGGGCGGCCAACCATTCCTTGAACCGGTGCTGGGCAAGCGCCTGCTGCAGGTCGGCCTCGGCGTCGTAGGGCGGGGGACGCAGCCCCCAGTCCTGCGGCATGGCCTTGGCGGGGATGGAGAGGCCGTGCTCGGCGCGGGCGTAGGCGATCACGGCGGCGTGCAGCGCCTGGTCGCGGGCGGCGCGCTGGCCGGAGTCGCGGCCGAGGTCGGCGATGCGGCGGGCGCCGAACGCGTCCGGCGCGAAGCCCTCCTGCGGGGCGGCCGCGAGCACCTGCAGGGCGTAGTCGACGTCCCCGCCGCCGACAGCGCCCGGCGGCGGCGGCTTGTCGCAGGCGCTGAGCGCCATGACGGCGGCGGTGGCGAGGGCGGCGCTCTGGCCGCAACGGAGTCTACGGAGGATCGGAAGCAGCATGGGCCCGTCAACGCGCGAACCGCGGCCCGGGTTTTAGCCTTTGTTACAAAAGGTCTTCTCGGCCCTGTTTGCGGACCGCCTCGACCGCCTCGCGGACGGAGGCGGCGGAGTCGCGGCGGGTGACCAGGACGACCCCGTCCTGGACCACCACCGCCAGGTCCTCGACGCCGGCGACCACCACCGTGGGCCCATCGCTCACCACCAGGCACCGCATGGCGTCGGCGGCGATGGCCGGGCCCTGCAGGACATTGGCGCCGGCTGACTTCTCCGCCTCGGTCCACAGGGCCTCGTAGCTTCCCACGTCGCTCCAGCCGATGTCGGCGGCGACGACCACCGCCTTGTCGGTCCGCTCGAAGACGGCGACATCGACCGGGACGGCGGGCGTGCGCGCGAAGGCCTCGCCCAGCCGGACATCGCCATCGGCGCGGTCGGCTTCGGCGAAGGCGGCTTCGGCTCCGGCGGTCAGCTCCGGAGCCGTGCGGCGCGCCTCGGCGAGGAAGGCGTCCGGCGCGAAGAGGAAGACGCCCGCGTTCCAGCTGTAGGCGGGGTCGGAGAGATAGGCCTTGGCGGTGGCGAGATCCGGCTTCTCGACGAAGGCGGCGACCTTGCGGACGGGCCCCATCGCCTTGCCCGCCCTGATGTAACCGTAGCCGGTCTCGGGCGCGGTCGGCGTCACGCCGAAGATCACCAGCGCGCCCGCCAGCGCCGCCGACGCCCCCGCTGCTATGGCTGAGCGCAGGGCCGCGGGGTCGTTCACGCGGGCGTCGGCGCTGAGCAGCAGGATCAGCTCGCTGCCAGCGGCCTGCGCGGCCAGCGCGCTGACCACCGCCGCAGCGCCCGTGTTGCGGCCCTCCGGCTCCAGGATCAGGGCGGCGGGCGCCACGCCGACGGCCGCGAGCTGCTCGCGCACCAGGCCCGCGTGGGCGGCGTTGCAGACCACCATGGGGGCGGCAAAGGCGTCGGTGGCGAACCGCAGGGCGGTGTCCTGGATCAGGGTGCGTTCGGCCCCAAGCGCATGGAACTGCTTCGGCCTGCCGCGACGCGAGAGCGGCCAGAGCCTGGTCCCGGCGCCGCCGGACATCAGGACGGGGGTGATCTTCGGCGGCGGCGCGGTCACGTCGAGGCGTCCGGCCATTCGTCGAACTGCGGGGCGTCGCCGCCGATCGCGTCCCAGCTCGCCTTGGAGCCCACGAAGATATGGCCGGCGACACGCGGGCCGGGATCGACGTCCAGGGTTCCGGCCGGGATCAGGCAGCGCTTGCCGTCCGACATGAAGTGCGGCGCCGGACATCCACAGGTCGGGCAGAAAAAGCTCCCCCAGCCTGACGGCGTTCGGAATTCGCGCCAGTGATCCTCGCCGGCGAGCCACTGCACCCGCTCGGCTCGCATGTTCAGCACCGCATTGGAGGCCGACCCTGATTTGCGGCGGCAAAGCGAGCAATGGCACAGGCCCACCGGCGGCAACGGGCCATGCAGCGCAAACCGGACGGCGCCGCAGAGACAGCCACCCGTGGCGGTCGGAGGTTCGGCCCGGTCGGTCATGCGCGCCTCTTAGGCCGCTTCGAGCGGCGGGTCGAATTCGGCGACCAGGTGGCCGGGGGCGACCTCCTTCAGCTCCGGCGCGAGTATCGGGGCGTTGGGGTCGGCGGGCAGGCGCGAGGGCAGGAAGCGCAGGGCGGCGCGCGGGTCCATCGGGCTGGGCGGCTCGCCGGCGAGCTTCACGCGCTTTCGGGTGCGCTCGATGGCCGGGTCGGGGATCGGCGCGGCGGAGAGCAGGGCCTTGGTGTAGGGATGCCGCGCGCCGGCGTAGAGCGCATCTCGGTCGGCCAGCTCCACGACCCGGCCCAGGTAGAGCACCAGCACCCGGTGGCTGATCTCGCGCACCACGGCCAGGTCGTGGCTGATGAAGATCATCGAGAGCCCCATGTCCTTCTGCAGGGCGATCAGCAGGTCGATGATCTGGGCGCGGATCGAGACGTCGAGCGCCGAGACCGCCTCGTCGCAGATCACCAGCTTCGGCTTCAGGATCATCGCCCGGGCGATGCCGACCCGCTGGTTCTGGCCGCCGGAGAGCTCGTGCGGATAGCGGTTGATGAGCCCGGGATCGAGCTCGACGCGCTGCATCATGGCTATGACCTCGGCTTGGCGTGCGGACCTGGAGAGGTCGGGCCGGAACACAGCCAGCGGCTCGGCGATCGAGGCGCCGACGGTGGCGCGTGGGTCGAGGCTGGCCAGCGGGTCCTGGAAGACGATCTGCAGGTCCTTGCGCGCCGCGCGAACCGCCTCGCGGTCGGCGTGGGTGATGTCGCGCCCCATCAGCGTCACCGCGCCGGCGGTGGCGGGCAGCAGGTTGAGGATCGCCCGGGCCAGGGTCGACTTGCCGGAGCCGCTCTCGCCGACCACGCCCAGGGTCTCGCCCTGGCGGACCTGGAAGGAGACGCCGTCCACCGCGCGCAGCTCGCGCCGGCCGCCGAGCAATCCCTGGCGCATCGGGAACCAGACCTTCACGTCCCGACCCTCGACCAGCACCGGGGCGTCGGCGGGAACCGGCGACAGCTCCGGCCGGCCGCCGCGGCCCGTCCGGTCCAGCCTGGGGATCGCGTCCAGCAGGGCGCGCGTGTAGTCGGTCTTGGGCGCGGCGAAGATCGCCTCGGCCGGACCCTCCTCCACGAAGGCCCCGTCCTTCATCACGCAGACCCGGTCGGCGAGCCGGGCGATCACCCCCATGTCGTGGGTGATCAGCACCATGGCCGTGCCGGTCTCGCGCTGCAGGTCGGCCATCAGGTCGAGGATCTCGGCCTGCACCGTGACGTCGAGCGCGGTGGTCGGCTCGTCGGCGATGATCACGCCGGGGTCGAGCACCAGCGCCTGCGCGATGACGATGCGCTGCTTCTGCCCGCCGGAGAACTGGTGCGGGTAGTGGTC
>JBJMQX010000007.1:0-16445 GCA_045802455.1 Phenylobacterium sp. | reverse complement strand
GGTTCTCGGCCGGCACGCGGACGCTGTCGAAGATCACGTCGCAGATGTGGGCGCCCTGCTGGCCCATCTTCTTCTCCGGCTTGCCCACGGAGAGGCCCGGCAGGTTCCGTTCCACCAGGAAGGCGGTGACGCCGCCGGCGCCCGCCTTCGCCGGGTCGGACCGCGCCATCACCGTGAAGAGGTCGGCCTTGTTGGCGGTGGTGATGAACCGCTTCGAGCCGTTCAGGACGTAGTCGTCGCCCTCGCGAATGGCTCGGGTCTGGACGTTGGCGCTGTCCGAACCCGCCTCGGGTTCGGTGAGCGCGAACGAGGTGACGATCTCGCCCGAGGCGATGCCCGGCAGGTACTTCTGCTTCTGGGCGTCCGTTCCGAACATCACCAGCCCCTGGCTGCCGATGCCGACGTTGGTGCCGAAGGTCGAGCGGAATGCCGGGCTGGTGCGGCCGAGCTCGACGGCCACCAGGCACTCGTCCTCCATGGAAAGGTCGAGGCCGCCGTACTGCTCCGGGATCGAGAGCCCGAAGAGGCCCAGCCCCTTCATCTCCTCGACCACGTCGGCCGGCATGGCGTCCTCTTCCGCCACCTTCGCCTCCAGCGGGCGCAGCCGCTCGGCGACGAACCGGCGGACCGTGTCGATCAGCTGCTCGCGGGTCTCGGCGTCGAGGGCCATGTCGTCTCCTTAGGCGATCAGGCCCGCTCGAACACGGCGGCGATGCCCTGGCCGCCGCCGATGCACATGGTCTCCAGGCCATACTTGCCGTCGCGCCGCTGGAGCTCGCGCAGCAGGTTGGCGAGGATCCGCCCGCCCGTCGCGCCGATCGGGTGGCCGAGCGAGATGCCAGAGCCGTTGACGTTCAGCCGCTCCCGGTCGTCCCAGCCCCAACCCTTCAGCACCGCCAGCACCTGCGGCGCGAAGGCCTCGTTCAGCTCGACGAGGTCGATGTCGTCCCACGAGAGGCCGGTGCGCTCGAAGAGCCGCTTCACCGCCGGCACCGGGCCGATGCCCATGCGCGAAGGGTCGCAGCCGGCCGCGGCCCAGCTCACGAACCAGCCCATTGGCTCCAGGCCCAGTTCCCCCAGCTTGTCCTCGGCCACCACGAGGCAGGCGGCGGCGGCGTCGTTCTGCTGGCTGGCGTTGCCGGCCGTGACCACGCCGTCCTTCTCGATAGGGCGCAGCTTGCCCAAGCTCTCGGGCGTCGCGTCCGCCCGGACGCCCTCGTCCGTCCTGAAGACGATCGGGTCGCCCTTCTTCTGCGGCACCGCGACGGGCACGACCTCGTCGTCGAACTTGCCCTCGGCCCAGGCCTTGGCGGCGCGCTGGTGGCTCATGGCGGCGTATTCGTCCGACGCTTCGCGGCTGATCTGGTAGTCCCGGGCCAGGTTGTCGGCGGTCTCGATCATGCCGCTGATCACCCCGAACCGGTCGATCGGCTGGCTCATCACCCGGCCGCGGGCCAGGCGGTCGTGCATCGTCACGGACCCGGCCCGCGCGCCCTTGCGCATGTCGGTGGTGTAGTACTCGACGTTGCTCATGCTCTCGACGCCGCCGGCCACCACCACGTCGGCCACGCCCGTCTGCACCATCATCGCCGCGTCGACCACCGCCTGCAGGCCCGAGCCACAGCGGCGGTCGAGCTGATAGCCCGGCACCTCGATCGGCAGGCCCGCCGCCAGCGCCGACCAGCGTGCGATGCACGGCGCCTCCCCCGAGCCGTAGCCCTGGGCGAAGATCACGTCGTCGATGCGCTCGGGGTCGATCTTCGTGCGCTCGACCAGCGCCCTCAGCACCACTGCCCCCAACTCGCCGGCGGTCATGTCCGAAAGCGCGCCCAGGTACTTGCCGACCCCGGTGCGGATGGGAGAGACGATGGCGGCGCGCTTCATGGTGGTGCAGGTCCTGAGGCTTCAATTCGCCCGACCCTATAGCGCGCCTGCCGCTGGGGCGTCCAAGCCGATCACTCGAACTCTTCCCAGGCGCCGTTGCGACGAAGAAGCAGCCGGTCGCAGAGGAACTGGGAATTGTCTCGTTGGGCCACGAGGTTGCGAAGCGCCCTTACGGAGTCGGGCAGATTGAGCGGCGCCGCGATCAATTCGTCTCTCTCGATCGGGGCGACCACAATCTCTCCCAACGCGGCCAGATTTGGGTGAGCCCAGTATTCATCGAGGACGAGTAGGCTCGAGGCCAAGCCGATGCCAGTCTTCAGCCCGACGAGACAGCCGGGCCTGGTCTTCGGCGGCGTCACGCCAACCCGTTCCTTCAAGTTCGCGAGCGCGCGATCCCATATCGCCTCGTCCTCCATCCCGAGCTCTTCGCGGAGCTCCGTGACGGGCGTAAGCTGATACTGCGCCGGCGCATCGACCGCTACGATGGCGACAAGCCCTGCTGCAAGCGGGCGAGCGGGACCGCAGTCGCTCCGCCCATCCTCGCCTGTTCGAAAGCTGTCGGGACGCACCAGGATGATCAAGTCCTCGGGTTTGGCGCGCTCTGGTTCGAAGACAATGGCGTCCGCCATCTGGCCGACCACAAAGTCCAGGTCACGCGGGCGTTCGCGATAGAAGCGATAGGCGCGCCCAACAACGCCGTCGCCTCCGTCAGCCACCTGAAATCCATCGTCACCGACGCACTCGATCTGCAGACGGGCTTCCGACGCAGCACCTGTTCAATTACCCGCTCGCGGAATTCCTCAAGCGTGATCGGTGGCGCGCGGATAATGCCCAGCCGCTCCAGCAGCGAACCCTTTCCCATCCGCCCCTCTCCGTGCTTTAGAACCCCTCCATAGCCCAACCAGAACAGATTGTGAACAGATGGACGGCGACGCCCTGGAGACCAACTACACCTCGAAGCTTCAGCCGGTGGCGGATGGCGAGTGGGCGGGCTGGTCCTGGTATCCGGGCGGCGATCCGTTCGAGGACCTGGCGGGGCCGTTCTTTTTCAGGAAAGGCGACGACGGCGTGGCGGTCTGCGCCTTCCGGGCCGAGCGCAAGCACATGAACGGCGGCGGCTTCATGCACGGCGGCTGCGTGCTGACCTTCGCCGACTTCGCGCTCTTCGTGATCGCCCGCGACCACATCGGCGGCGTGAGCACGGTGACCGCGACGCTGAACGCCGAGCTGGTCGGCACCGCGCGCGAAGGGGAACTGGTCGAATGCCGCGGCGAGGTGGTCAAGGGCGGCCGCTCGATGGTCTTCGTCCGCGGCCTGATCACCAACGCCTCGCAGGGCGGCGAGCCGATGGCCAGCTTCTCCTCGGTGCTGAAGAAGACGAGGCGGCCCGGTTGAATCCGACCATCTTCTTCGCGCCCGACGGCTACCGGATCGACCGCCCGCGGGTGATGGGCCGTCACGCCGCCGGCAACGGCTTCCTGCGCGCCGCCATCCAGGCGCGCGGCGATCGTCCGATGCGCGCGATGGTCAACTCGAAAGAGCACGCGCAAGCGTTCCGCGAGTTCGTCACCGAGTTCGACCCCGCCGCGCCGGTGGAAGTGATCGCCGCCAACGAGCTGGAGCGGTTGGCGGAGTTCGGTCTCTGCTACTGGCCCGATCCGAACCTCGGCCCACGCACCCGCCATCGGCTGCGGGTCGGACCCGCAGCCTACAGCCTGTGCGGGGTAACCCACACCATCGCCACCAGCGGCATGCAGGGCGCACTCGCGAGCCTGCCGTTCGATCCGGTGATGGATTGGGACGCGCTCGTCTGCACATCCACGGTGGCGCGCGAGGTGGTCAACCTGGTGTTCGACGAGGCCGAGGCCTTGCATCGCTGGCGAACGGGCGGCGCCGAGCGCCTGCCAAGGCCCCGGCTGCCGATCATCCCGCTCGGCGTCCACTGCGACGACTTCACGTTCACCGCAGCCGAGCGGGAGAGCGCGCGCGCCGAGATGGGCCTGGCGGCCGACACCGTGGCGGTGCTGTCCGCCGGACGTCTGTCGCTGAGCGCCAAGGCTCATCCCTACCCGCTGCTGACCACCCTGCAGCAGACTGCGCGGGAGACCGGGGCGAAGCTGGCGCTGGTGTTCGCCGGCCAGGCGTTCACCGCCGCGGTCCTGGAAACCTACCGCGAGGCCGCCGCCGAGCTGTGCCCGGACGTCCGCACGATCTTCGTCGGCGGCGAGAACCTCGACCGCTACCGCGCAGCCTGGGGAGCCTCGGACATCTTCGTCTCGCTGGCCGACAGCATCCAGGAGACCTTCGGCCTGACGCCCATCGAGGCGATGGCGGCCGGCCTTCCCGCGCTGGTCAGCGACTGGAACGGCTACAAGGACACCATCCGCGAGGGGATCGACGGCTTCCGCATCGCCACCTGGGCTCCCGCTCCGGGCGCCGGCCAGGCGCTGGCCCGCAACCACGAGATCGAGGCGATCAGTGGAGACGTCTACTTCTACCAGGCAAACACCGCCGTAGCCCTCGATCTGGGCGCCTTGCGCGCGCGGCTCGGCGAACTCGTGGCCAACGCCGGTCTGCGCCGCCGGCTGGGCGACGCTGGCCGCGCGCGGGCCCGTGAGACCTTCGATTGGTCGGTGGTCTTCAAGTCCTACCAGGCGCTGTGGGCGGAGCAGGACGCCATCCGCCGCCGCGCGGCCGAGGCGCCGGAGACACGCGCCTGGCTGGCCCGCGCGCCGCGGCGCAGCCCGGCTCACATGGGCCCCTTCGATACCTTCGCGAACTTCCCCACCCGTCATGTGGTCGCGCAGACCATCGTCGCGCGCGGCGCGGTCGGGTCGCCCGAAGCCTATCGCGATCTGGTCAAGATACCGGTCCTGGCCTCCTTCTTCGTGGCGCCGGTGGTGTTCGACCTTATCCACACCGCGCTGGCCGAGGGGCCGCTTACGGTCGAGGCGCTGGCCGCGCGCACGGGAATCGAGGCGCGGCAGACCGCCGAGGCGGTGGCCCGGCTCGCGAAGATCGCCGCGGTGTCGCTGCGCGAACCCTGATCGCCACTGGACAACTTCGTCGCTCTCGTCGCCCAATGAGCGGGTACGGAGGGATCGATGATCGAGGCCGCCTGCCATTGCGGGGCCGTCAGGCTGAGTGCGCCCAGCGCGCCGGACACCGTGACCGAATGCAACTGCTCGATCTGCCGCAGGCTCGGCGCGCGCTGGGCCTACTATGCGCCGTCGCAGGTCAGCCTCTCGAAGCCGGGCGCGACCCAGCCCTACGTCTGGGGCGACCGGATGCTGGCCTTCCACCGCTGCCGCAGCTGTGGGGTCACGACCCACTGGCAGAGCCTGGACGGATCGCAGGAGCGGATGGCGATCAACGCGCGGATCATCGACGGCCTGGACTGGGACCAGATCCGCATCCGCCAGTTCGACGGCGCCGACACCTGGAAGTACCTGGACGAGTGAGCCCTGGACGCAGGAACGGCGCGCGCCCAGATCAGCGCGCATGATCCTATCCGTTCTGGACCTCTCGCCGGTCACCGGTGACGCGACGCAGGCCGAGGCCGTGCGCGACACGATCGAGGTAGCCCGCGCCGCCGAGCGGCTGGGCTACCACCGCCTTTGGCTGGCGGAGCACCACAACATCGCAGGCCTGGGCTCGCCCGCGCCGGAGATCCTGATCGCGGCGCTCACCCAGGCGACGAGCCGCATCCGGCTGGGCTCCGGCGGGGTGATGCTGGTCAACTATTCGCCGCTGAAGGTGGCCGAGGTGTTCATGGAGCTGGAGGCGCTGGCGCCCGGCCGCATCGACCTGGGGCTGGGCCGTGCGCTGGGGACCGATGCGCGCACCGGCGGCGCCCTGCGCTCGGTAGGCTCCGAGGCCTTCCCGCAGTATTTCGCGCTGCTCTCCGCCTGGCTGCTGGACGCGGCCGGCAAGCAGCCGATCGGCGACGAGCACCCGCTGCACGACATCCACGCCAATCCGTCGGGCCCGTCGCACCCGGACCTCTTCGTGCTCTGCACCTCGCAGGAGAGCGCCCACTTCGCCGGGCAGACGGGCGTCGGCATGGTGTTCGCCGAGTTCATCGCCCGCGCGGACGGCGACGCGGCGGTGGCCACCTACCGCAAGGCGTTCCAGCCGTCGGCCTTCCGAACCGAGCCGTGGGCCGGCATAGCCCTGATCGCCTACGCCGCGGAGACCGCCGAGCAGGCCTGGCGCGAGGACGCCCTTCGGCGCGCGGCGAACGTCTCCATGCTGTCCGGCCGCCGGCGCCGCTTCACCGACCTCGAAAGCGCCGAAACCTTCCTCGCCGAGCACGCAGGCGCGCCGGTCCGCCAGCTCGTCGAGGTCCGCACCATTGCCGACGACGCCGCCAGCGTCCGCGCCAGGCTCGAGGACAAGGCCCGCCGCGCCCAGGCCGACGAGGTGTTCGTCATGGCCTCCGGACCCAGCCTGGAGGCGCGAATCCGTTCACTGGAACTGATCGCCGAAGGCCACGGGACCACCGCATGAAGATCGCAGCCCTTGCCGTCACCCTCGCCTTGGCGCTCTCCGGCGCGGCCACCGCGAAGCCGCTGTTCCAGCCGTGGATCGACGGGACCGCCGCCAGCGAGCCCCCGATGCAGGTGCAGCGCTATGACCCCGACACCTACGTCATCCGCCAGTCGGTCAAGACCAACTTCGAGGCGCCGTTCCTCTACCTGTTGTTCGGCCGCGATCGCGCCCTGCTGCTGGACACCGGGGCCGGCGGCCTGAAGGTGCGGCCCACGATCGACGGCGTGATCGCGGACTGGCTGAAGGCGCATCACCGCGCCTCCATCCCGCTGGTGGTCGCCCACAGCCATGGCCACGGTGATCACCGCATGGGGGACGCGGAGTTCCGCGAGCGGCCGGACACCACGGTCGTCGGGCTGACCGCGCCGGAGGTCGCCGCCTTCTTCAGGATCGCCGACTGGCCGCACGACATCGCGCGCTTCGACCTGGGCGGCCGGGTGCTGGACGTGATCCCGACGCCGGGCCACCAGCCGGCGCACATCATGGTCTTCGACGAGAAGACCCGTCTGCTGCTCTCCGGCGACACCCTTTATCCCGGGCGGCTCTATGTGCCCGACGGCCAGATGGCGACCTTCCGCGAGAGCATCGACCGGGTGGCGGCCTTTACGAAAGGCAAGCGGGTCAGCCACATCCTGGGGGCGCACATCGAGATGACGTCAGCGCCCGGCAAGGACTTTCCCGACGCGGCCCCAACCCATCCGAACGAGCGCGCGCTCGAGCTTTCCTATGCCGACCTCGTGGAGCTGCAGGCGGCGGTGCATGCCGAGAGTGAGTCGCCCAAGCGAGACACGCATCCCGACTTCATCGTCTTCCCGCTGCCGCCGCGGCCGGCGCCTGCGGCCAAGCCGGCGGGCTGAAGCGTCAGGCCGGCGCGGCCTGCGGCATCCCCGCCTTGGCGGCAGGCCGCGCGGACATCGCCGCGTGCCAGCGGACCACGTTGGAAAGCTCCTGCGGCGGCTTGAGCTTGATCATCCGGCCGAAGTCGAGGCCGATGAAGCCCACGATGTCGGCGATGGTGATGCGGTCGGCGGCCAGCCAATCGCGGCCCTCGAGCTGCCGATCCAGCACCTTCAGCGCCTTCAGGCCGCCCTCGATGTTGCGCGCGCCGATGGCCGGGTCCTGCTGCTCCAGGGCCGCCATCGCCGGATGGGTGTGGCGCACGCCGATCATCAGCGGGTGGGCCACCATCAGCTCGGCGCGGCGCATCCACATCTCGATCACCGCCGTCTCGCGCGGATCGCGCCCGAACAGGTTGGGCTCAGGATAGCGGCTCTCGAGATAGCGGCAGATGGCGACGGACTCGCCGATGCAGGTCCCGTCGTCCAGCTCCAGCACTGGAGCCAGCGGCAGGCCGGTCTTGGCCACATAGTCCGGCTGGCGCTGGTCGCCCTTGATCAGGTTCAGGGTGACGATCTCGATGTCCTCGATCCCCTTCTCGGCCATCACCCAGCGAACCCGGCGCGGATTGGGCGCGAGCGGCGTGTCGTAGAGCTTCATGGCGAGGCCTCCCTAGTATGCGCGCAGGGAAGTGCACGAGCGGTCGCCGCGTCAAGCGGGACGCTGCGTCAGCCTCAGTGGGCGAACAGCGTGGCCGGCATCGCGCCCACCACCGAGGCGGTCAGGCAGGTGGCCAGGAACCCGGCCAGCATCGCCTTCCAGACCATGCCCAGGATCTCGGCCCTGCGCTCCGGGACCAGGACCGAGTAGCCGGCGAGGTTGATGCCGACCGAGGCCACGTTCGCGAAGCCGCAGAGCGCATAGGTCATGATCACCCGCGTCCGCTCGTCGATCGCGCCCGCCGGGATGGCGCCCAGGCGGATGAAGGCGGTGAACTCGGTCAGCACCAGCTTGACGCCCAGCAGCGAGCCGGCGGTCGGCGCATCCTTCCAGCCTATGCCCATCGCCCAGGCGAGCGGCGAGAAGACCACGCCCAAGCCGCGCTCCACCGACATCGGCGCGCCGGCCAGGTTCGGGAGCATGCCCAGGACGCCGTTCACCATGGCCACGATCGCCACGAAGACGATCAGGGTGGCGGCGATGTTGAGCACGATGGTCAGGCCGTCGGAGGTGCCCTTGATCAGCGCGTCGACCGAGCTGTCGTAGACCTTGTCGGCTTCCGGCTCGAGCGCGGCGGCGACCTCGGTCTCGGGATTGCGCGGGATCAGGATGCGGGCCAGCAGGACGCCGGCCGGGGCGGAGATGATCGAGGCGGTGAGCACGTGGGCCGCGGCGTTCGGCAGCACGTCCTTCAGGATCGTCGCATAGGCGACCATGGTCGAGCCGGAGACGCACGCCATCCCGACCGCGATCAGCATGAAGAGCTCGGATCGGGAGAGGCTCGGCAGGTAGGAGCGGATGAAGATCGGGCCTTCCACCTGGCCCATGAACACCGTGGCCGCGGTCGCCAGCGCCGGCGGCCCGCGCAGTCCCATGGTCTTTTCGAACACCACGCCGAACCCTTGGGTGATCCACTTCAGGATCCGCCAGTGCCAGAGCAGCGCCGCCAGCGCGCAGACCACCAGGATCACCGGCAGGACGCGGAAGGCGAAGACGAAAAGGCCGCCGGGGTTGGTCAGCGGATAGGGCTGGTTGGGCGTGCCGGCCAGGAAGCCGAACACGAAGGCGACGCCCGCCTGGGTCGAGGATGAGAGCCCGTCCACGGCCTGGCCGACCCCGGCAAGGCCGGCGCGGATCGCCGGCACGCCGAACAGCGCCAGCACCAGCAGAGCCTGCACCAGGATCGCCCCCAGCGTCAGCTTCCACGGGAACAGCCTGCGGTTCTCCGACAGCGCCCAGCAGATCAGCAGCACCGAGAGCACGCCCACCAGGCTCTGTGCGTTTTCCGGACCGAACATCAAGACCCCTGCCCTCTGGCCTCCGCGCGCGGAGGGCCCCCGAGCCCGATAGAGGGCCAGATGCCGCGCCGGCGCAAGATTGCACGCCCGTCGGGCTCTGGGACGGGGCGGGGGCGAGCAGCCCGCGCGGCCGCATTACCAAGGTTTAATCCGGCCCCTCCCGAGGGGCCCTCGGCCATTACGAAGGTTTAATCCCGCACGCCGCATCCGGGGTGCGGACCGGCGGTCTCTTCGGGTTGAGCGCGGGCTGCAGGGGCATGCCGGCGCGTCTGAACCGGAGCACCCCCGATGTCGCTGGCCCTGGCCACGCTGCTCTATGAATGGAGACGCTACACGGCGGCCATCGTGGCGCTGGCGTTCTCGGGCCTGCTGATCCTGGCGCAGGTCGGGATGTTCACCGGCATCGTGATGGGCATCAGCGCCACGATCGACCGCAGCCGCGCGAACATCATGATCCTGCCGGCCAAGATGGAGAGCCTGATCAATTCGGGCGGCGGGTCCCTGCCCGAGCGGCTGCAGCCGCAGATCTACATGAACCCGGACGTCGTCGAAGTCGCGTCCTGGGACAACGACGGCGGCCGCTGGGTCAACCACCCGAAGGACGGCAAGAAGGCGGTCACCACCTTCATCAACGTCAACATGGTCGACACCCGGCCGGGCGCCGCGATGCTGCCGGTCGACTATCCCGAGGCCACCCGCCTGGCGCTGCTGGAGCCCTACTCGATCGCCATCGACGAAAGCCAGCTGAAGCGGCTGGGCGTCAAGCTGGGCGACGACGCCTCGCTCAACGGCAAGACCGTGCATGTGCGGGCCATCCTCCACGGCTACCCCGACCTCAACAACGCCTCGGTGACCATGAGCCGCGACAGCCTGCGGCTGATGGGCATGCAGACCAAGAACGGCAAGACGGGGCCGCTGATGGTGCAGATCCGCGACCCCTCCCGCGCCGTGGCCGTGCGCGACCAGCTGAACAGGACCGCGCACGGCGCCTATCGCGCCTGGACGCGCGAGGAGCTCTCCAAGAAGAACCAGAGCGCGATCATGGAGGAACAGATCATCGGGGTGTTCCTGACGTTCTCCGTGTTCCTGGCCTTCCTGATCGGCGTCGGCATCACGTCCCAGACCCTGCGCGGGGCCATCCTGTCGTCGATCAAGGAATTCGCCTCGCTGCGCGCGCTGGGCGTCGGCATGGGCTCGCTCAGGATCATCGTCATGGAGCTCAGCTGGTGGGTCGGCGTCGTGGGCCTCGGCGCCACCGCGCTCTTCACCTTCGGCGTCTACCTGCTGGCCACGAACAACGGGGTGCCGATGGGCTTCCCCATGCCCTGGATCGTCGGCGTCTCCATCCTGCTGCTCGTCATCTCGGGCGCGTCCGGCCTGCTGGCCCTGGGCATCCTGAAGAAGAGCCAACCTGCGGACCTGCTGCGATGAGCCCGAACCAGACCGCCATTCGCGCGCACGGCGTCTACAAGCGCTTCAAGACCGGCCGCACCCACATCGAGGTGCTGAAGCGGGTCGACTTCGACGCCAACCACGGCGAGGTGACGATGGTCATGGGCCCGTCGGGCTCCGGCAAGTCGACCCTGGTGGCGGCGCTCAGCGGCCTGCTGCGGCCCGACGACGGGACGGTCAGCGCGCTGAACCAGGACCTCTGGAGCCTGCGCTCCGGCAGGCTGGACCGCTTCCGCCTCGACCACTGCGGCTTCATCTTCCAGGGCTTCAACCTGTTCTCGGCGCTGACCGCCCTGCAGCAGGTGGAGATCGTGCTGAAGTACCAGGGCCAGCCCAAGAGGGTCGCCCGCGAGCGCGCCGCCAACGCGCTGATGGAAGTCGGCCTGGAGCACAAGCTGAACCAGCGCCCCTCCGAGCTCTCCGGGGGCGAGAAGCAGCGCGTCGCCATCGCCCGCTGCATCGCCAAGGACCCGCAGCTGCTGTTCGCCGACGAGCCCACCAGCGCGCTGGACGGCGAGAACGGCCAGATCGTCATCAAGCTGATCCAGAGGGCCGCGAAGCAGTACGGCGCCGCGGTGATCTGCGTGACGCACGACCCGCGTCTGGAAGCCTACGCCGACCGGGTCATCCACCTGGAGGACGGCCGCATCCTCGACGACCGCCGCGTCGAGCGCGGCGAACCGCACCCCGCCCAGCAACCGCACGTCCGCGCCGACTTCGCGCACGCCTAGGAACCCAGTCATGCCCGGCTTTCTGAAGAACCGTTTCGTCTGGATCGCAGCCGTCCTCGTGCTCGTGCTCGGGGCGGGTGTGTTCGTGATGTCCAACCAGGCCAAGGCCAAGAAGGCGCACGAGGCCCAGGCCGCCGCGGCGGCTGCGCCCAAGAGCCCCTACGTGGCGATCGCCAACGGCAAGGCCGACGTGGAAGGCGGGGTGATCCAGGTCGCCGCGCGGACCTCCGGCGTCGTCCGCGAGGTGCTGGTGCAGGAAGGCGACCAGGTCGCCAAGGGCCAGGTGCTCGCCCGCCTGGAGGACGACGAGCCGCGGCTGCAGGCCGCCAGCGCCGAGGCGGAGCTGCGCCAGGCCCGCGCCCAGACCGACCTCTTGAAGGTGCAGATCTCCACCGCGCACCGCGAGTACGACCGGCTGCAGGGCCTGATCGCCACCAACTTCGTCGCCCGCCAGAAGGTCGACCAGGCGCAGGACGCGATCCGCGCCGCCGAAGCGAGCCTCGAAGCCCAGCAGGCCGCCGTCGCCACCGCCCAGGCCAAGCTCAACCAGGCCCGCTACAACCAGGAGCTGACCATCATCCGCGCACCGGCTGACGGCCGCGTCGTGCGCCGCTACGCCAATCCCGGCGCCGGCGCCTCGACGCTGAACGTCTCCAACATGTTCGATCTGGAGCCGAAGGCCGCCCGCATCGTGCGCGCGGAGATCTCCGAAGGCTCCCTGCCCTTCGTGGGCATCGGTCAGGGCGTCCAGCTTTCGCCGGAGAGCGACCCGACCAAGGTGTTCACTGGCAAGGTGATCCGCCGGGCGGCCATGTTCGGCGCCCGCAAGCTGCAGTCCGACGATCCCACCGAGAAGAGCGACGAGCGCGTGGTCGAGGTGGTGGTCGGCACCGGTGAGGCCCCCTTCCTGATCGGCCAGAGGGTGCTGGTGAAGTTCTTGCGCGACCAGCAACAAGCGCAAGCCGCAAGCCAGCCGCGGGGATAGCTCGTACCTCCCCAGGACGAGACGCGGCGAGCTTGACGCCACTGTCGGCGGGCCCCACAAGGCCCGCCGAATTTTTGCGTGCTCGGGCGCGCTCCAGACCCAAGGGAAATCCACATGGCGGACCTCCGCTTCGACGGCAAAGTGGCCATCGTTACCGGCTCGGGCGGCGGGCTCGGTCGGCAGCACGCGCTGGAACTCGCCAGGCGCGGCGCGAGGGTGGTGGTCAACGACCTGGGCGGCTCGGTCGACGGCTCCGGCGGCGGCTCGGACGCGGCGAACAAGGTGGTCGACGAGATCAAGGCGCTGGGCGGAGAGGCGATCGCCAACGGCTCCTCCGTGACCGACGACGCCGGCGTGGCGCTGATGGTCAAGCAGGCGATGGACGCCTGGGGCCGCATCGACATCCTGGTCGCCAACGCCGGCGTGCTGCGCGACAAGACCTTCGCCAAGATGGACATCCCGGACTTCGAGTTCGTGCTCGGCGTCCACCTGATGGGCACGGTGAAGCCCGCCAAGGCCGTCTGGGAGATCATGCGCGAGCAGAACTACGGCCGGATCGTGGTGACGACATCCTCGTCCGGCCTCTATGGCAACTTCGGCCAGTCGAACTATGGCGCGGCCAAGCTGGCGGTCATCGGCTTCATGAACACGCTGAAGCTCGAGGGTCAGAAGAACAACATCCACGTCAACGCCATCGCCCCGGTGGCGGCCACCCGGATGACCGAGAACCTGATGCCGCCGGAGATCCTCGATCGGCTGAAGCCGGAGTACGTGACGCCGGGCGTGGTCTTCCTCTGCTCCGAGGAGGCGCCCACCGGCTGCATCCTGACCGCCGGCGCAGGCGCCTTCGCGCTCGCCCGCATCGTCGAGACTGAGGGCGTCTACCTGGGCGAGGGCGGCCTCTCCGTCGAGGAGGTCCGCGACAACTGGGCGAAGATCACCGACCCGGCCGGCCAGCAGCCCTACCAGGCCGGCGGCGAGCAGACCGGCAAGTTCTTCCGCAAGATGCAGGGCGGCTGAGCGCACGGCATTACGCCGAATCAACTTGCGCCCTGCCGAGGCGGGGCGGTTAACCTCCGAGGATCGGTCCTCCTAGAGACCGAACCAGGAGGACGTTCGTGGCCGAAGCTAAATCCACCCAGGCGGGCGCGATGTCCCTGCCTGGCGTCCTCGCCTTCGCCTGCGCCTACATGCCGTTCGCGGCGCTGCAGCTGTCGGTCGCGGTGCAGCTTCCGCCGTTCTTCGCCAGCCAGCTCGGCCTGGGCCTGGCCGCCGGCGCGGCGTTCGGCGTCGTGCGGCTGATCGACATTCCGGTGGACCCGGCCTTGGGCCTGTTGATCGACCGGACCAACACCCGCATCGGCCGCTACCGGCCCTGGATGATCGCCGGAGCCCCGATCCTCGTGCTGGCGCTCTTCATGCTCTATCAGGCCCAGCCGGGCATCGGCGAAGCCTACCTCGTGGTCTGGCTGCTGGTGGTCTACCTGGGCATGTCGATGCTGCTGGTCGCCGGCAACGCCTGGGCCTCCTCGCTCGCCAGCAGTTACAAGGAACGCTCGCGCATCTTCGGCGCGATGCTGGCGATGGGCGTGTTCGGCTCGGTCGCCGCTCTGCTGATCCCGGTGGTCTTCGCCCAGCTGCACAAGCCCGAAATGGACGGCATCCGCGCCGTCGGCTGGTTCCTGCTGGCGATGTCGCCGGTGGCCGTGCTGATCGCGGTGGTGAAGACGCCGGAGCGGCCGCCCGCGCCGGAGACCGCCCGCCGCTTCCGCCTGAGCGACTACGGCGCCCTGCTGGCCCGGGGAAACGTGCTGCGGATCATCGCGGCGGACTTCTGCGTCACCATGGGCCCAGGCTGGATGGCGGCGCTCTATTTCTTCTACTACCGCCAGTCACGGCAGCTCAGCCTGTCGGGCGCAAGCCTGCTGCTGGTGCTCTACATCCTCGCGGGCCTGATCGGCGGACCGGCGACGGCATGGCTCGCCAACCGCACCAGCAAGCACGTCGCGCTGATCGTCTCGACCACCTTCTACGCTCTGCTGCTGATCGTCATTCCGCTGATGCCTCGGGGCGAGGCCATGCTCTATGCGGCCCCGATGCTGCTGCTCGGCGCGCTGGCGACCGGCTTCGTCGTGGTGGTGCGCGCGATCACCGCCGATGTCGGCGACGAACTGCGGTTGGAGGGCGGCCGCGACCTGATGGCCCTGCTCTACGCGGTGACCAGCGCCACGACGAAGGCCGCGAGCGCGCTCTCGATCTTCGTCAGCTTCGCGCTACTCGACTGGGTGGGTTTCGACGCCAAGCCGCACGCGGTGAACGGCCCCGCGCAGATCCATGGGCTGGACCTGGTGTTCATCATCGGGCCGATCGCCTTCGTCATGCTCGGGGGCGCGGCCTTCATCGGCTACAAGCTGTCAGCCGAGAAGCACGCCGAGATTCGCCGCCAGCTGGACGAACGCGATGCCCTCGCCGGCGAAGCCGCGGTGCTGCAGGGGCTGACGGGCGAGGCCCGCGAGGCGCCTGCGGCGGAATAGCCGTCCGCCCTGCCGCAGCGGAAAGCCCTTGCGCGCGGGCGATCTGCAAGCTTCCCTGTCCACATAAGCGCCCCATCAGAGGGCGACCTAGTGATTTGGGAGACGCTCATGACCACCGCCTCGGGGGCGCCGGCCGGCCGGTTGCCCCTGCCCCGCCTGCTGGCCTTTTCCACCGGAAGCATCCCGGCCTACCTGCTGATCGGGATGCTGGCGACCTACCTGCCGCCGTTCTACGCCGGCAAGATGGGGGTCTCCCTCACCGCGATCGGGGTCACCATCGGCCTGCTGCGCCTGGCCGACCTCGGCATCGACCTGCTGCTCGGCTGGCTGATGGACATCACCAAGACGCCGTTGGGCCGTTATCGGCCCTGGTACCTGGCCGGGCTGCCGGTGCTCTGGGTCGCGGTCTACAAGGTGTTCAACCCGCCCAGCGACGTGGACACCAGCTACCTCTTCACCTGGTACATCCTGCTCTACATCGCCTACTCGATGCTGGTGCTCGGCCATTCGGCGTGGGCGGCCTCGATCAGCCGAACCTATGACGACCGCTCGCGGATGTTCGGCTGGATGCTGGGCATCGGCGTGTTCGGCTCGTCGATGATGTCGGCCCTGCCGCTGTTCACCCACAACAAGATCCGGCCCGCCGACCCGGCCAGCATCCCGACTATCGGCTGGATCATCATGGCGGTGGCCACCGTCGCGGTGCTGATCACGGTGATCTCCACGCCCGAGCGCGCCGCGCCGGTCGCGGAGAAGGATCGGGCCACGCTGAAGGACTACCTGGCGGTCTTCACCAATCGCTCGATGCAGCGGCTGGTGGCGGCGGACCTGTTCCTGATCCTCGGGCCCGGCGCGAGCGCGCCGATCTATCTGTTCTTCTTCCACCAGGTGAAGCACTTCGAGCTGGGCCTGGTCAGCATCCTGCTGATCCCCTACGGCGGCGCGGGGATCTTCGGGGCGCCGATCTGGGCGCGCATCGCCCAGCGGCTCGGCAAGCACCGGACCGTCCAGCTCGCCGGTCTCGGCTATGCGGTCACCCAGACCATCCTGATGATCGTTCCCGCCGGCGCCTTCTGGCCGACCTTCGTCAGCATGTTCAGCGTCGGCTTCTGCGGCTCGGCGTTCATCGTCCTGATCCGCGCCATGGTCGCCGACGTGGCCGACGAACTGCGCTTGCAAACCGGGCAGGAGCGCGCGGGTGTCCTCTACGCCCTGGTGACGCTCACCCAGAAGCTCGGCTCGTCGCTGGCGGTGACCATCATCTACCCGATCCTCGACCTTGTCGGGTTCGTCGCCAAGCCCGGCGCGGTCAATACGCCCGCGGCCATCTGGGGCCTGCAGATGTGTTACGTCTTCGCGCCGATCATCCTCGTGGTCGTCGGGTCGGCCTGCCTGATCGGCTACAAGCTCGACGCCAAGCGGCAGGGCGAGATCCGCAGCGCGCTGGAGGCGC
>JBJMQX010000072.1:0-9788 GCA_045802455.1 Phenylobacterium sp. | reverse complement strand
GCCGCTCGGAGATGCGCCTGGGGGGCACCGGCCGCCATGACGCCATCGAGGTGGTCGGCGGGTTCGGCAGCTACGACGAGTTCTACCTGCCCTATGGCCTGCAGAGCGCGGGCCAGACCTTCGCCCTGATGGCGCGCCGGCACATGCTTGAATACGGCACCACACCCGAGCAGCTGGGCGCGGTCGCCATGACCTGCCGCGAACATGCCCAGGCGACGCCGCACGCGATGATGAACGGGCGGCCGATGTCGATGGACGACTACCTGGCCTCACGGATGATCTCCACGCCGCTGCGGCTCTTCGACTATTGCCTGGAGAGCGACGGGGCGTGTGCGGTGGTGATCACCAGCGCCGAACGGGCCCGAGACCTGCCGAAGCCGCCGGTGCTGATCCGCGCGGTCGCCGGCGGGGCGCCGGCCGACCACCGGCCGGGCATGATGTTCCCGGTCGTGACCCGCGAGGACATGACCGAGCTCGGCGGCCGCCAGGCCGGGACCGAGCTCTGGAAGCGCGCCGGCGTCGGTCCCGGCGAGATGGACATGGCCCAGATCTACGACTGCTTCACGATCAGCGTGATCCTGCAGCTGGAGGCCTACGGCTTCTGCGCGAAGGGCGAGGGCGGGCCGCTGGCCGCCTCCGGTGCGCTGAAGAAGGGCGGCGTCCTGCCGATCAACACCGGCGGCGGCCACCTCTCCGAGGGTTACGTCCACGGGATGAATCACATCGTCCAGGCCGTGCGCCAGCTTCGCGGCGAGGCCGACATGCAGATCGAAGGCGCGGAACTCTGCCTGTGCACCGGCGGCCCGCTGCCGGTGGGCTCCAGCGTCGTCTTCCGGAAGGCCGCGTGATGGGCGCCCATTCGCTGCTGCCCTATGTGGCCGATCGCGAGACGGCGGGGTTCTTCGAAGCCGCGGCGCAAGGCCGGCTGGTCTATCGCGCCTGCAACGATTGCCAGCACGCCCTGCACCCGCCCACCGACCACTGTCCGCACTGCGGCGGCTGGAACACGGCCTGGCGCGACGCGAAGGGTACTGGCCGGCTGCACAGCTGGACCACGGTGACCCACCAGATCCACCCCGATTTCCCGGCGCCCTACACGCTGTTGGTGGTCGAACTCGACGACGCGCCGGAAGTGCGGCTGATGGGGCGGCTCGAGGGCGCGCCGGAGCTTGCCGCCGACATGCCGATGGAAGTCTGGTTCGAGCGGCTGGGCGACGGGCCCGTCCTGCCGCAATGGAAACCCGCCCAGGCCTGAGCTTGCGGCGACAATACGCGAACGGAGGCGACCTTGAGCCGCAAGCCGACGACCTACGGGATCACAACTTACAACTACGAGCCGCAGGATCTCCTGAACCTCGCGCGGAACGCCGAACGGCTGGGCTTCGAGGGCCTCTGGTTCGGAGAGCATTATGTGATCCCGCGCACCTACGGGGGCCATCACCCGTCGCGGACCGAGACGCCGAAGGATCAGAACGACGCGCGCGACAAGACCATCATCGGCGACGACGTGCGCATCTACGATCCGTGGTTCCTGCTCGGGGCCGTGGCAGGCGCGACCACGAAGCTGAAGATCGGCACGGCGATCTGCATCGTGCCGATGAACAACCCGCTGATCCTGGCCCGCCATACCGCCACGGCGCACGACGTCTCCGGCGGCCGCTTCCTGCTGGGTACGGGCGCGGGCTGGCTGAAGGAGGAGTTCGACGCCATCGGCGTGCCGTTCAACGAGCGCGGCGCGCGGCTGGACGAAACCATCGAGATCCTCAAGAAGGCCTGGGCTGGCGGCTATTTCAGCCACGAGGGCAAGCATTTCCGCTTCGACGAGCTGCAGATCTCGCCGCATCCGATCAAGGTCCCGCTGGTCTGCGGGGGCAATTCGGGGCCCGCGCTCAGGCGCGTCGCCGAGGTCGCCGACGCCTGGATCAACTCGGCCCAGGTGACCCTCGACGAGGCCAACACGCTGCGCGACACCATCGAGGCCGCGCGAAAGGCGCGCGGAACCGATCGGCGCCCCTTCGAATATTACGTCCGTCCGCATACTGTGGACCCGGAGGATGTGGGCGGCTTCGTCCGCGCCGGGTTCGAGAACATCGTCCTTTGGGGACCGAACCTGTGGCCAAACGATGCGTCCATTCCCCTCGACGCCAAGGTCGCCGGGCTGGAACGCGTGGCGCGCGACCTGGGCGTCGGCGCCATGGTTCCTGAGGGAGTGGATTGATGGAATTGAAGCCAGGCTCGCGCTGGAAGAGCGCCGTCTGCGATGGAGAGTTCGTGGTGGTCCGCCCGCCCTCGGGCGGCGGCGTGCTGGCGTGCGGCGGTGCGCCCCTCGTGCCGCATGGGGCGGAGAGACCGGCAGGCGCCTCGCTGTCGGCCGACCATTCCGCCGGCAGCGTGCTCGGCAAACGATATTCCGACCCGCAGAGCGGCCTGACGGTGCTCTGCAGCAAGCCGGGCGCAGGCTCCCTGTCCCTGGACGGCCGGCCGCTCGTCCTGCAGGAAGCCAAGAAGCTTCCCGCCTCCGACTAGGCCCAACATGCATACCGCCCTGCTTCTCGAGATGGCCGCCGACGCCTTCCCCGAGCGCCTGGCGCTGGGCGAGCGCGCGGCCGGCGTCAGCTTCGCCGAGCTGCAGGCCCGCGCCCGGGCAGGCGCCTCCTGGCTCGCGGCCCAGGGCGAGGGCAGCATCGTCTTCCTGGGCCTGAACGGGCTGGCCCTTCCGATCGCGGTTTTCGCCGCGGGCCTCCTCGGGCGGCCGTTCGCGCCGCTGAACTACCGCGCGCCCGACGACGACCTGCGCCGCCTGCTGGCGCGCACTGCGCCCTCCGTGGCGATCGTCGACGACGACATGATGCCCCGCGTCGCCGGCGTGGAGGGCGTTAGGCTCGTGACGCGGAGCGCGTTCGAAGCCGCCTGCCTGCACGAAGACCACCGCACCGCGGAGCTCCCTGAGGCGGACCCAGATATCGCCGTGCTCCTGTTCACCAGCGGCACCACCGGCGAGCCTAAAGCGGCGGTTTTGCGCCACCGCCACCTCGCGTCGTACGTCATCTCGACCGTCGAGTTCATGGATGCCGACGAGGACGAGGCGGCCCTGGTCAGCGTGCCGCCCTACCACATCGCCGGCGTGTCCGCGGTGCTCACCGGCGTCTACGGCGGCCGGCGCGTGGTCCACCTTCCGGCTTTCACGCCGGAGACCTGGGTGGAGACCGCGGCGCGGGAGGAGATCACCCACGCGATGCTGGTGCCCACCATGCTGGGCCGGGTGCTGGACGTGATGGAGAAGACCGGCGAGCGCCTTCCGCGGCTGCGCGCCCTCTCCTACGGCGGCGGGCGGATGCCGCGCGCGGTGATCGAACGCGCCCTGCGGCTGATGCCGCACGTGAACTTCGTCAACGCCTATGGCCTGACCGAGACCAGCTCGACGATCTCAGTTCTTGGCCCCCAGGACCACCGGGACGCCATCGCCTCCGACGATCCGGAGGTGAGCCGCAGGCTGGCCTCGGTCGGGCGGCCGCTGCCCGGCCTGGAACTGGAGATCCGCGGACCTGACGGCGAGGCGCTGCCGCCGGGCGTTCCCGGCGAGGTCTATGTGCGCGGCGAACAGGTGGCGGGCGAATATCTCGGCCGCAAGCTGCTCACCGAAGACGGCTGGTTCCCAACCAACGACGCCGGCTGGCTGGATGCGGACGGCTACCTGTTCATCGAGGGGCGGCTCGACGACGTGATCGTGCGTGGCGGCGAGAACATCTCGCCGGGCGAGATCGAGGACGTGCTGCGCGCCCATCCGGGTGTGGCCGACGCGGCCGTGGTGGGCGTGCCGGACGACGAGTGGGGCGAGCGGGTGGCGGCGGTGATCGCGCCCAAGGGCCCTCAGCCCAGCGTTGAGGAGCTCCGCGCCTGGGTGCAGGCGCGCCTGCGATCGACCAAGACGCCCGAGACCTGGGTGTTCCGGCCCGAGCTTCCCTACAACGAGACCGGCAAGCTGCTGCGCCGAGTGCTGAAGCAGGACCTCGCCGGCGCCGCGCGCACCGTGGCGGCGTAGGGTCGTGGCCGAGCAGGCGGCCACCCGCGAGGAGTTGCCCGAGAGCGGGCTTCGAGTGGTGGAGTTTGGCCCAGAGGCAGCAGAAACTCCGGAGGTAGCGCCGGGCGTCGTGCTGCTGGGTGTCCATCGACATGGCGCGCGGCCGCGGGAGGTAGCGCCTCGCTTCGACTTATTGCTGACCGCCGATCCGGATGCCGCCGCGCCCTGGGTTGGCACGGATGGGCTGGATGCCGCGGTCACCGAATTGCAGGCGGCTGTGGCGAAGACGCCGCTAACCGCCGCCGTCGCTGCGCAGGTGCTGCGGACCTCGGCGGACCTCGATTTCGAGGCTGCGCTGGTCGTCGAGTCGCTGGCCTATTCGATGCTGCTAGCGGGCGCCGAGTTCCGCGCCTGGCGCGCGGCGACCCCGGTGCGGCGACCGCCTTCGGCGGGGCGGCGTGTGCGGCTCTCGCGCGACGACGGCCTCCTCGTTGTGACGCTGGAGCGGGCGGAGGCGCGCAACGCCGTCGACGCGCGCATGCGCGACCAGCTTGTGGAGGCGTTGGAGTTCGCCCTGGCCGATCCCGAGGCCGCGCCGGTGATCTTGCGCGCCGAGGGCCCGGCGTTCAGCTCCGGCGGAGATCTGAACGAGTTCGGCGAGGCGGCCGACCCGGCGCTGGCGCACGCCATCAGGATGCAGCAGGCGCCGGTGCGGCTGGCGCACGCGTTGGGCCAGCGGCTGAGCGCCCGCCTGCACGGCGCCTGCGTCGGCGCGGGCATCGAGCTGCCGGCCGCCGCGGCTCGGGTTACCGCCGCGCCCGACGCCTGGTTCCGGCTGCCGGAGGTCGGCATGGGACTGATCCCCGGCGCCGGCGGCACAGTCTCCATACCGCGCCGCATCGGGCGTCATCGCACCTGCTTCATGGCCATCAGTGGCCGCGATATCGACGCGCGCACAGCGCTCGCCTGGGGTCTCGTCGATGCGGTCGGGGAGGCCGCGCCATGAGCCCGCTGGCAGCGGCGGTCGAAGCCCTCTCGGCCGAAATCGCCGCTGGATCGCGGGCTGTCACCGGCCAGGCTGTGCGGGCGCATCCGGAGGTGCTGACCGAGCGGGCGCGACTCCTCGGCCTGGCCGAACCTGGCCGGCGGTCGGCGAACGGCTCGTGCCGCATGGTGCGCGCCGCCGATAGCTGGCTCGCCGTGAACCTGCCGCGCGAAAGCGACCTGGACGCTGTGCCAGCTTGGCTCGGCGCCGAGGTCGACGATGATCCCTGGGAGACCATTGAAGACGCCGCGAGAACGCAATCCGCGGAGCGGCTGGTCGAGGACGCCCAGCGGCTGGGCATGCCCGTCGCCCGCGTAGGCGAGATCAAGGCCGCGACGGCGCGCGCCCCTCTGCTGCGGATGGGCGCCGGCGGCGCGAGAGGGAAGCAACGCCTGCGAGTGGTCGACCTTTCCAGCCTTTGGGCCGGGCCGCTCTGTGGCGGACTCCTGAGCGAGGCGGGCGCGGACGTCGTGAAGATCGAGAGCACGCAACGGCCGGACACCTTGGCGGCGTCATCGCCCGACTTTTTTGCGCGCCTGAACGGGGGCAAGACCTGCCTGGCGCTCGACTTCTCCGAACCCGCCGACCTCGCGCGGCTGGCGGACGACGTGGCCGGCGCAGACGTGCTGATCACCGGCGCCCGACCCCGCGCCTTCGTCCAGCTCGGCCTCGCATCCGAGCGGGTGTTCGCGGCCAATCCCGGCCTCGTGTGGGTGGCGATCACCGGCTACGGCTGGACCGGCCCGCTCAGCGCACGCGTTGCGTTCGGCGATGACGCGGCGGCGGCCGGCGGGCTGGTGGCCTGGGACCGTGACGAGCCGGGGTTCCTGGGCGACGCGCTTGCCGATCCTTTCACCGGGCTTGCCGCGGCGGCTGCGGCGTTTCGCGCCCTCGAACAGGGCGGCGGACTCTTGGCGGACGTCGCCATGGCGCGCACGGCCGCGGGCGTGGCGGCGGGTCTGACCGAGGCGGTGGTGGCGTGAGCGACCGCCTGATCCTGCGCAATGTGGAGGTCGAGGGCCGCCCCGGCCTGGACGTGGAGTTGGACGGGGGCCGGATCACCGCCATCGGCGCGCGGCTGCCGCGCGGCGGGCCCGAGCTGGACGGCGGCGGCGGGGCGCTGATCCCCGGCCTGATCGACCACCACATCCATCTCCTGGCGCTGGCCGCGCAGGCGCAGTCGGTGCGCCTCGACGACGTCCGCAGTCCGCACGAGTTGGCGGCGCGACTGGGTTCGGCGGCCGCCGCGCGCAGGCCAGGGACCAGGATCCGCGCCACCGGCTACCATGAGCACACGGCGGGGCTCCTTTCGGCGACAGACCTCGATGGGCTCGCGCCGCGGCACCCGCTCCGTGTGCAGCATCGGACGGGCGGGCTCTGGATGCTCAACAGCCTGGCCCTGGCTGAGGCTCTGCGGGCCGAGCCGCCGCCGGACTGCGTAGAACTGGACGAGGCGGGCCGGCCCACGGGCCGCATCTGGCGCGGCGACGCCTGGTTGAGCGCGCGCCTCGGTCGGGCCGCCCCGCCGCTCGACCCGGTGGGCGCCGCGCTCGCGGCCTGCGGGATTACCGGCGTCACCGACACCAGCGCGACCAATGACGTAGAGTCCGCGGCGGTGCTGGCCGCGGCGGTCGGCTCCGGCGAACTGCCGCAGCGGGTGATGCTGATGAGCGGCGGCGAACTGGCTGCGCCGTCCCGCCTCGAGCTCGGCCCCGTTAAGGTGCTGCTGGACGAGGATAGTCTGCCGGACATCGACGCCTTCGTGGCGCGGATCGCGCTGGCCCGCGAATGGGGGCGGTGCGTCGCGGTCCACTGCGTGACCGCCGCCGAGCTCGGCCTGACGCTCGCCGCCTTCAAAGCGGCCGGCGCGCGGCCCGGCGACCGCATCGAGCACGGCTCGGTAATCCCGGGCGAGGCGATGCCGACTATCGCCGCCCTCGGACTGACTGTGGTCACCCAGCCGGGCTTCGTCTTCGAGCGCGGCGACCGCTACCTGGCCGACGTGGCGCCGGAGGACCGGGGCGACCTCTATAGGATCCAGAGTCTAAGGGTGGCGGGCGTCGCCGTAGCCGCTAGCTCCGACGCGCCCTACGGCGGCGCCGATCCTTGGGTGGGCGTGCGCGCGGCCATGGAGCGGCGCACGCAAGAGGGCCGCAGCCTTGGGGCTGGCGAGGCGCTGTCGGCGCAAGCCGCGTTGTCGCTCTACCTGGGGGACTTCGCCCGGCCAGGCGGTGCGCCGCGGCGCGTGGCGGTCGGCGCGCCGGCGGACCTCTGTCTTCTGCGGCTACCGCTGACGCAGGCGCTGCGCACCCCAGAGGCGGGCCTGGTGGCCGCGACCCTGGTCGGCGGGCGCCTGATCTTCGAACGCACCGCCGAGCCGGCCTAGCGGCGGTAGACCGGATCGGTCCGATCGCGCCGGCCGCGCTGCTCGGCGGGCGCGTCGTAGAAGCCGCGGTCGCTGGCGGCCTCGTAGCGCATCCATTCGCTGATCCCGCGCCGCTCGGCGATGCGCCAGACGCCGTCGCGCCGCTCGAACCGATCGACATAGCGGCCGCCCGAGAACCGGTCCTCGTGCGGCTGACCGCCCGGCGGGGGAACCGCGCCGAAGCGGTGCAGGGCCGTGAAGTAGGTCTCGGTGTAGGCGGTGTCCCCATCGAGTTCGATCGAGACGGGCCCGAGCTGGTGATGCGTGAACTCCACCTGCGCGACCAGCGCCAGGGCATGGGTGCAGAAGTCGGCGGAGGAGCCCTGGAAGGCGCCGTGTCGATGGCGCGCATCGGGGTGGAAGCAGGCCCGCAGCATCGGCTCGTCGCAGCGGTCGATTCCGCGGCAGTAGCGCAGCACCACCTCGGTGATCTCGGCGCGGCTTTCCAGCTCGTCCAGCAGGGCGGCGGTGTCGGATGGCTCAGCCACGGCCTGTCTCCGGTTCGGCGCGTTCCGCCTGCGTAAGCGCCTCGCCCAACAGCCGCTCGGCGCGTTCGAAGAGGGCCGGATCGACCCGCGCGCCGCTGGCGGCCAGCGTGTCCTGCACCTGCTCCGGCCGCGAGGCGCCGACGATGGCCGAACTGACCTCTGGGCGGCGCAGGGTCCAGGCGACGGCGAACTGGGCGGCGCTGAGGCCGGCTTCGGCGGCGATTGCCGGCAGGGCCTGGGCGGCGGCCAGCACCGCCGGGCTGAACCAGCGGCGCAGGTGGACGCTCATGGCAGGGCTCTCGCCGCGCCAGCCCTCCGGCATCGCCGAGCCCGGCGGATAGCGCCCCGCCAGCACGCCCTGCGCCAGAGGCGACCACACAAGTTGGCCGAGGCCCAGCTTGCACCCCAGCGGGAAGATACCGGCCTCCGGCTCGCGCCACAGCAGCGAGTACTGCGGCTGGCTGGAGACGAAGTGCTCGACGCCGGCCAGGGCCGCGGCGTCGCGGACCTTGTCCAGCGGCCACTCGCTGAACCCCAGCCAGCGGACCTTGCCCTGACGCACGACCTCGCTCAGGGCCTCCATCGTCTCCTCCAGCGGCGTCTCGTCGTCATGGCGGTGGCACTGGTAGAGGTCGACGTAGTCGGTCTTCAGCCGGGCGAGCGAGCCGTCGATCTGTTTGAACACCTGGGCGCGCGAGAGGCCGCGGTCGCCGTTATCCATCGGTCCCCAAAGCTTGGTGGCCAGCAGGTAGCGGTCGCGCGGGAGGCCCTGCAGCGCCTCGGCCAGCAGCTTCTCGGCCTCGCCGAAGCCGTAGACGTTGGCGGTGTCGAAGAGGGTGACGCCCAACTCGAAGGCGCGGCGGACGCAGGCGACGTGGCGCGTGCGGGTCTCGCCCTCGCCGAACGCCAGCCAGGTGCCGAGCGAGATCTCGGAGACGGTCAGATCGCTGGCGCCCAGCTTGCGGTACCGCATGTCAGGCGGCTTCCTCGGGCGGTCCGGCCAGCGGCTCGGCGAAATAGCCCAGCGCCAGGCGCCCGCCGTCGGCGAACAGGGTCTGGCCGGTGAGATAGGAGGCGTCGTCGCTGGCCAGGAAGGCCACGATGGCGGCGATCTCCTGCGGCTGCGCGATGCGGCCCAGCGGGATACGCGAGAGGACGCGCTTCAGGCCATCGGGATCGCCGCCCGTCACCGCGGCTACCATGGGCGTCTCCACCGGACCGGGCGCCACGGCGTTGACCCGTATGCCGAAGGGCGCCAGCGAGAGCGCGGTCATGGCCGTGAGCTGCTTCACCGCAGCCTTGGAAACGGCGTAGGGGATCTGGTCGCCCCCGGCCATGATGGCCGCCACCGAGGCCAGGTTGACGATCGCGCCCGAACGGCGGGGTGTCATGCGCCGCGCGGCCGCCTGGGTGGCGAGCAGGCCGGCGTTCAGGTTGATGCGCATGACGCGGTCGAACTCGGCCTCGGCGAGCTGCATCAGCGGCGTCGCGCGGCCGATCACGCCGGCGCTGTTGACCAGGATGTCCAGCGCGCCGAGTTCGCGGTCAGCCGCCGCGAACAGCGCGTCCACGACGCCCGCCTGCGCCAGGTCGGCGACCAGGTAGGGCTGGGCGAGCGCGGCGGCGGCTTCGGTCACCGTGGGGTCGACGTCGGTCATCAGGAGGCGGGCGCCTTCGGCGCGAAGCCGCTCAGCGGTCGCATAGCCGATTCCCCGCGCGGCGCCGGTCACCAGCGCGGTGCGGCCCTGCAGCCGTCCGGCCCCGTCACGTTCCGCTCCCGACGTCATTGGGGGATTGCCCTCTGTTTAT
>JBJMQX010000071.1:0-10040 GCA_045802455.1 Phenylobacterium sp. | reverse complement strand
GGGCGTGCGCGGTCTCGATCACCGCCTTGATCTCGTCGTCCTCCATCAGCTGCAGCTTCGGGTCGTCGCCGATCGACATCACCCCGCCCGACGGCATGATCTTGATCAGGTCCGCGCCCTCACGGCGCAGCCTGCGGACCGCCTTGCGCGCGGCCTCCGGGCTATCGACCAGGTTGGCGGTCCAGCCCGGGTGGTCCAGCTCCGGGTCCAGGCCGTTCAGCGCGTCGCCATGGCCGCCGGTGGGACCCAGCGGCGTGCCGGCCACCCACATCCGCGGGCCCGGGATCTGGCCGGCCGCGATCGCATGCTTCAGGGCCACCACCACCTGGGTGTCGCCGCCCACGTCGCGCACCGTCGTGAAGCCGGCCATCAGTGTATTGCGGGCGTTGACGACCGCGTCGATCTCGTCGTCGAAGCTGGTCCGCGTCATCGCGGTGTGGATCGGGTCGCCCTTGTGGAAGCTCTGGGTGATGTGCACGTGGTCGTCGATCAGCCCGGGCAGCACCGTCGCCGTGGAGAGGTCGATGACCTCTGCGCCCTTCGGCGCCGTGAAGCCGTCCTGGACGCCCACGATGCGGTCGTCGCGCACCAGGATCGAGACCTTCTCGCGCGGCGCCTTGGCCACCCCGTCGATCAGCCGCCCGGCGTGGATCACCACGTCCTTCGCGGCTGCGGGCGCCGCCATGGCCAGCACCGCCGCACCCGCCGCCGCGGCCATCAGAACCTTGCGCAGAACCATCGGTCTCCCCCCGAACCAGGCGGCTAGGTGAGGGCGCCCGAAGGGCGGTTGCAAGCCCACGCCGGGCCGACTCGGCTTCGACAATTGCGTCATGGGCCGTCTTCATGCTTTCCTTAACCACCCCCAGGTCAGAGTCGGGGGGTTCGATGCGTACACACGCGGGCGGGGGAGCACCCCTTGCGCCCGCCGCTGTTCGTTCGCATTTAGGCGTTTCCGTTGTTGACGGGCGCGCGCCGATCCCTATAACGAGGCGCTTCCGCGAAAGAGCGCGAAGGACGTACCGGTCTGGACAAGGGGCCCGGGGCGCCGTTCGCGCTTCTCTTGCGTGACCAGGAGAGCATTTCACGTGGCCCGTATCGCTGGCGTCAACATCCCCACCAACAAGCGCGTGGTGATCGCGCTGCAATACATCCACGGCATCGGCCCGGCCAAGGCGCGCGAGATCGTGTCCAAGGTCGGTATCGAGGACGCCCGCCGCGTCAACCAGCTGACCGACCAGGAAGTCCTGCAGATCCGCGAGACCATCGACCGCGACTACACCGTCGAAGGCGACCTGCGCCGCGACACCGCCGTCAACATCAAGCGGCTGATGGACCTGGCCTGCTACCGCGGCCTGCGTCACCGCAAGGGCCTGCCCGTCCGCGGTCAGCGCACCCACACCAACGCGCGGACCCGCAAGGGCCCCGCCAAGCCGATCGCCGGCAAGAAGAAGTAAGAAGGCTTAAGTCCCGATGGCCAAGGAACCGGCGCGCGTCAAACGTCGCGAACGCAAGAACATCACGTCCGGCGTCGCTCACGTGAACGCCAGCTTCAACAACACCATGATCACCATCACCGACGCCCAGGGGAACACCATCTCCTGGTCCAGCGCCGGGATGATGGGCTTCAAGGGCTCGCGCAAGTCGACCCCCTACGCCGCCCAGATGGCGGCCGAGGACGCCGGCCGTAAGGCCGCCGAGCACGGCGTGAAGACCCTGGAAGTGAACGTCTCCGGCCCCGGCTCCGGCCGCGAATCGGCGCTGCGCGCGCTCCAGGCCGTGGGCATGACGATCACCACCATCCGCGACGTGACCCCCATTCCGCACAACGGCTGCCGGCCGCCCAAGCGCCGGCGCGTCTAGAGTAGCTAAGTACCCACTCCCGGCGCCGGACCGCGTTTCTGCGGCCGGCGATCCTGCGTTTCCGAGGGACCCCCATCCGTGATCGAACGAAATTGGAACGAGCTTATCCGTCCCGAGAAGCCGCAAATCGAGACCGGCGCCGACGCCAACCGTAAGGCGCGTCTGGTGGCCGAGCCGCTCGAGCGCGGCTTCGGCGTGACGCTCGGCAACAGCTTGCGCCGCGTGCTGCTGTCGTCGCTGCAGGGCGCGGCGGTCACCGCCGTGCAGATCGACGGTGTCGTGCACGAGTTCTCCTCGCTCGAGGGCGTGCGCGAGGACGTCGTCGACATCGTGCTGAACATCAAGCAACTGGCCGTGCGCATGCACGCCGAGGGCCCCAAGCGCATGACCCTGCGCGCCAACGGCCCGGGCGCGGTGACCGCCAGCCAGATCGAGGCCCCCTCGGATATCGAGATCCTCAACGGCGACCACGTGCTCTGCACCCTCGACGAGGGCGCCCAGATCCGCATGGAGTTCACTGTGCAGACCGGCAAGGGCTACGTCCCGGCCGAGATGAACCGCCCGGAGGACGCCCCGATCGGCCTGATCGCGGTCGACGCCCTCTATTCGCCGGTCAAGCGCGTCGCCTACCGCGTCGAGCCCACCCGTCAGGGCCAGAGCCTCGACTACGACAAGCTGGTGATGGAAGTGGAGACCAACGGCGCGGTGACGCCCGTGGACGCGGTGGCCTACGCCGCGCGCATCCTCCAGGACCAGCTGCAGATCTTCATCACTTTCGAAGAGCCGAAGAAGAAGGTCGACGAGCTGGAGCTGTCGGTCCGTTCGGCCAACTGCCTGAAGAACGACAACATCGTCTACATCGGCGACCTGATCCAGAAGACCGAAGCCGAGATGCTGCGGACCCCCAACTTCGGCCGCAAGTCCTTGAACGAGATCAAGGAAGTGCTGGCCGGCATGGGCCTGCACCTCGGCATGGACGTGCCCAACTGGCCGCCCGAGAACATCGAAGAACTGGCCAAGAAGTTCGAAGACCAGATGTAGGAAGCCATCCGCGCCGACTCCGGGCCGCCTCCGCGGTCCGGGCCCAATGAAGCCGCAACAGCGGTGAAGGACCCCGGCGCTTCGTATTGACCCAGGCGGGAGCAGGCTGGGATTTGGTTAGGCAGGACGCCGTCCCAGGCGATCGGGAGCGTCCTAAGCGGCCCAAGGGGCCCAGGAGATTTCGAAATGCGCCACGGTATCGCGCGACGCAAACTGGGCCGCACCAGCGCACATCGCACCGCGATGTTCGCCAACATGTCGGCGAGCCTGATCAAGCACGAGCAGATCGTGACGACTCTCCCCAAGGCCAAGGAGCTGCGGCCCTTCGTCGAGAAGCTGGTGACGCTCGCCAAGCGCGGCGACCTGCATGCGCGCCGTCAGGCGATCAGCCAGGTCCGCGACGTCGAGCAGGTCGGCAAGCTGTTCGGCGTGCTGGGCCCCCGCTACGCCGAGCGCAACGGCGGCTACATCCGGGTGCTAAAGGCGGGCTTCCGCCACGGCGACAACGCCGCCCTGGCGGTGATCGAGTTCGTCGATCGGGACCCGGCCGAAAAGGGCAAGGATTCCGGTCCGCTGGTCGAGGCCTACGGCGACTGAGCCCCAGGCGCCGCACCTGACATCCAAGACCCCGGAGCGACCCTCCGGGGTTTTTGCTGTCCGCCGCTGGCGCTGCGCCCGCCGCGAGCTAGTGTCGGCCTATGATCTCGCTGATCCGCAAGCTCGCCGCCGTCGCCGCCCTGCTGCTGCTGCTGGCGACCGGGTTTCCCGCCGCCGCTGAAGCCCCGTCGCCGCCGCTGACCATCCTCATCTCCATCGACGGCTTCCGGCCCGACTACCTCGACCGCGGCGTCACGCCGAACCTGAAGGCGCTGGCCGCGCGCGGCGCGCACGCGGCGATGCGCCCCTCGTTCCCATCCAAGACCTTCCCCAACCACTACACCCTGGTGACCGGCCTGCGCCCAGACGAGAACGGCATCGTCGCCAACAACATGACCGATGCCGCCATCCCGGACGTTCGCTTCTCCATGAGCAACACCGCCGCGGTCCTCGACCCGCGCTGGTGGAACGAGGCCGAGCCGCTCTGGGTCACCGCCGAGCGCGCCAAGATCAACACCGGCACGCTCTTCTGGCCGGGCTCGGAGGCCGCGATCCACGGCCTCTGGCCGAAGCACTGGGCGCATTACGACAAGGCGATCTCGTCCAGCCTGCGCATCGATATGCTGCTGGCCTGGCTCGACCTGCCGCCGGACGAGCGGCCACGCTTCGCCACCCTCTACTTCGATATCGTGGACGAGGCCGGCCACTATTCCGGCCCCGATTCTCCCGGCCTGAATGAGGCCGCCGCCGAAGTGGACCGGGCCATGGGCCGTCTCGAGGCCGGCCTCAAGGCCCGTCGCATCGATGCGAACCTGGTCGTGGTCTCCGATCACGGCATGGCGGCGCTGTCGGACGATCGGCGCGTGTTTATCGACGACCTGCTGCCCAAGGACAGCTACCGCTCGCTGGAACTGGGCCCGATCGGCTCGATCTATCCAAACCCAGGGCACGAGGCGGAGGTCGAGCGCGTGCTGCTGGCGCCGCGGCCTCACGTGCAATGCTGGCGCAAGGCCGACATCCCGGCCCGCTTCCACTACGGCCACAATCCGCGCGTCGCGCCGATCTTCTGCCTGGCGCAGACCGGCTGGTCGCTGACCACCCACGACTACCACCCGAAGCGGCCGGTCGTGGGCGAGCATGGCTACGACAACGAGGACCCGCTGATGGCGGCGACCTTCATCGCGGCCGGCCCGGCGTTTCGCCGGGGCGTCACGCTGAAGACATTCGACAACGTCGACGTCTATCCGCTGCTGGCGAAGCTCGTCGGCGTCGCCCCGCAGCTGAACGACGGCGCCCTGGCCGACCTCGCGCCGGCGCTGGCGGACTGAGCCGTTCGGGCGCACGCTCCGCGGCATGGACGCCGAGACCCAGATCGAGGGCTTCATCGCCAGGTTCAGCGACGAGGTCGCGGGCCAGATCCGCGCCGCCCGCGCGGCGATGCGGGCGCGCCTGCCGGACGCCTTCGAGCTGGTCTACGACAACTACAACGCGCTCGCGATCGGCTACGGGCTCACCGAGCGGACCAGCGAGGCGGTGTTCTCGATCGCCTGCTTCCCAAAGCGGGTGAGCCTGGTGTTCATCCGTGGCGTCGTTCTGGACGACCCCAAGGGACTGCTGAACGGGGAGGGAAACCAGGTCCGCCACATCCCGCTCGCCGACGCCGCCATCCTCGACGATCCCGACGTGCAGGCGCTGTGGGACCAAGCGCTGGCCAACGCCATTCGCCCAGCCGAGGCGCAGCTTGGCCGCACGATCGTCAAATCCATCTCCGCCAAGCAGAGGCCGCGGCGTTCCGCTTGACGAGATAATTTCGATATGCGTTAAATATTGCCGCCTCACGCAGGGAGAGCGGCATGGCCAATTCCATCACGCCAACCATCTTCTACAAGGACCCGATCGCGGCCCTGAAGTGGCTCGAGAGCGCCTTCGGCTTCGAGATCGCGGCCTTCTTCACCGATGCCGACGGACGGCTCGCCCACTCGGAGCTGACTTTCGAGGGCGGCTCGCTCAACGTCGGCGGCGAATGGGAGGGGCCCATCGTCGGGCCGGCCCGCATGCGCAGCCCTGAGAGCGTCGAGGGCGTCAACACTCAGTTCGTCCGCATCCACCTGGCCGACGGGCTGGACGCCCATTGCGAGCGCGCCCGCGCCGCCGGGGCTCGCATCGTGGACGAGCCCACAGACCAGTTCTACGGCTCGCGCACCTACCGCGCCCTGGACCCGGAAGGCCACGTCTGGAACTTCAGCCAGGAGGTGCGGGTGGTCAGCACCGAGGATATGGAAAAGGCCGCCGGCCTGAAGCTCCACACTTCGCTGGCGGACGTCTGATGGCCGATCGCGCCCGCCTTCCGACGATCGGGCCGCTGCTCTGGTACCGCGATCCGCACGCGGCCATCGCCTGGCTGGAGAAGGCCTTCGGTTTCGAATGCCGGCTCGTCGTCGAGGGCGACTCAGGCTCGGTGATGCACTCCGAGCTCACGCTCGGCGACGGCTACGTCATGGTCGTCGGTCCGCCGATGGGGAACGGCGCCAGCCCGGAGGCGCTCGACGGACACTCGACCGCCTCGGTGCACATCCAGCTCGGCGACGGGATCGAAGCCCACTTCGGGCGAGCCCGCGCGGCCGGAGCCGTGGTCACTCGCGAGCTCGGGGTCCAGCCTTACGGGGACGCCGTCTATACCTGCGCCGACCCGGAGGGACACTCCTGGTCGGTTGGCCAGACCGTCAAGGCGATGTCCACTGCCGAGATGGAGGCCGCCACCGGCCACCGGATCGAGGTCAAGGCGTGAGCGGCGGAGCGGCCCGAGCTGCTCCCCAGGACCTCGACCGGACGCTGGCCGCGCTGGCCGATCCGCACCGCCGCCGGGTCGTCGACCTACTGGCGCAGGCCCCGCGCACCGCCGGCGACCTGGCCCGTGAGCTGGCCCTCAGCCCGCCGGCCATGAGCCGGCACCTGAGGACCCTGCGCCAGAGCGGGCTGGTCGAGGAGTCACACCCGGAATTCGACGCGCGCGTGCGCATCTACGCCCTGAGGCCGAAACCGATGGCCGACCTGCTGCGCTGGCTCGAGGAGGCGGAACGGCTGTGGAGCGAGCAGCTCGCCGCCTTCAAGGCCCACCTCGAACGCAAGGCCCCGCCCGAGCCGCCGCCTAAGAGCGAGGCATGACGTCGAAGGTCTATGTGGCGCTCCGCGTGAAGGCGACGCCCGAGCGGGCGTTCGCCGCCTTCGTCGAGGAAATCGGCGAATGGTGGCGGCCGAGCGGGCTCTTCGAGACGACGCCAAGGCCCGGGACGCTCTCGTTCGAGCCGGGGCCGGACGGCCGGCTGATCGAGACGCGCGTGGGCGGCAAGGTGTTCGAGATCGGCCGCATCCGCGCCTGGGAGCCGCCGCATCGGCTGGTCTTCTCCTGGCGGCAGGCCAACTTCCCGCTCGATCTGCACACCGAGGTCGAAGTGGGTTTCGAGCCGGTGGGCGCGGAGACGCGGGTCAGCATCGAGCACCGCGGCTTCGACCAGGTGCCGGCCGACAGCGCCGCGCGTCACCGCTTTCCCGACGAGATCCTGCTCATGCGGCTGGCGGAATTCTGGCGCAGCCAGATCGCGTCGGTCGGCGAACGGGTCACCTGACGATGTTGCGCGAGTTCGCGTTTTGTTTCATGCTCCCGCCAGGGGATAGACGATGAGCGCTCCGGAACTTCCGATGACTGCGCGCGGCCGCCGGGCGGCGGTCGGCTTCATCCTGGTCAGCGTCTGGCTCGACGTTCTGTCGCTGGGCGTGATGATCCCGGCGTTTCCGCCGCTCATCCAGCGGTTCATGGGCGGCGACGCGGCCACGGCCGGCTGGGTCAACGGGCTCCTGATGGCCGTCTGGTCGGCGGCGCAGTTCTTCGGCGGGCCTGTGCTGGGTGCGCTGTCGGACCGCTTCGGCCGCCGGCCCGTGTTGCTGATCTCGCTCTTCGGCCTGTCGCTGGACTATCTGCTGATGGCGTTCGCGCCCACCTTCGGCTGGCTGGTCCTGGGCCGGGTGCTCTCGGGGGTGACCTCGGCGGGCATGCCGGTGGCCAGCGCCTACATCGCCGACACCACGCCGCCGGAGAAGCGGGCCGCCACCTTCGGGCTCATCGGCGCGGCCTGGGGCGTAGGCTTCATCGTCGGGCCGGCGCTGGGCGGCTTCCTCGCCGACGTCCATCCGCGCCTGCCGTTCGCGACCGCCGCGGCGCTGACCCTGGCGGGCGCGCTCTACGGCCTGTTCATCCTGCCGGAGTCGCTGAAGCCCGACGACCGGGCGCCGTTCGCATTCGCCAAAGCCAATCCGTTCGGCTCCCTGCAGTTCCTCGCCTCACACCGCGAGCTCCTGACACTCTCCAGCGTGAACTTCCTGATGCAGCTCGCCCACTGCGTCCTGCCGACGATCTTCGTGCTCTACGCCTCCAACCGCTACGGCTGGGACATGAAGACCACCGGCGTCGCCCTGACGCTGACGGGGGTCTGCAACATCATCGTCCAGGGGCTGCTGGTGAAGCGGGTGGTGGCGCGCATCGGCGAATGGGGCGCGGTGCTGGCCGGGCTGGTCTTCGGCGGGCTGGGCTTCGCCATCTACGGCTTGGCGCCCAACGGGTTCTTGTTCCTCGCGGGAACGCCGGTCTTCGCCTTCATCGGGCTCTTCGGCCCAGGGTTCCAGGGTCTGGTGACCCGCCGGGTCTCGGCCAGCGAGCAGGGCCGGCTGCAGGGCGCCAACTCCAGCCTCGCGGGACTGGCCGGGGTGATCGCGCCGACGCTGTTCGGTTTCACCTATGCCTGGTTCGTGGCGCCGGAACACCTCTACCTGCCGGGCTCGGCCTTCCTGCTGGCGGCCAGCCTGCACGCGCTCGCCGCCCTGATCGCGCTCACCGTCATGGGGCGTGCGCCCGGACGGGCGGGGGCCGCGGCATGACTGCCATCGTCGCGCGTCCGCAACGCCAGGCTGCGTTCGGCTTCATCTTCGCCAGCGCGCTGATGAACTCGATCTCGTTCGGGCTGATGATCCCGATCCTGCCCAACCTGATTCGCCAGTTCACCGGCGGCGACACCGCGGCCGCCTCCGACTGGAACGTGGTCTTCGCCACCACCTGGGGCGCCATGCAGTTCGTGGTGGGCCCGATCCTCGGCGTGCTCTCCGACCGTGTCGGGCGCCGGCCGATCCTGCTGATCTCCAACTTCGGCCTCGCCGTCGACTTCCTGTTCATGGCGCTGGCGCCCAGCCTCTGGTGGCTCTACCTCGGACGCATCCTGAACGGCATGACTGCGGCCAGCTTCTCCACCGGCGGCGCCTATGTGGCCGACATCACCCCGCCGGAGCAGCGCGCCAGGAGCTTCGGGATGCTGACCTCGGCGTTCTCGTTCGGTTTCCTGCTGGGGCCGACCCTCGGCGGCTTCCTCGGCGACATCAACATCCGGCTGCCGTTCCTGGTCGCCGCGGGCGTGACCTCGCTGAACTGGTTCTATGGCCTCTTGATCCTGCCTGAGTCGCTGCCGCCGGAGCGTCGGCTGGCGCGCTTCGAGTGGCGCCGCGCCAACCCGCTCGGCTCGGTCCGGCTGCTGCGCTCGCACCCGGGCCTGGTCAGTCTCGCCGGCGTCGCCTTCCTCTTCCAGCTCGCCCAGATCGTCCTGCCGCAGGTCTTCGTGCTCTACACGACGTGGCGCTATCACTGGTCGATGTCGATCCTCGGCGCGAGCTTCCTGATCACCGGCGTGATGGGCGTGATCGTGCAGATGTTCCTGGTGGGTCCGGCCGTCGCCCGCTTCGGCGAGCGCCGCCTCGTGCTGATCGGCTGCGCGGCGGGAGCCCTGGGCTTCGCCTGGTACGGCACCGCCTCGAACGGTTGGGTCTACCTGCTCGCGGCCCCGCTGTTCGCCTTCTCCGGCTTCCTGATGCCCGGCGTGCAGGGGCTGATGTCCCAGCGCGTGGCGCCGAGCCACCAGGGCCAGTTGCAGGGGGTGAACCAGAGCCTGCAGGGCATCGCCGGCATCATCGGCCCGCCGCTGTTTGGCCTGAGCTTCGCATTTTCGGTGCGCCACGACGGGACGCTGCATATGCCGGGGCTGGCGATCTATCTGGCCGGCGGCCTGTTCGTGCTGGCCTTCCTGCTGGCCTGGGGCTTCGCCCATCCGCACCGGCGGCCCGAGCCTGCCGCGACACCCGCCTAAGCCTCGCCATTAAAGCGCCAGAAAACTCCGCAGAACTTCGATCGAAGACGAGACCCACGGGAGATCGCAACACCGCCATGCGCGCCTATCGCGTCCTGATCCCCGGCCTGGCCCTGCTGGCCGCCTGCTCGCAGTCCGCCGCCAGCCAGGCCGAGCCCCCGCTGCCCCAGCCCGCCCGCGTGGTTCCCACCAGCGCGGTGGCCGTCAAGCAGTCGTTCGCCCCCGTGGTGAAGCGGGTGGCGCCGGCGGTGGTCAACATCTCCGCCAAGCGCCTGGTCCGCGCCCAGCCCGATCCGTTCTTCCAGCTCTTCGGCCTGGGGGCGCCGCGCGACCGGATCGAAGGCTCGCTGGGATCGG
>JBJMQX010000070.1:0-7511 GCA_045802455.1 Phenylobacterium sp. | reverse complement strand
CTCGATCAGGCGGATCATCTCCGAGGACGAAGCGCCGGCCGACGAGGGCGAAGCCGCATCGGCCGCCGCCGAGGTTCCTGCTGCCGTCGCGGCGGAGCCGGAGCCGCAACCCACGCCGGAGCCGGCTGCTGCCGCGCCCGAGCCGGCGCCTGCGGCTGCAGAGCCGGAGCCCGTCGCCGCAGCCGCGCCAGAACCTGTGCACGAAGAAGAAGCGTTGGAGTTGACGGACAAGGTGGAAACGCACGGCGATCTCGACGTGGTGGCGCCCGCCGCCGCCCCGGAGCCCGCAGCGGCGACCCCGCTGGTCAGCGAGCGCGCCGCCACGGCGGCCGCCTCCGCCTTCGGCGCGCTTTCCGCGGCCATCGCCATGCCGAAGAGCGACCGGACGCTGGAGGACGTGGTCCGCGAGCTCCTGCGCCCGCTGCTCCAGCAGTGGCTGGACGACAACCTGGCCGGCATCGTGCAGCAGGCGGTCGAGGCCGAGGTCGAACGCATCGCCCGCGGGCGAGTACGCTAATCCACTAATTCCGCGCATCCCCGCGAAAGCGGGGACCCAAGCGGCGCTCGCGCATTCGCGGCCGTTCAGGGCTATCCCTCAGCTCAGCTTGGGTCCCCGCTTTCGCGGGGATGAGCGGACCTGTAAGTGATCCCGCTCAGCCAGAACCAAGTGATGCTCGAAAAGACCTTCGACCCCAAGTCCGCCGAACCGCGCCTCTATGCCGCCTGGGAGGCCTCGGGGGCGTTCGCGCCGACCGACGATTCGGCGGCCGAGCCGTTTTCCATCGTGATCCCGCCGCCCAACGTCACCGGCTCGCTGCACATCGGCCACGCGCTGAACAACACCCTGCAGGACGTGCTGATCCGCTTCGAGCGGATGCGGGGCAAGGCCGCGCTCTGGCTGCCCGGCACCGACCATGCCGGCATCGCCACCCAGATGGTGGTCGAGCGCCAGCTCGCGGAAAGCGGCAACCAGAGCCGGCGCGACCTCGGCCGCGACGAGTTCGTCGCCAAGGTCTGGGAGTGGAAGGCCAAGTCCGGCGGCACGATCACCAACCAACTGAAACGCCTGGGCGCGTCCTGCGACTGGAGCCGCGAGCGGTTCACCCTCGACGAAGGGCTCTCCGCCGCAGTTCGCAAGGTCTTTGTGGCCCTTTACAAGGAAAAGCTCATCTACCGCGACAAGCGGCTGGTGAATTGGGACCCGCACTTCCAGACCGCCATTTCCGACCTGGAAGTCGAGCAGCGGGAGGTCGATGGCCACTACTGGCATTTCGCCTATCCGCTCGAGGACGGCACGGGCGAGATCGTCGTGGCCACCACCCGGCCTGAGACGATGCTGGGCGACACGGCGGTGGCGGTGCACCCGTCCGACGCGCGCTACACTGCGCTGATCGGCAAGGCGGTGCGGCTGCCGATCGTGAACCGGCCGATCCCGATCATCGCCGACGAATATCCCGATCCCGAGAAGGGCTCGGGCGCGGTGAAGATCACGCCGGCGCACGATTTCAACGATTTCGCGGTCGGCAAGCGCCACAACCTGCCGATGATCAACATCTTAGACGACTTCGCGCGACTGAACGACAACGTCCCGGTCGAGTACCGCGGGATGGACCGCTTTGCCGCCCGCAAGAAGGTCGTCGAGGAGTTCGAGCGCCTGGGCCTGCTGCGCGACGTCGAGAAGACCCGCCACACGGTGCCGCACGGCGACCGCTCTGGCGTCGTCGTCGAGCCCTATCTTACAGACCAGTGGTACGTGAACGCCGAGGTGCTGGCCCGGCCGGCGATCAAGGCGGTGGAGGAGGGCGACACGGTTTTCGTGCCCAAGGCCTGGGAGAAGACCTACTTCGAGTGGATGCGGAACATCCAGCCCTGGTGCATTTCGCGCCAGCTCTGGTGGGGCCACCGCATCCCGGCTTGGTTCGGCCCGGACACGAAGATCTTCGTCGCCGAGACCGAGGCGGAGGCCAAGGCCCAGGCGCGTGAGCTTTACGGCCGTGACGAGCCACTTCGCCAGGACGAGGACGTCCTCGACACCTGGTTTTCCTCCGCGCTCTGGCCGTTCTCGACGCTGGGATGGCCGGCGAAGACCGCCGACCTCGAGCGCTTCTATCCGACCCACACCCTCGTCACCGGCTTCGACATCATCTTCTTCTGGGTCGCCCGGATGATGATGCAGGGCATCCACTTCATGGGCGGCGTGCCGTTCAAGCGCATCTTCATCAACGCCCTCGTGCGCGACGCCGAGGGGAAGAAAATGTCGAAGTCCAAGGGCAACGTGCTGGACCCGCTGGAGCTTGTCGATGACTACGGCGCCGACGCGCTGCGGTTCACGCTGACCGCGATGTCCGGCCAGGCGCGCGACATCAAGCTCAGCCGCCAGCGCATTGAGGGCTACCGCAACTTCGGCACGAAGCTCTGGAACGCCACGCGGTTCTGCCAGATGAACGGCTGCGCACGCGCCGAAGGCTTCGACCCCGCGGCGGTGAAGAGCCCGCTCAACCGCTGGATCGTCGGCGAGACGGCGCGCGCGGCCCAGGCGGTTACCGTCGCGCTCGACGGCTGCGGCTTCGACGAGGCCGCGAACGGCCTCTACCGCTTTATCTGGAACACCTTCTGCGACTGGTACGTCGAGCTCGCCAAGCCGGTGCTGAACGGCGCCGATGCGGTCGCCAAGGCCGAGACGCAGGCCACCGCGGCCTGGGTGCTGGACGTGATGTGCAAGCTGCTGCATCCGGTCATGCCGTTCCTGACCGAGGAGCTCTGGGCCCAGACCGCCGACCTCGGCGCGCCGCGCGAGCACGCCGGATTCCTGATGACCGCGCCCTGGCCGGACCTGCCGGTCAACCTGGTCGATCCCGCCGCCGACGCCGAGGTCGGCCTGGTCGTGCAGACGATCAGCGAGGGCCGCTCGGTTCGCCAGGAGCTGAACGTGCCGCCGTCGGCCCGCCCTCCGCTCTTGGTGGTGGAGGCTTCCGACGCCCAGCGGCAGGTGCTGCAGGCAAGCGCCCCGCTCATCGCCCAGCTGCTGCGCGTCGGCGCGGTGACCTTCACTCAGGCCGCCCCGGAGGGCTCGATCCCCTTTGTCGTCGAGGGGGCGAGCTTCGCCCTGCCGGTGGCCGAGTTCATCGATCTCGCCGCCGAGCGCGCGCGCCTGGCCAAGGACGTGGGCGGCCTCTCGGGCGAGATCGAAAAGCTTTCCAAGAAGCTCGGCAACGCCGACTTCGTGGCTCGTGCTCCCGAAGAGGTGGTCGAGGAAAACCGCGAACGCCTTGCCGAAGCGCAGGACGCCAGGGCCAAACTGGAAGCCGCGTTGAGCCGCCTCGGCGCGGTGGCGTAACCTCCGCGGGGCTCGGGCCTCCCACCGCCATCCCTAAGGGGAAACCCGCATTGCCGCTGAGCAGGCCGCCCGCAAGCTGGCCGCATGGCTTCGCTTCGGCTCAGCGTCGCGCCCGCGCCCGCGCTCGTCCGTCTGATCGCCGCCGCGGGCGTGGCGCTCGCCATCCTGCTCGGTGCGTCGAACGCCTCCCAAGCTCAGCCGGCCGAACCGCCCACGCGGCCGCATCGGCCGAAAGTGGCGCTGGTGCTCTCGGGCGGCGGCGCCATGGGCATAGCCCACGTCGGCGCCATCCAGGAGCTGGAGCGGCTGGGCATCCGCCCCGACCTCCTCGTCGGGACCTCGATGGGATCCATCGTCGGCGGGCTCTACGCCTCCGGACTGAGTGGCGCCGAGCTGCAGCGCGCCGTCGAGACCATGGACTGGGACGCGATCTTCGACACCTCGCCGCCGCGCGCCGGGCTCTCGTACCGCCAGAAGTCGCAGCAGGCCGACTTCCCGGTGAAGGCCAGCATCGGTGTGGCCAACGGCCGGCTGCAGGCGCCGGAGGGCCTGATATCGGACGCAAACCTGCTCCTGCAGCTGCGCCGGCTGCTCAACGTGCGCGGCGCCGTCCCCAGCTTCGATGACCTGCCGATCCCGTTCCGGGCCGTCGCCACCGACATCGAGACCGGCCAGAAGGTGGTGATCGACCGCGGCGAGCTGGCCGGCGCCATGCGCGCCTCCATGTCCGTGCCGGGCGTGTTCGCGCCCTATCGGCTGGATGGCAGGCTGCTGGTCGACGGCGGCATGGCTGACAACGTGCCGATCGACGTGGCGCGCGATCTCGGGGCGGACATCGTCATCGTGGTCGCCACCCAGACGCCGATGGCCAAGGGCGAGGCGCTGCGCGGCGTGCCGGCGATCCTTGGCCAGACCGTCACCATGCTGATCCTGGCCAACGAGCGCCAGCAGCTGGCGACGCTGAAGCCCAGCGACGTGCTGATCAACGTCGAGATGAACGGGCTGGGGGCCGCCGACTTCAAGAAGGCCGCCGCCCTCATGGACGCCGGACATAAGGCGGCGGCCAAGCGGGAGGCGCAGTTGCAGCGCGTTGCCGCCCTGCGTGGGCCGAGCCCGTCGGTCGCCGCCTCCCGGCCGCCGCCGGTGGTTGGGTATGTGCGCGTGGAGAACGACTCCCGCATCTCCAACACGATCCTGCTGCGCAAGATCGAGCCCTTTGTGGGCAAGCCGATGGACGCGGCCGCGGTGGTGGCCGCCCTGCAGGATATCTACGCGCTGGGCGTCTTCACCCGCGTCGACTTCACCGTCGAGGAGAAGGACGGCAAGACCGGGCTCGTGGTTCACGCGCAGCAGCGGCCGGGCGACGAGAACCGGCTGCGGCCGGGCCTGACGATCGCCGCCGCCGGCAAGGGGCGGTCGAGCTTCGACATCTCGGCCGATTTCCGCCTGATGCAGCTCGACAGCTACGGCTCGGAGGCGCGCTTCGTCGGCGTCCTTGGCGACCACAAGCGGTTCGAGGCCGAGTACTTCAAGGTGCTGGACTCACGCCAGCGGTGGTTCGTGCAACCCTCGATCGACCTGCAGCGGCGCCCGGTTGCCGTCTATGACGCCAAGGGCTTCCGGCTGGGCGAGTACGACGCCGGCTATGGCCTGATCTCGCTCGCCGGCGGCCGGCTTTTCGGCAATTCCGGCGAGATGCGACTGGGTGTGCAGTCGGGCATCGGGAGCGCCACCGTGCAAGAAGGGCGCCTCACGCCGGCCAAGGTCGACCTGGACATCGGCCAGCTCTACGGCTCCGCCGCCTTCGACACCCTCGACAACCCCTACTTCCCGAACCGGGGCGGCAAGGGCGTGCTGCAGTGGACCCAGGGTCTCAAGGGACTGGGCGACGTCGCCGACTACCAGAAGGTCAGCGCCACCGGCTACCAGGCGTTCGGATGGGGCAGGAACGCACTGATTGTCGGCCTCGACGGCGGCGACGCCTATCAGGGGCGCCTGCCGCTCTCCTCGCTGTTCACCCTCGGCGGCCCATTCAGCTTCCCGGGCTTCTCGACCGAAGAGCTGAGCGGGGAGACCTACCTGGTCGCCCGCGCGATGTACCGCCGCCGCCTGACCAACCATTCGGAGAGCCTGTTCGGACTGCCGATCTACGCCGGCGCCACGCTGGTCGCCGGCAACATCTGGGCCCGCCACGGTGACGCGGACTGGGGCGACCTGCGGGTCGGGGTCAACGCCTTCATCGCCGCCGACACCCTGATCGGCCCGGTGTTCCTGGCGGCCGGCGCCGCGGATGGAGGACACAACGCCATCTACGTGTTCCTGGGGCGGCCGTTCTGAGCGCGCGCGCCAGCGCGGGAAAGGGATAGGGTAGGGCGCATCACGGCGGGCAAGGAGATGGCGATGGCGAAATTCCTGGCGCTCTTCATGGGAACTCCCGATCTGCAGCCGGCCGCGCCGCCGGACGAGGCGACCATTGGAAGGGGCATGGCGGCCTGGCAGAAGTGGATGGCCGACCACGCGGCGCAGGTGGTCGACACCGGTGGCCCGGTCGGCAAGACCAAGATGGCCTCGAAGGCGGGTCTCGCCGACACCCGAAACGCCGTCGCAGGCTACGTCGTCGTCGAGGCGCCGTCCCACGACGCCGCGCCGTCCCACGACGCCGCTGTCCGCCTCTTCGAGAACCACCCGCACTTCGCCATCTTCCCGGGCCATGCGGTGGAAGTCATGGAAGTCCTCCCGATCCCCGGCGGCTGAGGGGCCGCTCCCGGCGCAACCTATCGCCGGTTTAACTTGCAGAGCCCCAGGTCTTGGCCATCTTGGCTGGGTCGGCGGGGAATCTGCACATGCGTAGTCTGGTGATCGCGGCGGCGGCCGCTGTGGCGCTCTCGTTCGGCCTCTCGGCGACCAACGGATGGGCCGCAGACGATCCCCCGAAAACCGACGCCAAGAAAGACTCCGAGAAGAAGTCCGAGATCGACCTACCGCCGTTCCCGGCCGACGCATCCGTCAAGCAGGTGACCCACGTCGCGGGCAAGACGCTCGCCTACACCGCCACCGTCGGCTCGCTGCCGGTACGCGATGAGAAGGGCAAGAAGATCGCCGAGGTGGTGTTCACCGCCTACACGCAGGACGGGCCGAGGGACCCTGGCCGGCCGGTCACCTTCGCCTTCAACGGCGGACCGGGCGCGGCATCCGTCTACCTGAACCTCGGCGCCATCGGGCCCAAGCGCGTGCAGTTCGGCGCCCAGGGCGACAGCCCGTCGGACCCGGCCGTCCTGGTGGACAACCCGGGCGCCTGGCTCGATTTCACCGACATGGTGTTCATCGACCCGGTCGGCACCGGTTTCTCCCGCAGCCTCGTCGACAAGGACGAGACCAAGAAGCGCTTCTATTCGATCAAGCCGGACATCGAGTATCTCAGCCGCGTGGTCTACGACTGGCTGCTCAAGAACGGCCGCATGGCGTCGCCCAAGTACATCACCGGCGAGAGTTACGGCGGCTATCGCGTCCCGCGCATCACCTACTTCCTGCAGACCCGGCTAGGCGTCGGCATCAACGGCATGGTGATGGTCTCGCCCTACCTCGAGCCGCCGATGGACCAGGCGCCGGACTTTTCGCCCATGCCGTGGGTGACCACGTTGCCGTCGATGGCGGCCGCCAACTACGAGCGCCAGGGCAAGACCCTCTCGCCCGCCCTGATGAAGGAGGTCGAGGACTACGCCCGCGGCGAGTTCGTCACCGACCTGATGAGGGGCCGCCGAGACCCGGCCGCGGTCGACCGCCTGGTCACGCGCGTCACCGCCTACAGCGGCCTCGAGCCCGCCTTCGTCAAGCGTTCCGGCGGCCGCATCGAGATCCGCGCCTTCCTGCGCGAACTTTATCGAAGCCAGGGCAAGATCGCCTCGGTCTACGACTCCAACGTCACCCAGGATGATCCCTTCCCGTGGGCCCCGGACGGTCGCCGCGGCGACCCGATCCTCGACGCGATCATCGCACCCACCACCAGCGCCATGGTCGACTTCGACACCCGCATCGTCGGCTGGAAGGTCGAGGGCCGGTTCAATGCGCTCAGCTACGAGGTGGGCAATGACTGGGAAAAGGGCGTCGAGGCCACCGAAGCCTCTCCGGACCTGCGCCAAGCGATCGCCGCGGACCCCAAGATGAAGGTGCTGAT
>JBJMQX010000069.1:0-12623 GCA_045802455.1 Phenylobacterium sp. | reverse complement strand
GGAGTCCGCGGGAGGCTGGGTGTGGCCGTTGGGTTTGGGGGTGGGGCTTGCCCCCTCCACCATCGGCTCTCCGGCCGATGGTCCCCCTCCCGCCAATGCTGCCGCATTGGGGGAGGTAGGGGTCGCGTCGGGCCATTCGAGGTCGAGCTGGCGGGCGAGGCGGGGGACGAGGACTTCGATGGGGGTTTGCAGGAACGCGGGGTCGCAGGATTCCTCGTCGACCAGCCAGTCTAAGGATTCGATCAGCATCTCGGCTTCGTCGCTCTCGCGCTCGTGCTCGCTCCAGATCAGCTTGCGCAGCGGAAAGCAGACCCGCTCCTGGTGGCGGCCGAGCCGCGCGCCGGCGTCCGCGGTGCGCTGGCCTTCCTCAGCGCGGGCGTCGCCGCGGGCTTCGCGGGCGAGCTTGGACTGCAGCGCTATGGTCTGGCGGACGCCTCGGCCGAGCTTGGCGGCGACTTCGCCAAGCCTGGCCTTCTCCGCCCGGTCGTCGGAGGCCTCGCCTTCGTCCAGCAGGTGGCAGGCGTACTTCAGCATCCGGTCAGCCAACCGGCCGAGCGCTTGCTCGTGGGCTTCGGACATGATGGCGGAGTCCATCGGCATGGAACAAAACATGAACGCATAAGAGACGGATGTCAAGGAAATTCGTGCTTACGTGAGTGACGGGTGACCTAAAGCTTCGCCTTCGCGGCGGCGGCAACGGCCTCGGCGGTGATGCCGAAGTGCTTGTAGAGCACCTCGAAGGGCGCGCTGGCGCCGAAGCCGGTCATGCCGACGAAGACGCCGTCCTCGCCGATGAACCGCTCCCAGCCCATGCGCACGCCGGCCTCGACGGCCACGCGCACGTCGGTCGCGCCGATCACCGCGTCGCGGTAGTCGTCGGGCTGGTCCGCGAACAGCTCCCAGCAGGGCGTCGAGACCACGCGCGTGCCGATGCCGTCGGCCTCCAGCAGGTCGCGGGCGGCCATGGCCACGCCCACCTCCGAGCCCGAGGCGAAGATCGTCACCTGGGCGGGGCGCTCGGCGCCGGCCAGCTGGTAGGCCCCGCGGGCCGACAGGTTCTCGCCGGCGACGGTGGTGCGGACCGGCGTCACCTTCTGGCGGGAGAGCGCCATCACCGACGGCGTGGTCCTGGCCGCGAGCGCCAGCTTCCAGCACTCGGCGGTCTCCACCGCGTCGGCCGGGCGGAAGACGTTGAGGTTGGGCATGGCGCGCAGCGACGCCAGGTGCTCCACCGGCTGGTGGGTCGGGCCGTCCTCGCCCAGGCCGATGGAATCATGGGTCATCACGTGGATGACGCGCACGCCCATCAGGGCGCCCAGGCGGATGGCGGGCCGGCTGTAGTCGGAGAACACCAGGAACGTGCCGGAGTAGGGGATCACCCCGCCGTGCAGGGCCATGCCGTTCATCGCCGCGGCCATGCCGAACTCGCGCACGCCATAGTGCACGTAGCGGCCGGCGTACGACGGCGCGTCGAAGGTCCCCATGTTGCCGACGATAGTGTTGTTCGAGCCGGTCAGGTCCGCCGAGCCGCCGACCATCTCCGGGACCGCCGGGACCAGCCGCTCGAGCGCCGCTCCGGAGTGCTGGCGGCTGGCGGCGGCGGGCTTCTCGGCCTCGGCCTTGGCGATCCAGGCGTCGAGCGCCTCGAAGGCGTGCGGCGGCAGCTCGCCGGCCATGGCGCGCTCGAACTCGCCCTTCAGGTTGGACGCGTCCAGCCGCGCTTCCCAGGCCTTGCGGAGCTTGGCGCCGCGGCGCCCGGCGGCGCGCCAGGGATTCAGCGCCTCGTCCGGCACGGTGAACGGCTCGGCGCTCCAGACCATGGCCTTGCGGGCGGCTGCGATCTGGTCGTCGAAGAGGGTGTAGCCGTGGCTGTGCGGGTCGCCTTCCTTGGGCCCCGCGCCCTTCGAGATCAGGGTCTTGCAGGCGATCATCGTCGGGCGGTCCTGGCGGGTGGCCCAGCGCAGGGCCGCGGCGATCTTGCCGAAGTCGTGGCCGTCCACCTGTTTCACCGCCCAGCCGGCGGCCTTGAAGCGGGCCTGCTGGTCACCGGTCTCGGCGATCGTCGCCTCGCCGTCGATGGTGGTGTTGTTGTCGTCGAACAGCACGGTGAGCCTGGCGAGCTTCAGCCGCCCGGCCAGGTGGATCGCCTCGTGGCTGACGCCCTCCATCAGGCAGCCGTCGCCGGCGATCACCCAGGTGCGGTGGTCCACCAGGCCGTCGCCGAAGCGGGCCGCGACGTGGCGCTCGGCCATCGCCATGCCGACGGCGGTGGCCAGGCCCTGGCCGAGAGGCCCGGTGGTGGTCTCGACGCCCGGCGTGTGGCCGTATTCCGGGTGGCCGGGCGTGTTGGAGCCGAGCTGCCGGAAGTTCCGGAGCTGGTCCATGGTCACGGCCTTGACGCCGGTGAGGTGCAGCAGGCTGTAGAGCAGCATCGAGCCGTGGCCGGCGGAGAGCACGAAACGGTCGCGGTCGGCCCAGTCCGGCCGGGCCGCGTCGTATTTCAGGAATTTCGTGAACAGCACGGTCGCCACGTCGGCCATGCCCATCGGCATGCCCTGGTGCCCGGACTTCGCCTTGTGCACGGCGTCCATCGAGAGCGCGCGGATCGCATTGGCCATCAGCTGGAGGGGCGCAGGCATCGGGCTCCCGAGTCGTCGTCGCGTTAAGGAATGTGACGCCGGTTGGCATGCGGGCGGCCGGGGGTCAAGGAAAGGGCGGTACGGCGGCGTCTCCTCTCCCCCGCGCAGCGAGAGGGAGAGGGTAGGGAGAGGGCGGCTCCGCCTCTGGAGACCTCCGCCGGGACGCGATGATCCTTGGTCGGCCGTTGCGTCGTCCGATCGTCGGAGCCGCCCTCTCCCTGCCCTCTCCCTCTCTCGCTCCGCTCGGGGGAGAGGAGGCTTCCTGAGACGCGCGACGCAGGTCTATATCTGGGCGGCTGGGGGCCTTTGGCGGAGGACCACGATGAGCGGCGACAGCGCCCTGGACTTGGCGGCGCGACGGCTGGAACAGGCCGTCCACGTGCTGGAGCAGCGGCTCGCCCAGCGGCTGAAGGCCGCGGGGGACAAGGCGGGCGGCCTGTTCGACGCCGATCGCGCCAAGCTGGCCGCCGAGCTTGACGAGGCGCGCGCCCGCGAGCGCGAGCTGGAAGCCGCGGGCGCCGAGGCCTCGGCCGCGCTGGGCCGCGCCATCCTGGAGATCCGGGCGGCGCTGAACGGGTCGGCGCCGCCGGCCAACACCTCGATGGCGGAGCACTAGGCGATGGCGCAGATCAGCCTCGAGGTGAACGGGCGCCCCTACGCGGTGGGCTGCGAGGACGGGCAGGAAGCCCACCTGATGGAGCTGGGCCGCCTCTTCGACCACCAGGTCCGCCAGGTCAGCCAGGACATGGGCCAGCTTGGCGACACCCGGCTCTTCCTGATGGGCGCGCTGCTGCTGGCCGACGAGCTCACCGACGCCCGGTTGCGCCTGGCGCAGGCGCAGGCCGAGCTCAGCCGGGCGCAGACCGACCGGACGCGCATCGAGAGCCGGGCGGTCTCGGCCCTGGAAAGCGCCGCCAAGCGCATCGAGAAGCTGGCCAGCGAGGACGCCTGAAATCTGCTAGGCTCGCGGCGACATCAGGGAGGACGCCATGGCCTCGCTCGACAGCGCTCGCGACCACGGATTCTTCAGCGGCGACGCCTGGGATTGGTGGCAGGCGCGGCGGCTTCGCTACAACCTGACGCTCGCGGCGGGCGGCTGGGCGGCCTACGGGCTCGCGGTGGGGCTGAACTACGCCTTCGGCCATCCCGTGTGGAAGGATTGGCGCGGCGGCGTCGGGATGACCATCTTCCTGGGGACCGTCTACCTGGTGGTGATGGGCTTCGCGAACGTCTTCTACCTGCTGGGCCCGGCAATCGAGGGCTGGGCCAGGCCCGCCGACGTCGCGGGCTACCGCAGGACCGCCTACGCGATGGGGCTCTGGGGCTCGCTGATCGTGCCGGCGATCTTCCCGCTGGTGCAGATCGCCATGCTGGTCGCCCACAGCGGAGCCGGTCACGCCTGAGAGGGACGCGCCTGAGAGGGACGCGCCTGAGACGGTGTCGCTTGAGAAGGGGCCCGCGGCGCATTACCTTGGGGACGGCGGGTCAGCTGTGGCCCTCGTCGAAGGCGACATATCCCAGCGACCTTAATTCTCTCTAAGGGAGCTGTCCCTGTCCAGGACCGTGGTCTTGGGCACACGGCGCCCACCTGGTCTACCAGGTCGAGGGGATGAAACAGTCCTTCACGGTTCTCACGGCGCCGCCACTGTTCCCCGAAAAGCCTTTGTTTCCGAAATCGCGCGTATAGGGCGTCCGATGGCCGACGACGCTGACAAGCAGGCGCTGCGCGTGCGGATGCGAGGGCTGCGCCGCCGGCTGGCCGAGCAGGTCCCCGACGCCGCCCAGCGCGCGGCGCGCCAGCTGCCGGTCTCGCGCTTCGGCCGGTTTCGGATCGTCGGCTGCTACTGCGCCCAGGGCTCGGAAATGGACCCGGGACCGATCCTGGACGCCATCCTGGCGCTGGACCCGGTGCGCATTCGCGCAGCCCTGCCGGTCGCCGTGGACCGCGGCTCGGCGCTGAAGTACCGGCTGTGGAAGCCCGGCGACCCGTTGGTTCCCGATGCGGTGGGCGTGCCGGCTCCGCCCCCCGCCGCCACGGAAGTGGTCCCCAGCCTGCTGATCACGCCGCTGCTCGCCTTCGACCGCAAGGGCGGGCGCCTGGGCCAGGGCGGCGGGCACTATGACCGCACCTTGCAGAACCTTCGGCGGCAGCGGCCCGTTTTCGTGCTGGGCGTGGCCTACGCCGGTCAGGAGATCGACGAGGCGCCGATGGCCGCCCACGATCAGCGGCTGGACGCGATCGTAACGGAGACGGCTTACATCGAAGCCGCTAAGTAGGGTCGATGAGATTTGCGTTCTTCGGCGACGTGGTGGGGCGGTCCGGCCGCGAGGGGCTGGCCGAACACCTGCCCGGCCTGCGCCGGCGCCTGGGCCTGGAGTTCGTCATCGTCAACGCCGAGAACGCCGCGGCGGGCTTCGGCATCACCGAGGCGACGGCGCGGGAGCTGTTCGACGCCGGGGCCGACGCGCTGACGCTCGGCAACCACTCCTGGGACCAGAAGGAAGCGCTGACCTACATCGTGCGCGAGCCGCGGCTGATCCGGCCGCTGAATTACTCGGCCTTCTCCGACGCGCCGGGCCGTGGCGCGCAGCTCTTCGAGACGCAAGGCGGGCGGCGGATCCTGGTGATCAACCTCTTGGGCCGGGTGCACATGGACTCGCTCGACGACCCGTTCGCCGCAGTGGACAAGGAGCTGGAGGCCTGCCCGCTGGGCGCGGTGGCCGACGCGGTGGTGGTCGACATGCACGCCGAGGCGACCTCCGAGAAGATGGCGATGGGCCATTTCTGCGATGGCCGGGCGAGCCTGGTGGTGGGCACCCACACCCATGTGCCGACCGCCGACTGCCAGATCCTGACCGGCGGCACCGCCTACCAGACCGACGCCGGGGCCTGCGCGGACTACGACAGCGTGATCGGCAACCAGAAAGAGGAGCCGCTACGGCGGTTCACGACCCGCATCTCCGGCGGCCGCTACAAGCCCGCCGAGGGTCCGGCGACGGTGTGCGGCGTTTACGTCGAGACCGATCCGGCCAGCGGGCTGGCGCGCCGGGTCGAGCCGATCCGGATCGGTGGCCGCCTCACCGAGGCGGTGCCGGCCGTGGAGGCGGCGGCGGTTTCCTAGCGTCGCGGGGCAGAATGAGGTCCGCCAGCACAAGCCTGCCGGTGCGCGCCCGGTCGAGGCGCTCGAAGCGGCGGGCGGTGGCGACCTTCCATTCGGCCAGGCTGACCCGGCCGTCGACGTTGGAATCGGCGTTGGCCACCGGCTGGGCCTCGTTCAGCAGGCCGTAGCGCGCCGCGCCCTCGCGGCCGGCGCCGGGCGCGCGCAACTGCGCCGTCCCGACATCGGCCGGGATGTTGGCGGCCGCGCCGCCGCCGCGGACGGCGCGGGTTCGGCGCGGACCGCCGCCCAGGCCCTCCACGAGGTCGACCATGCCGATCTCCGGCACGCGCTCGTGCTCGTAGGCCTGCAGCTCGATGCCGTCGAGCTGGCCGTCGTGGTTGGCGTCGAGGGTCCTGAACCAGCGCAGGGCATCGGCCTCGAATTCCTCGCGGCTGAGCGCGCCGTCGTGGTTGGCGTCGGCGCCCGCGAACCAGGCGGCCAGGCCGCTCTCGCCGCGGAACGGCTCGCCCGACGGGCTGATGAACAGGCGCACGCGCGGCGGGCCGCTCGGGCCAGGCCCCTCCCGCCCGCGCGGTTCGGAGGCGCACGCGGCGAGGCCCAGGAGAAGCGCGCCCAGCACAAGTCGTCGCAGCATCGAAATCCCCAAGTGCGCCCCCGGTCCGCAACCTTCACTGGGAAGCATAGGCCAAATTGCGCCCGCCTCGTGTCGCAGGCGAAACCCTTTCCTCAGGAGCGTCCGCAAGGTCTAGTGCGGCGGAGCTCAACCGTGGGAGGGCGCAGATGCTCGGCAAGCTGCTCGTCCGCGCCGTGTTCGGCGCGCTGGGGCTGTGGATCGCCTCCAAACTGGTGGCCGGCGTGTCGTTCGCCAGCGTCGAGGCGCTGATCATCGCCGCCTGCGTGCTGGGGGTGGTCAACGCCATCGTGCGGCCTGTGGTGATCCTGCTGACCCTGCCGCTGACCATCATCACCCTGGGGCTCTTCCTGCTGATCGTGAACGCCGCGATGATCGGGCTGACGTCGATGGTGGTGCCGGGCTTCCACGTGGCGGGCCTGATCCCGGGCGTGCTGGCGGCGATCATCACCGGCGTCTCGGCCTGGATCGGCGGCCTGGTGATCCGCGACGACCGCCGGGAGTACCGCCGCTAGACCCTGTCCCGGTTGGCTTCAAAGCCAACCGGGATGAACAGGGTCGTCGCTTTTATCTGGAGCCCTTCTTGTCCGCTCACGATGTCATCGTGAGCGGGAAGGGCTCTAGCTCACAGCGCCATCGGCGAGCAGGGCGTCGATCGTCGCGGCGTCGTAGCCCGCCTCGGCCAGCACCTCGCGGGTGTGCTGGCCCAGCTTCGGGGCGGGGCCGCGGGGAGAGGTGTCCACGCCCGGGAAGCGCACCGGCGAGGCCGGGCCCCAGAAGCTGCCGCCCCAGCCGTCGGACGTCTCCACGAAGCAGCCGGCCTCGTGGGCCTGCGGGTTCATCTCCAGGTCGTGCAGCGTCTCCATGGGCGCCCAGGCGACGTCGGCGGCGTCGAGCAAAGCGCCCGCCTGCTCCAGCGTCAGGGCGTCGAAGGCGGTCTCCAGCGCCGCGCGGACGTAGCGGACGTCGTGGATGTCCGTGTAGGGCGGGGTGAAGCGGGCCTCGGCCAGGATGTCCTCGCGGCCGATGGCGCGCATGACGTTGGGAAAGTCGTTGGCGCTCTTCACCACGATGACGAACCACCGGTCGTCGCCGGTGTGGAAGAAGCCGGAGAGCGCCACCATGCGGTCGCGCTTGGGCTGGGCGGTGGTGACGTCGCCGTAGCGCAGGAGCAGGGATAGGTCCCAGCCGACGGCGTAGGCGCCGACCCGCATCAGCGCGGTCTCGACCTGGCGCCCGCGGCCCGTGCCGTTGCGCTCGTGCAGGGCCGCCAGGACGCCGGAGAGCGTCGCCAACGCCGTGAAGTGGTCGCCGAAGCCCGGGCGGCTGGGGAACGGCTCCTGGTCCGGCGGGATGGTGGAATGGGCGACGCCGCTGCGCGCCCAAAAGGCGGTGATGTCGAAGGCGGCGACGTCGGCCATCTCGCCGGTCAGGCCATAGCCGGTGACGTTGGCGTAGATCAGCCGCGGCAGCTCGTCCTTGAGGCTGTCGTAGTCGAGCCGGGCCCGCTTCAGCGAACCCGGCCGCACATTGGTCACGAAGACGTCGGCCTGGCGCAGCAGCGCCACCAGCGCGTCCCGGCCCTCCGGCTTGGAGGTGTCCAGCACGACGCCGCGCTTGCCGCGGTTCTCCATGGTGAACACCGGGTTGCCCGGGCTCTCGGCGGTGTCGGGGAAGAACGCCCGGGTCGCATCGCCGGCCGCGCTCTCCACCTTGATCACGTCGGCGCCCCAGTCGGCCATCACCCCCGCACAGCCCGGCCCGGCCACCCAGGTGGCCCACTCCACGACCTTCAGACCGGACAACAGCATGAGAGAGGAACCTCCGGGACGGGGCGGGGATGCGAGCCCGCCCGCGCCGGCGCGTCAAGGGTCGGATCGCCGGATCTGGGAGCGACGCGCCCTTGGCGAACGTCAGCTTGACCACGGCCTTCTAGGTCTCGCCGCCGGCGATCCTCGACACGGACCGCCGACAGGGACGCTGGCCGGCTTCAGTCCTCGGCCTTGGCCCGCAAGGCGGCGCTCATGAGCCGTTCGGCCGACTCGACGGCGGCTTCGGGCGTCATCGCCATGGCGACGTCATCGGGGCCGACGATCACGACCTCGCCCTCCTCGATGCGGACGTAGAGCGGCTCGTTCCAGAGTTCATCGAGGTTGACGTGTTTCATGGGCGCCCGAACGGCCACCGCGCCGCGAGGTTCCGGTCCGTGATCACGGACGTCAGCTCACAGGGCGCGCCGCCGCCGAGATGGGGTGTCCGCCGAGTTGCGCCTGCGTCGGTTCGGGATAACATGGGTTTAGGTCTGGGGAAGGCAGGATGCGCGACACACGGGGGTCGAGCGACCAGGTCATATCCTGCGCCGGCCTCAAGGTGGCCGTGCGCCGCGTCCGCCGGGACGGCCCCGTCCGCGGCTCGATCCTGTTCATCAACGGGGCGATCACCACGCTGATGGCCCTGCGGTGGGCCGAGCGCGGCCTGCAGGACTTCGACCTGCTGCTCTTCGACTTCCCGCTGGTGGGCGCCTCTGAGAGCTTGAACCCCGGGCTCGCGCGCCTGTCCCGCGAGGATGAGGTCGCGGTGGTCGCGGCGCTCGTGCACCGTTATGCGCCGGACTATCTGATCTCGCTTTCCTGGGGCGGCATGGCGGCGCTGGCGGCGCTCACCCAGCGGCCCGCCTCGATCCGCCGGGCGATCGTGTCGTCGTTCTCGCTGCGGGTCACCGAGCCGCTGCGCGGGCTGTGTGAGGATCTCGTCGCGCTGGCCGACGCCCAGCGTCTGGGCGAGGCGGCCCGCGTGGCGGTCGAGGAGCTCGGCCAGCACCTGCCGGAGCGGATGAAGGACGCCTACCGCCGCTATTTCGAGATGCTCAGCCCGGCCCAGGTGGCCTATCTGCACGACCACATGAAGGCCCTGCCCGACCTCGACGCCACCGCCCTGCTCGGCCGGCTGGGCGCCATCGAGATCCCGGTGCTGTTCGCCAACGGGGCCGGCGACCGCTTCACCCCGCCCAGCGCCGCCCGGGACTTCGCCGCCCATGTGCGAGGGGCGCAGTTCACCCAATTCCCCGACGCCGGGCACTTCCTCGCGCTCGAATCGCGGGCCACCTGCGACCGGGTCTGCGAAACCGTGCGCGGATTCTTCCCGGCGCTGGTCCCGGCCTGAAACCTCAATCGAGGCGGCGGCGGTAGGCGAGGGTGGCGGCGACCGAGGCGATCAGCGCGAAAGCGAGGATCGGCCCCAGTTCGGCCAGCATCGCCTCGGGTCCCCGTCCGCGGATCAGGATGTCGCGGGTCGCGCGCAGATAGTGGGTCAGCGGCATGGCCTCGCCGATCCATTTCGCCCAGCGGGGCATGCCGTCGAACGGGAACAGGAAGCCCGAGAGCAGCAGCGACGGCAGATAGACGAAGATCGCCGCCTGCGCGGCCTGCACCTGGGTCTGCGCCAGGGCGGAAAAGCAGAACCCCAGGATCAGGTAGGCTGCGGCTAGGGCGAGCGACCCGAGCGCCAGGGCCCAGCTCGCCGGCGGCAGAGGCGCCGCGAACAAGATGTGGATCGCCAGGAGCATGACCACGGTGTTGGCGAAGCCGATGACCAGGTAGGGCGCGAGCTTTCCGGCCAGGGCTTCGAGCGGCCGCACCGGCGTGGCGAGCAGGCTCTCCCAGCTGCCCTGCTCGCGCTCCCGGGCGAGCGTGAAGGCGCCCAGGAACAGCATGCTGATCATCACCACGACGCCGACCAGCCCGGGGGTCACCGACCAGGCGTCGCGCACGGTTGGGTCCACCCGCCCGTTGTGCGCCCAGACCACCTCGACGGTCGCCGGCTCGCCCAGGGCCGAATTGCGCGCCACGCCACGCCAGACCTCGGCCTTAAGCGCCGTCACGACGGGTCCGGTGGTCTTGGGGTCGGCCTCGTCGGCGATCAGCCGCACCTTGGCCGCGGTCGTGAGGGTGGCGGCCGACGCCTCGACGCCGATGGCCGCCTTGCCCGCCATCACCGCCGCGGCGGCCGAACCCGGAGCGCCCACCGGTCCGGTCAGCGCCACGGACGGGTTGTCGCGCGCCATGTCGACGATCGGCTGGGCCACGGCCGGCTGGTCCGCCGCCACCGCAACCGGGACATGGCGCGGCGTCAGGTCGATCGCATAGCCGTAGAGCAGCACCTGGACGATCGGCAGCAGCAGCAGCATGGCGAGCGTCGCCCGGTCGTTGACCAGCCGAACGCTCTCGACCCGGGCGATGGCGACGACGCGGCGCAGGATCGGGCTCATGGGGCCGGCCCACGGTTGGCCAGTGAGAGCGCGGCGTCCTCGAACCGCCAGGCCGCGGGCTCGGCGACAGCGCCGGCCCGGACAGCGGCCGCGGAGACGGAAGCTGCCGCGCCGGGCGCCAGCAGCACGCGCAGGCGCTGGCCCTGCGGATAGCAGGCCGTCACGCCCGCCAGTCCGCACAGCGTCTCCGCCAGGTCGTGGACCGCGGCGCCGCTGACCAGCAGCACGACCAGCCCGAGGCCCGCCGATATCGCCTCGGGCGCCCCGCTCGCGAGCACGCGGCCGCCCGCGAACATGCACACCCGGTCGCACTGCTCGGCCTCGCCGAGGTCGTGGGTGTTGATGATCACCCCGGCGCCCGCCCCCGCCAGCCGCCCGATGCGCCGCCACATCTCGTGGCGCGAGGCGGCGTCCAGCCCCGCCGTCGGCTCGTCCAGCAGCACCAGGCGTGGACGGTGGATCAGGGTCGCGGCGAACTGCAGACGCCGCGCCCAGCCGCCCGACAGGCGCTCCGCCCGTTCAGCGCGCCGCTCCGCCAGCCCGAACTCGACCAGCGCCGCCTCAACGGCCGCCCGCGGATCGGCGAGGCCATAGACCTCGGCGCGGAACCGGAGGTTTCCGACGACGGAAAGGTCGCCGTAGAGCGCCAGCCTCTGCGGCATGTAGCCGACCTGAGCGGCGATGGCGCGGTGGACGCCGCCCAGGTCGCAGCCCAGCACCTGGCCCTCGCCCGCGTCGGGCTTCAGGAGGCCCGCCAGCATACGCATGGTCGTGGTCTTGCCGGCGCCGTTCGGGCCGACGAAGCCCAGGATCTCCCCGGGCGCGAGCTCCAGGCTGATCTGGCTCACCGCGGCCCTCTGCCCGAACGCCTTGCAGAGCCCGCTCACCGCCAGCAGCGGGGCGGCGCTTGCGGCTGCGGATCCGCGCGCGGCGGGCGCTGTTGCGGCTGGCATGGCGCCGGCGAGGTTAGCTGGGCTGTAGGGGCGCGCAAGCGTTGGCCGGACCGCCGTCCCGGCCGAGGCTGAGGCATCGCCTAGGGTGATCCGTCGTGCGCCCCTGGGGAGCAGCGGCCCGACGGCCTTTGAGGAGGCGCTTATGGTCAGCCCGACTTTGGCGCCGGAGACGTTCAATGCCCACGGTCGCGTCGCTGGCCACAGGCCTGCTTGCCGGCTTCCTGGCCAGCAAGGTGATCAACAAGTCCGGCTCAGGCCTCGTGGCCGATATCCTGATCGGCATCGGGGGCGCACTGGCGGCAGGTTTCGCCCTCGAGCGGCTGGGTTATTCCGGTGCCACCGCGATCGACCTCTACAGCCTGTTCGTGGCCTGCCTCGGCTCGGTGGTCGGGCTGATCCTCTACCACGTGATCATTCGCCGCCGGCCCGAGCGGAATCCGCGGCGTTTCTGAGGCCTGGTTTCGCGGACGGCGCGCCATGAAAAAGGGCGGGGCCTTGCGGCCCCGCCCTCGTTCGTTCGGTCGATCTGAGCTCGACCTTAGAAGTCCATGTCGCCCATGCCGCCCATGCCGCCGCCGGGCATGCCGCCGCCGCCGCCCGCGTTCTTCTTGGGCGCTTCGACGATGGCCGCTTCGGTGGTGATCAGCAGGCCGGCCACCGAGGCGGCGTCCTGCAGGGCCGTGCGCACGACCTTGGCCGGGTCGATGACGCCGGCCTGCACCAGGTCGACATACTCTTCGGTCTGGGCGTTGAAGCCGAAGGTGGGGGACGGGTTGTCCAGCACCTTGCCGACCACGATCGAGCCTTCCACGCCGGCATTCTCGACGATCTGGCGGATCGGGGCCTGCAGCGCGCGGCGCACGATGGCGACGCCGGCTTCCTGGTCGTCGTTGTCACCCTTGAAGCCGTCCAGCGCGCGGCTGGCCTTCAGCAGGGCGACGCCGCCGCCGGGGACGATGCCTTCTTCCACGGCCGCGCGGGTCGCGTTCAGGGCGTCGTCGACGCGGTCCT
>JBJMQX010000006.1:0-19764 GCA_045802455.1 Phenylobacterium sp. | reverse complement strand
GCTTACGGGCGCCAATCTTGCCAACCGCGACCTGATCTATCTCGGCGTCTCGGGCGACGGCGACTCCGCGTCGATCGGGCTCGGCCAGTTCGCGCACATCATGCGGCGCGGCGTCAACATGACCTACATCGTCGAGAACAACGGCGTGTACGGCCTGACCAAGGGCCAGTTCTCGGCCACGTCCGACAAGGGCTCGAAGTCGAAACGCGGGGTGGTCAACCACGACGCCGGCATCGACCTGGTGGGCATGGCCCTGCAACTCGGCGCGACCTTCGTCGGCCGCTCGTTCAGCGGCGACAAGGACCAGCTGGTGCCGCTGATCAAGGCCGGGCTGGCGCACAAGGGCGCGGCCTTCATCGACGTGATCAGCCCCTGCGTGCAGTTCAACAACCACCAGGGTTCGACCAAGAGCTTCGACTATGTGCGCGAGCACAACGAGGCGGTGAACCGGCTGGACGTGATCACGCCGAGGGCCCCGATCCACGTGGACTATGCGCCCGGCACCAGCGTGAAGGTGCAGCAGCACGACGGCTCGACGCTCTCGCTGCACAAGATCGCCGAGCTCTACAACCCCAACAACCGAGCCCAGGCGCTGGGCTACCTGCAGGCCCGGCAGGCGAGGGGGCAGGTGGTGACGGGGCTGCTCTACATCGATCCGGACTCGAGTGACCTGCACGACGCCCTGGAAACGGTGGACACCCCGCTGAACGAGCTCACCGGCGCCGACCTGACGCCGGGCGCGAAGGCGCTGGACGCAATCAACGCGGGGCTGCGCTAAGCCTCCGCCAGCTCGCCAACCACGAAGGCGTCCTCGCCGGCGCGGGCGAAGGTTTCCAGGACGACGGCGATGTCGTCGGGGGCGACGATCAGCACCAGGCCGACGCCGCAGTTGAAGGTGCGGCGCATCTCCAGGTCGGAGACGCCGCCGGTGCGCTGCAGCCAGTCGAAGACCGGCGGCGGCGACCAGGCGTCCCAATCGAAGCGCGGGACCAGGCCGTCGGCGATGGCGCGGGGCGGGTTCTCGATCAGGCCGCCGCCGGTGATGTGGGCCAGGCCCGAGACGCGGCCGGCCTTGAGGTGCGGCAGGACGGTCTTGATGTAGATGCGGGTCGGGGCGAGCAGGGCCTGGGCCAGGCTTTGGCCTTCGGCGAAGGGCGCAGGGGCGTCCCACGCCAGGCGTGAACGCTCGACGACGCGGCGGATCAGGGAATAGCCGTTGGAGTGCGGCCCGGAGGAGGCGAGCCCGACCAGCAGGTCGCCCGGCTTCTGGTCGCCGAGCCTGGGCAGCACCTTGTCGCGATCGACCGCACCCACGCAGAAGCCGGCCATGTCGTAGTCGCCCGCGGCGTACATTCCGGGCATCTCGGCCGTCTCACCGCCGACCAGGGCGCAGCCGGCCTGGCGGCAGCCCTCGGCGATTCCTGCGACCACTGCGGCGGCGGCCTCAACGTCAAGCTTTCCCGTGGCGTAGTAGTCCAGGAACATCAGCGGCTCGGCCCCTTGCGCCAGGAGGTCGTTGACGCACATGGCGACGAGGTCGATGCCGACCGTGTCGTGGATGCCGGTCTCGATCGCCAGCTTCAGCTTGGTGCCGACCCCGTCGGTGGTGGTGACCAGCAGCGGGTCATCGTAGCCGGCGGCTTTCAGGTCGAAGAGCGCGCCGAAGCCGCCCAGCGACGGCTCCGCGCCGGCCCGGCGCGTGGACTTCGCCAGCGGCTTGATGCGCTCCACCAGGGCATTGCCCGCGTCGATGTCGACGCCGGCCTGGGCATAGGTGAGCCCATTGGGGGTCAGCCCATTCGGACGGTCGGACATCGGCGCTCCGGAACCAGAAAAAACCGCACAGTGAAGCCGCGGGCTTGCAGACTCGACGGTGCGGCGGGCTATAGCTAATCGATGACTCCGATTACGACCACCGCGGACCTGGCGGTGTTTTGTTCCAAGCTCAAGGGCCAGCCGTTCGTCGCCGTGGACACCGAGTTCATGCGCGAGACGACCTATTGGCCGAAGCTGTGCCTGATCCAGGCGGCCGCCGATGGTGCGGAAGCCTGTATCGATCCGCTGGCCGAGGGCCTCGACCTCGAGCCGTTCCTCGAGGTCCTGCGCGACGACGCGATCCTGAAGGTGTTCCATGCCGCCCGGCAGGATGTGGAGATTTTCAACAACCTGCAGGCCATGCCCCAGCCTCTGTTCGACACCCAGGTGGCTGGGATGGCCGCCGGGTTCGGCGAGCAGATAGCCTACGACGCCCTGGTCCGGCAGATGCTGAAGATCGAGCTCGACAAGTCCAGCCGCTTCACCGACTGGGCCCGCCGGCCGCTGTCGGACAACCAGCTCACCTATGCGCTGGCCGACGTGACCCATCTGGCCCGGCTCTATCCGATGCTGCGCGAGCGGCTGGAGAAGGACGGCCGGATCGCCTGGGTGCTGGACGAGATGAGCGGGCTCACGGACCCGGCGGTCTATGACGTGGAGCCGGAGAACGCCTGGAAGCGGCTGCGGCCCCGCCGGCACACGGTGAAGTACCTGGCGGTCTACAAGGCGGTGGCTGCCTGGCGCGAGCGCACGGCCCAGACCCGCGACCAGCCGCGCGGGCGCATCCTCAAGGACGAGGCGATCGACGAGATCGCGACGCAGGCGCCGACGGATGCCGAGGCGCTGGACCGGCTGCGCTCCGTGCCCAAGGGTTTCTCGGGCTCACGGTTCGGGCCGGACCTGCTGGCCGCCGTGCGCGAGGCGCTCAAGGACCCGGAGGCCTATGCGCCGGTGATCGAGCGCAGCCGGGCCGCGCCGTCGCCGGCCGCGGGCGCCGTGGTCGAGCTCCTGAAGGTGCTGCTGAAGGCGCGCGCCGAGGAGGCGGGGGTCGCGTCGAAGCTGATCGCCACGGTCAGCGACCTCGAGCTGATCGCCAACGACGACGAGGCCGACACCCCGGCGCTCAAGGGCTGGCGGCGCGAGGCGTTCGGCGAGGATGCGCTGAAGCTGAAGCGCGGCGAGCTGGCCCTCGTGCTGGACGGCGCCCGCGTTCGGGTCGTCGAGGTCCGCCGGGCCCCGAAAGCCGCCGCCGCGGGCTGAAACCTGCCTCTCCGACGAGTTCCTGAGGACAAGTCGCGCGGCTTGATATCGCTGTCGTTTTGAGGCCCGTGCGGCGGTTCTCCACAGGTCCTCCACCGATCCCCCGGCAGATCGCCCACAGCCGCGCGGTCCGGGTCCGTTGCAGCGGCCGGGCCGTTTTGACATTCTGATTTTGCCGAGAGGGAACGCGGCGCGGCGGACCGGGCGACCGGATCGCAAGCGGGCAGGAGGCTCCCGGGGGCAGGTTGGTTTCGGAGCAATCCGAGCCTTTCGATCCCGGGGACATCGAGGCGTCTCGGAAGCCGAGCTGGGGCGACCCAGTGGAGTGGATGGACACCTCGGCCTCGAAGGTTCAGATCCCCCAACGGATCTGGTTCAGAGGGCGGTGTTTCGGGCAACCGGGGCGCCGCCCTCTTGCTATCGGCGCTCGCCCACGCCGCGACGTTTCTGGTCATGCCCGCCCATTCGGCGTAACACTGATCGCCTTCGGTTGAGGAGGTCGGACGATGACGCCTTGGGAGCTGAAGGGCCGCGAGCTCGTCAACTGCACCTGCGAGTATGGCTGCAACTGCCAGTTCAACGGGTTGCCCGACAAGGGCCATTGCTACGCGGTGGCGGGGATCGCCATCGACGAGGGCCACTACGGCGAGACGCGGCTGGACGGCCTGCGCATCGCGGCGATCTTCAAGTGGCTGGCCCGATCCACCTGGGCGAGGGCGAAGCGATCGCTTTCGTCGACGAGAAAGCCATGCCGGAGCAGCGCGACGCGCTCCTGAAAATCATGACCGGACAGGACACCGCGCCGTTCGCCACCATGTTCGCGGTCTATGCCTCGACCGTCACCAAGATGCACGATCCGGTGTTCATCCCGATCGAGCTCGACATCGACGTGGACGCACGCAAGGGCCGGGTGTCCATCAAGGACTATATCGACCTGACCGGCCGGCCGATCCGCAACCTGGTGTCGGGCGAGGAGAGCCGCGGGCAGATCGTGCTGCCCGACGGGTTCGAGTACGCGGTCGCTGAGATCGGCAGCGCCTCCAGCCGGACCGGCGGGCCGGTCCGCGTGGAGATCGAGGACAAGTACGGCCAGTTCGCGCGCCTGCACCTCAACAACGACGGCGTCGTCCGTTCACGCGCCGCGGCCTGAGGCGCCGATGGGCGACGGCCCCGCGCTGGAACGCCTGCTCAGGCGCGACCGGCTGGTCACGGCAGTGGGGCTGGCGGTGCTCTGCGGGCTAGCCTGGGCCTACATCCTGACCGGCGCGGGCCTGGGCCTGAGCGCTTGGGCGATGACCCGGCTGTCACTCTTCCCGCATCTGGCCGCGTCGCCGCAGGCGGCCATGCCCGGGATGGATAGGCCGGGCATGGACATGGGCGCCATGAACGCGCGGCCGGCGGCCTGGAGCGCTTCGGCCTGGATCCTCACCGTGGCCATGTGGTGGACCATGATGGTGGCGATGATGACGCCCAGCGCCGCGCCGACGATCCTGCTCTACGGGCGGGTCCACCGGCAGGCGGCGACGCGAGGATGGTCCGGCTCGGGCCTTGCGCCGGCCTGGGCGTTCGCGGCGGGCTACCTGCTGGTCTGGCTCGGGTTCTCGGTGGCCGCGGCCGGCCTGCACTGGAGCCTGGAGCGCTCGGGCCTGCTGTCGGCGGCGTTGATGGGTTCACAGAGCAAGTGGCTGTCCGGCGCGGTGCTGATCGGCGCTGGGCTCTACCAGCTCTCGCCGCCGCACGACGTCTGCCTTTCCCACTGCCGCGCGCCAGCCGACTTCTTGTCGCGGCATTGGCGGCCCGGCCTGACCGGCGCGATCCGGCTGGGCGCGTTGCACGCGGCCTTCTGCGTCGGCTGTTGCTGGCTCCTGATGGCGCTGCTGTTCGTCGGCGGTGTCATGAACCTGGCCTGGATCGCTGCCCTGACGCTGATGGTCGTGGCCGAGAAGCTGGTTCCGGGCGGCCGCTGGGTTGCGCGGCTGGGCGGCCTTGCCCTGCTGTCGTGGGGCCTGGCGACGTTCCTGATCTGAGCGGAGCGGCGCCCTCTTGCTGTGAGCGTCAGGTTGGCGGCTGCCGATCCGGGTGCTCGCGGACCCACGAGGCGCCGGCGATCATTATCGCGACGACACAGAGCGCCAGCATAATCAGGGTGGCCATGGATCCTCCTACGCCGGCTCGCGGGACGGCAGGCCGACCTCGCTGGGGTCGGCCTCGTTTCGAAGGGCCTGGCCGGCGAGATAACGCCCTAAGTTCTCCAGAAAGAGCTCGTCGCCGCGGCCCAGGTTGCCGTCGCCGGAATTGGAGGTGTGGGCGCTGACCCGCACCTTGGGGTGATCCCAGAACCAGCTGTCGGCGGGCAGGGGCTCGGTCTCGAAGACGTCGAGCACGGCGTGCGCCGGCTGGTCGCGGTCGAGGCCGGCCCTCAGCGCGCCCTCGTCGATCAGGCCGCCGCGGCCGATGTTGATCAGGATCAAGCCGGGCTTCAGCGCGTTGAAGAAGGCCGCGTCGCACATGTGGCGGGTGTCGTCGTTGAGCGCGCAGGCGAGCGCCACGACGTCGGCCTCGGCGGAGGCTTTGCGGAACGCTTCCAGGCCGACCACAGCGTCGGCGAGCGGATCGGGCGCCGGGTTGCGGCGCACGACGGTAAGATGCACGCCGAACGGTTTGATCCGTTTGGCGATTTCCTTGCCGATCGAGCCGAACCCCGCCAGCACCCAGCGCGTGTGGCCCAGCTCGCGGTAGGGAGTCCGCTCCCACGCATGCTTCCGCTGGGCCGCCGCCTGGGCCTCGATGGGAACCTGCAGACTCAGCGCGTGGGCGACCACGTATTCCGCGATCGGCGTCGCCTGGGCCGAAGACTTGGATATCCGCACGCCCTTTTCCAGGATGTTGCGGAACATCGGGTTGTCGATGCCGGCGGCCATGATCTGCGTCCAACGGGCCGTGGGGCTCTTCATGATCCGCCCGTACAGCTTGGGCAGCGCGCCGGATGTCCACGAATCGAGGCTCAGCCAGACGACCTCGGGCGCCAGGTCGGCCTCGGCGACCGGCTGCCCCGCGCTCTCGTAGACGTCCTCGCCCGAGAGGGTGACGACCTGGGCGTCGGGCGCGACCTGCGCCAGGCGCTCCCCAACGCGCTTGAAGGCCGAGCGGGTCATCAGGATCTGCATCAGCCGAGCTCCAGCTTGAGTTTCAGCGCCGTCGCCAGCGTCTGGGCGCGCTTGGCGGTCTGTTCGCCCAACAGCATGTCGTCCCAGCCGGGCGTGGTGGTCAGCATCAGCCGGTCGCCGCGGATAGTCAGCGCGGAGTGCTCCAGCAGGCGCGTGTTGCGGCCCGACAGGTCGCAGCCCAGCCGCACGGCCGCACCGAGCGCGCGGGCCCGCTGCCGCCGGTCGGCCGAGAGGATGCGGGCGATGGCGGCGGCCTCCGGCGGTGAGGTCGCCGAGGTATGGCGCGAGAAGGCCACGTTCGCGAGAAAGGCGCGCTCCGGGTGGGTCAGGCCGGCGATCGGCGCGCGCAGCACCTGCTCGAAGGCGACGTCGGCGCGGTGGTCGGGGTGCAGCCGGGCGCCAAGGTCGGCCAGGCGGCAGGCGGCGGCCAGCAAGACCGGATCCCGCGCGCCGAACACCGGACCGAGCTTCTCGAACGCCGGCGTCAGCCAGGCCTCCAGCGCGCCGCCGAGGTCGGAGGAGACCCCGCGCGCGGCGGTCAGCGCTTCGCAGCCTTCGATCAGCGGGTCGCGGTTGCGGACGTCGGCGTCCATGGCCTCCAGCAGCAGGCCCTCGCGTACGCCGAACGCGGACACGACCACCCGCTGCACGCCGAGCGTACCGATCAGCGCGTCGAGCACGACGGCGGCGTAGGGCAGGGTCTCGACACGTTTCTTGGAAAGCCCCTCCATCCGCTCCAACGAGGCGCGGGACTGGCGCGCGATCAGGCGCGCCACGTCCTGGGTGTCCGACGGGCTCATCTCGTACTGATGCGCCACGTGCAGCGGGTAGTCGGCCAGTTCCATGTGGAAGAGGGCGAGGTTGCGCCATGCGCCGCCGACGGCGTGGAAATGGCGGGTCGCGAAGCGGTTGGCATGGGGCGCGAGCGCGGCGTCCACGATGCGCCGCGTGCGGTCCAGGTCGAGCTGCCGGGGTGCGCCCAGGGCGAACGGGCCGAGCGGAAGGGTCGCGCCGGCTTCCGGATCGGCCCCGTTCAACCGGATCAGCTCGAGGCTAGAGCCGCCGAGGTCGCCGACCACGCCTTGAGCATCGGGCTGGCCGGCGAGCACCCCCAGGGCCGCATAGCGCGCCTCCTCGTCGCCGGAGAGCACGCGGACGGTAAGGCCCGTCTCCTCGCGCACCCGCTTCAGGAAGCTCGGCCCATCGGCCGCTTCGCGGACGGCGGCGGTGGCCGCGGCGGTGACGTCGTCGGCGCCCCAGCCGTCCAGCACGGCGCGGAAGCGGCGAAGCGCGACGATCGCGGTCTCCACCCCATCCGGCGACAGCCGCCCGGTGGCCGGCAGGTCGCGGCCGAGGCCGGCGAGCGCTTTTTCGTTGTAGACGGTCCAGATGGCGCGGCCGTCGAGGCGATAGATCACCAGTCGGACGGAGTTCGATCCGACGTCGATCACCGCGGCCTGGCGACTGTCCGGCCGGCTATCCCCGTGAGGCCACATGATCGATCGCGCGCGGCATGTCCTTCACCTTCTGGCCTCTACCTGAAAGGCTGGGGTTGGTCATGAAATACTCGTGCGCGGAGAACGCGGACGGATGATCCCATGAGGGATCGCGGGTGAACTGGCCCTCGGAGTCGAGGGTCCAGCTCTGGGCCTCGTCCTTCAGGTTGGCGAGCATGATCTGCTGCAGGACCTGCTGGTGGACGGTCGGGTTCTCGATCGGCGTCAGGCATTCGACGCGCCGATCGAGGTTGCGCGGCATCCAGTCGGCCGAGGAGATGAACACGCGGGCCTCCGAGGAGGGCAGCTGCGCGCCATTGGCGAAGGCGACGATGCGGCCATGCTCCAGGAACCGGCCGACGATCGACTTCACCCGGATGTTCTCGGAGAGGCCGGGGACGCCGGGCCTGAGGCAGCAGATACCGCGGATCACGAGGTCGATGGGCACGCCGGCCTGGCTGGCGGCATAGAGAGCGTCGATGATCTGCGGATCGACCAGCGAGTTGAGCTTGGCCCAGATCCCGGCGGGCTTGCCCTCATGGGCGTTCTCCGCCTCCCGGGCAATCAGTTCGAGCAGGTCGCGCTTCATCGTGAGCGGCGAGAAGGAGAGCTTTTCCAGTCCCTCCGGCTGGGCGTAGCCGGTGACGTAGTTGAAGATCCGGGCCGAGTCGCGGCTGAGCGCCGGGTCGGTCGTGAACAGCGACAGGTCGGTGTAGATGCGCGCTGTGATCGGGTGATAGTTGCCGGTCCCGAAGTGGCAGTAGGTGCGGAGCGTGTCGCCCTCGCGCCGGACCACCATCGAGAGCTTGGCGTGGGTCTTGTACTCCACGAAGCCGAAGACGACGTGGACGCCGGCCCGCTCCAGGTCGCGCGCCCACTTCAGGTTATTGGCCTCGTCGAAGCGGGCCTTGATCTCGACGAGGGCGGTGACGTTCTTGCCGTTCTCGGCCGCCTCGATCAGGGCGGCGACGATCGGGCTGTCCTGCGAGGTGCGGTAGAGCGTCTGCTTGATGGCCAGCACGTTCGGGTCGCGTGCGGCCTGGCGGAGGAACTGCACCACCACGTCGAAGCTCTCGAAGGGGTGGTGGACCAGGATGTCCTTCTCGCGGATGGCCGCGAAGCAGTCGCCGCCATGGTCGCGGATGCGCTCGGGGAAGCGCGGCTCGAAGGGCTTGAACTTCAGGTCTGGGCGATCGGCGGGGATGAGCTGTGAAAGCTCGTCCAGGCCCAGCAGGCCATCGACAAGCAGGATGTCTTGCGGCTCGGCGTGCAGGCTGAAGCAGATGAAGTCGCGCAGCTCCTGGGGCATGCCCGCCTCGACCTCGACGCGGACGACCGAGCCCATGCGCCGCTGTTTCAGCGCCGCCTCGAACTCGCGGACCAGGTCCTCGGCCTCTTCCTCGATCTCGACGTCGGAGTCGCGGATCAGCCGGAAGACGCCCTGCGCCTGCACCTCGCAGCCGGGGAACAGGTGGTCCAGGAAGAGGCTGACCAGGCTCTCCAGCGAGACGAACCGGCGCTCGGCGCGCCTGCGGCCGGTGCGCTTGCCCGGCAGCTCCCAGAACCGTGCCACCTGCGCGGGGATCGGCACCAGGGCGTAGAGCAGCCGGTTGTCGGCGATCCGGCGCAGCTTCAGGACCAGCGAGAAGGCAAGGTTCGGGATGAACGGGAACGGGTGCGCCGGATCGATGGCCAGCGGGGTCAGCACCGGGAACAGTTGCGAGACGAAGGGCTCTTCCAGCTCGTCCAGCTCGCCATTGGTGACGTCGCCCGCAGCGACCAGCGACAGGCCCTCCTCGGCCAGCTCGTCGCGCAGCGCCCGCCAGCGGCTCTGCTGGTCGGCCATCAGGTCGGCCGCCTCGGCGTTGATCCGCACCAGCTGTTCGGCGGCGGTGAGGCCGTCCTGGCTGACGGCGGTGACGCCCTCGCGCACCTGCGCGCGTAGGCCGGCCACCCGGACCATGTAGAATTCGTCGAGGTTGTTGGCGCTGATCGCCAGGAAGCGAAGCTGCTCCAGGAGCGGGTGGCGCGGGTTCTTGCTCTCGGCCAGCACCCGGCGGTTGAACGCGAGCCACGAGAGCTCGCGATTGAAGAACCGGCCGGGCGAGCAGGCCAGGTCCTCGTCCCAGGTGAGCGCCGGGCGCGCGGCATCGTTCGCAGAATGCGCGGCGATGGCCTCGGCGTAGCTCATCCTGTGGGCTCCTGGACCGGCGCGGGCCTCATGCTTTGAGCCCGCGGCCGTCCGGCTTCAAGTCTTCAGTCGAAAAGGTCAAGATTTTCGATATCGGTCTCAAGGATTTGTCGCGCAAGGACCCGGGATACGGGACGGATCTCGGCGTCTTCGGTCTCGTCCAGCCGGCGGACGACCTCGCGCGCTCCGGCGATCGACCGTTCCATGCGCTTCAGCAGATACGGATACACGTCCTCGTGCGGCTTGATGTTCCGCTCACGGAAGAAGTTTCTCAAGACGCCGCTCAGCACGTCATCGTCGGGCGCGCTGATTTCTGCGACCGTCAGCGCGTTCAGCCGCGAGCGCAGATCGGGCAGGGTGGCGGCCCAGGCCGCTGGCCGCGTCCGAGCGGTCAGCAGCAGGCTGGCGCCCTCATGGGCCGCCAGGTTGATCAGGTGGAACAGCGCCTCGTCGTCGACGCCGCGGTCCACGTCTTCCAGCAGCGCCGGGCGGCCTTCCGCGGCGGCGATGTCGGGGTTTTCGCGGTCCAGAACCATGGCGCGGTGCGAGGCGGCCCAGGCCCGGGCCAGGTGCGTCTTGCCGACGCCCTCGGGCCCCGCCAGCGCCAGCGTCCCGCCCGGCCAGTTCGGCCAGCTGTCCAGCGCCGCGACCGCCCCGGCGTTCGAGGCGCCGGTGACGAAGGCGTCGCGGGTGTGCGGAGCGGGCCGGCGCAGGCCTAGGCGAAGCTGCCGGGCCATGCGCCACATCTGAGAGGTCTGGTCACGGGCACGGTGTAGCAACATGCGCCATCGCGGCGCCAGTTTCGTGGCGGCGTGTGACCGCGTTCCACAGCGCGCGAAATGTTTGGATCAGGCGTTCGCCGGACCGCCGGCCACCAGCGTCCAGCCCTCGGGCTTCAGGAGCTCGATGGGCGAGAAGCGGGCCTTGTAGTCCATCTTCTCCGAGCCGCGGACCCAGTAGCCCAGGTAGACGTAGGGCAGGCTGGTCAGGCAGGCCTGGATCACGTGGTCGAGGATCACGAACGAGCCCAGCGAGCGGCGGCTCTGGGTGGGGTCGTAGAAGCTGTAGACCAGCGAGAGACCGTCGTTCATCAGGTCGACGAGGGCGCAGGCCACCAGGTCGCCGATCCTGCCGGCGGCGGCGCCGTCTTTCGGGCGCGTGCGGTACTCGATGATGTGGGTGCGGACCGCCGTGTCCTCGACCATGGCGACATAGTCGGGCCAGGTCATCTCGGCCATGCCGCCGTCGGCATGCCGGGCGGTGAGATAGCGGCGGAGCAGGTCGAATTGCTCCATGGTGGCCTCGGCCTCGACCAGATGGCGCTCGAGGTCCTCGTTGCGGGCCAGCGCCTTGCGCTCGGAGCGCGAGAAAACGTAATCGGCGGCGGGCAGGCGCGCGGAGACGCAGGCCGTGCAGGCCTCGCAGGCCGGCCGGTAGGCGATGTTCTGGGACCGGCGGAAGCCGACCTGGGTCAGGCTGTCGTTGACGCTGGCGCCGTCGGACAGCGGCAAGTGGGCGAACACCTTCCGCTCATATCGGTCGGGCAGGTAGGGGCACGGCGACGGCGCGGTAAGGAAGAACCTCAGCTGTCGGGTCGGAAAGTGCTGCGTCACGGAACTTGGGTTGCCCTTCCCAGGCTTAGCGCCTCTGACAGCGGATTAGGCGTCATGCCGGGGTCTTTCGCAAGGCCCTGCTATGGCCCTGCGTCAGGCGGCAGCACCGGCGCCTCGCGCAACAACACGATGGCGATGCGGCGGTTGCCCGGCAGCGTCGGGTCGTCTGGGTAGAGCGGCTCGGACGTCGCCTTGCCGGAGACCTGGTAGACGCGGTCGGCGTCGACGCCGGAGCCCTGCAGGATCTTGCGCGAAGCGTCGGCGCGTGCGGCCGAAAGCGGCCAGTCGCCCTCGGACTTGCGGCCTTGGCCGGCGCTGGCCGAGGTGTGGCCGTAGATCGAGATCCGGTTGGGGAGCTGGTTGATCACCTTCGCCACGGCCCGCAGCAGGATCCGGGCGCGATCGTTGGGCGCTGCGGTGCCCTCGTTGAACATCGAGCGGCCCTCCTGATCGACAAGCTGGATGCGCAGGCCCTCGGGCGTCTGGTCGATGATGATGTTCTTCGAGAGCTCGGCGAGCTCGGGCATGTCCTGCAGCGCCTGCTTCAGCGACTGGGCGGCGGAGGCGAAGGCCGCCTCCTCCTTCTTGCGCAGAAGCTCGCGGTTGTCCGCAGAGGCGGCGTCGTTCTTGGCGGCCTCGCGCATCTTGCCGTCGTTCGGGTTTCGGCTGTCCGGGCTCGCGTCCTGGATGATCGACTGCGAGCCGTTGGACTTGGAGCCTTCGTTGCCCAGGGCGGTGCCGGCCAGGATGCCGCCGGAGCCGGAGGTCGTCTGGGAGACCGAGGCGGGGGCGAAGTAGTCAGCGATGCCGCGCTTCTGCTCCGGCGAGGTGGTGTTGATGAGCCACATCAGCAGGAAGAAGGCCATCATGGCGGTCACGAAGTCGGCGTAGGCCACTTTCCAGGCGCCGCCGTGGTGGGCGCCGCCTGTCACCTTCTTGATACGCTTGATGATGATCGGCTGATCACCCACCGACATGGAACGCCCCTTCTAGGCCTGTTATCGAGGCGGAAGGTGCGCAGGCCCCCGTTAAGATGGCGTTGCGCGCAAGGTTAAGCAGCGGAGTTGTCGATGAAGGTGGCGTTCGCCGGTCTCGGCGTGATGGGGTTCCCGATGGCGGGGCACCTGGCCAGGGCCGGCCATGAGATGGCGGTCTTCAACCGCAGCCCGGAGAAGGCGCAGCGGTGGGCGGCCGAGTTCGGCGGTCGGGCGGCGCCGACGGCGGCCGAGGCCGCCGGTGGGGCCGAGGTCCTGGTGCTCTGCGTCGGCAACGACGAGGACGTGCGCCAGGTAGTCTGCGAGGCGCTGGCGGCGATGGCGGCGGGCGGCGTGGTGGTCGACCACACGACCACCTCCGCGGTGGTCGCCCGCGAAATGGCCGAGCTGGCCGCGAAGGACGGCCGCGGGTTCGTCGACGCGCCGGTCTCGGGCGGCCAGGCGGGCGCGGAGAGCGGCCAGCTGACCATCATGTGCGGCGGCGCGCCCGAGGCCTTCGCCAAGGTCGAGCCGGTGATCGGGACCTACGCCAAGGCGACGCGGCTGATGGGCGGACCGGGCGCGGGCCAGCTGACCAAGATGGTCAACCAGATCTGCATCGCCGGGGTCGTGCAGGGGCTGGCGGAGGGCCTGCATTTCGCCAAGCGCGCGGGACTGGACCCCCAGGCGGTCTACGAGGCGATCTCCAAAGGTGCGGCGCAGTCTTGGCAGATGGACAACCGCTGGAAGACCATGAGCGAGGGCAGGTTCGACTTCGGGTTTGCGGTCGACTGGATGCGCAAGGACCTGGGACTGGTGCTCGACGAGGCGGGCCGCAACGGCGCGGCGCTGGACATGACCCGGATGGTCGACGGCTTCTACGCCGAGGTGCAGGCGCTGGGCGGCCGGCGCTGGGACACGTCCAGCCTGGTGGCGCGGCTGGAGCGGCCCACCAAGTGACCGAGCTTTCGACGCCGCGCCTGCGGCTCACGCCCGTGACCCAGGCGGACACCGATTTCGTGCTGGAGGTCCTCAACGATCCCGGCTGGCTGGCCAACATCGGCGACCGCGGCGTACGCACCGCCGAGCAGGCCAGCGCCTACATCGCCGATCGGTTCGAGGGAAAAGCCTGGTGGGTGGCGCGCGAGGCCAGCTCCGGCGAGCCGCTGGGCCTCGCAGGCATCGTGCCCGCGCGGCCGGGGCTGGATGTCCCCGACCTGGGCTACGCCTTCCTGGTGCGGCATTCCGGCAAGGGCTATGCGTCCGAGGCGGCGCGCGCGGTACTGGACCACGCCCGCGGCGCGTTGGGCATGACGCGGCTCGCGGCGATCACCACGCTGGGCAACACGCCCTCGCAGCGGGTCTTGGAGAAGCTGGGGTTCGTGCGCGGGGCCGACCGGCGGCTGCCCGACCACGCCGACGACAGCGCCTATTTCGAGACGGCCTGAGCCGCGCGCCCTCGACGCCGAGCGCCGCACAGGCTTTGCTGCGCCCGATCTGAAGTCCTGGAGGGGACGATGGCGCGCGAGACGAAGGTGCTGACGGGCGGAATCTACTTCGGCGAGGGACCGCGGTGGCGCGAGGGCCGCCTGTGGTTCTCGGACTTCCAGGCGCATGCGGTGAAATCGGTGTCGTTGGCCGGCGACCTCAGGACTGAGTTCGAGATCGACGACCAGCCCTCTGGCCTGGGCTGGATGCCGGACGGTTCGCTGCTGGTGGTCTCGATGACTAAGCGCCAGGTGCTGCGGCGCACGCCGGACGGGCGGATCGGCCTGCATGCCGACCTCTCGGCGATCGCCACCTGGCATTGCAACGACATGGTCGTGGATGGAGAGGGCCGCGCCTACGTCGGCAACTTCGGGTTCGACTTGGACGCCGAGCTGATGGCGCGCGGTCCGGAAAGCGTCATCGCCGAGCATCCGACCGCCAGACTCGCCTTGGTGGCGCCAGACGGCGCGGTCAGCGTGGCGGCCGAGGACATGCACTTTCCGAACGGATCGGTGATCACGCCGGACGGTCGGACGCTGATCGTCGGCGAGACGCTGGCGGGCGCGCTGACCGCTTTCGACATCGGTCCGGGCGGCGGGCTCTCCAACCGGCGGACCTGGGCCTTGGTCAGCCCGCGGGTTCCCGACGGCATCGCGCTGGACGCCGCGGGCGCCATCTGGATCGCCAATCCGATCGCGCCGGAATGCGCCCGGATCGCGCAGGGCGGGGAGGTGCTGGAGGTGATCGAAACCGATGACAACTGCTACGCCTGCATGCTGGGCGGCGACGATGGCCGCACGCTGTTCATGCTGACGGCTGAAACCTCGCTGGCGCACGAGACCGCCAAGGCGCCGAAGGGCCGCATCGTGACCGCACAGGTGGACGCACCGCACGCCGGGCTTCCGTAGGCTTCAGGAGAGCCGCGGCAGGACGTGGTCCCTGATGAGGTGCGCGAGGGGGATCTCGCCCGGCGCGTGCGCGTCGAGCCAGAGCAGGTCGGCGATCTCGGCGCCCGGCGCGTACGGGCCCTCGACCGTCACGGAATAGATCTCTGAGCGGACCCGGGCGCCGGGCTCGTTGATCGCAGCCGCCTCGAAGTTCCCGAACTTCTCGGCCGAGACCAGCCGCACGCCCAGTTCGCGGAGCTCGCGGGCCAGCGCCGCGAGGTCGTCCTCGCCGGGCTCGCGTTTCCCGCCCGGCAGCATGTAGGCGCCGGTCCCGGCCTTGCGCACGGTCAGCAGCCGCCCGTCCGCGTCGCGGATCAGGCCGGCGACGACCTCGATGATCATGCGCCCAGGAGCCGCGCGGCACGCGGCGCGAAGTAGGTGATGACGCCGGCCGCGCCGGCCCGCTTGAACGCGCCCAGGCTCTCCAGGATCGCGCGCTCCTCGTCCAGCCAGCCGTTCTGGGCGGCGGCCATCAGCATCGCGTACTCGCCGGAGACCTGAAAGGCGAAGGTCGGCATGGCGAAGGCGTCGACCACCTGGCGGACGATGTCGAGGTAGGGCAGGCCGGGCTTGACCATGACCATGTCGGCGCCCTCGGCGATGTCGAGCGCCACTTCGCGCAGCGCCTCGGCATGGTTGGCGCTATCCATCTGGTAGGTCTTCTTGTCGCCGGGGTTCTCGACCGAGCCGGTCCCCAGCTTCCCCGAGCCGATCGCCTCGCGATAGGGGCCGTAGAAGGCCGAGGCGTATTTGGCGGCGTAGGACATGATCATCACGTCCTGCAGGCCCTCGGCCTCCAGCGCCTGGCGGAGCGCCCCGCAGCGGCCGTCCATCATGTCCGAGGGCGCGAGGATGTCGCAGCCGGCCCTGGCCTGCATCAGTCCCTGGGCGACGAGGGCCTCGATGGTCGGGTCGTTGACGATCCGGCCGTTATCCAGGAGGCCGTCGTGGCCATGATCGGTGAACGGGTCGAGCGCCACGTCGCACATGATCCCGACCTCGGGCGCGGCGTCCTTCATCGCCTTGACGGCGTTGGCGACCAGGCCGTTCGGGTCGTGCGCCAGCGATCCCGCCGCGTTCTTCTTCGCTCCGTCGATGTGCGGGAAGACGGCGATGGCGGGAATGCCGAGCTTGCTCGCTTCCTTGGCGGCGGCCGCGGCGTCCTTCACCGAAAGGCGGCTGATTCCCGGCATCGAGCCCACCGGGACCTGGCCCTCGCCCTCGTGCACCACCATCGACCAGATCAGGTCGGCCGGCGTCAGCACCGTCTCGCGCACCAGCCGGCGGATCCAGTCGGACTGGCGCAGGCGGCGCAGGCGCAGGGCGGGGTAGGCGGCGAGCGGGGCTTTGGTCATCCGCAGCGGCTTTGCACCCGCCGCCGCCGGGTGCGCAAGGCCAAACGCGACGCGCCTCCCGCTACGGAACATTGACTCGCGACCGGCGGGGCGCGAGTCAGCGGCTCCATGGATTTCAACCTGACCGACGACCAGCGGGCTATCGAGGACGCCGCGCGCGCCTTCGCCGCGGCCGAGCTCGCGCCCAATTCCGCGCGGTGGGACGAGGAGAAGCATTTCCCGGTGGACGTGCTGCGCAAGGCCGCCGAGCTGGGGTTCGCCGGCCTCTATGTGCAGGAGGACGTGGGCGGCTCGGCGCTGTCGCGGCTGGACGCCTCGATCGTCTTCGAGCAGCTCTCCTACGGCGACGTGGCGAGCGCGGCCTTCATCTCGATCCACAACATGGCGAGCTGGATGATCGACCGCTTCGCCGGCGACGAGCTGCGGCGCAGGTACCTGCCGCGCCTGACCACCATGGAGCTGATCGCCTCCTACTGCCTGACCGAGCCGGGCTCCGGCTCCGACGCCGCGGCGCTCTCGACCACCGCCAAGCTCGACGGCGACCACTATGTGCTGAACGGCTCCAAGGCCTTTATCTCCGGCGCTGGGGTATCGGACGTCTACGTCACGATGGTGCGCACTGGCGGGCCGGGGCCGAAGGGCGTCTCGGCGCTGGTCGTGGAGAAGGGGACGCCGGGCCTCTCGTTCGGCGCCCAGGAGAAGAAGATGGGCTGGAACGCCCAGCCCACCGCCCAGGTGAACTTCGACGCCTGCCGCGTGCCGGTGGCGAACCGGATCGGCGCCGAGGGAGAGGGCTTCCGCATCGCCATGGCCGGGCTGGACGGCGGGCGGATCAATATCGCCTCCTGCTCGCTGGGCGGGGCGGGCCTGGCGCTGGACACCGCCAAGGCGCACCTGGAGACCCGCAAGCAGTTCGGCAGCGCGCTGAAGGACTTCCAGGGGTTGCAGTGGCGGCTCGCCGACATGGCGACCGAACTGGATGCGGCCCGGCTGATGGTGCGCCGCGCGGCGCATGCGCTGGACAACCGGGACCCCGCCGCCACCCGCTACTGCGCCATGGCCAAGCGGTTCGCGACGGACGCCGGGTTCGAGGTCGCCAACCAGGCGCTGCAGCTGCACGGCGGCTACGGCTACCTGCGCGACTATCCCCTGGAGCGGATCGTGCGCGACCTGCGGGTCCATCAGATCCTGGAAGGCACCAACGAGATCATGCGGGTGATCACCGCCCGGGAGCTGTTGCGTCAATGAGCGAGGAGCCGGAAGTCCTGGTCCGCATCGAGGGCGCTGTCGGGCGGATCACGCTGAACCGGCCCGCCGCGCTGCATGCGTTGACCACCAACATGTGCCGGCTGATCACCGAGGCGCTCTGCACCTGGATCGACAATCCCATCGTCAAGCTGGTGATGATCGACCATTCCGGAGAGCGGGGCTTCTGCGCCGGCGGCGACATCCGCATGCTGGCCGAGAGCGGGGCGGGGGACGGGCGGCTCGCCCGGGAATTCTTCTTCACCGAGTACCGGCTGAACACCCTGCTGCACGACTATCCCAAGACGCTGGTCGCCTTCATGGACGGGATCACCATGGGCGGCGGCGTGGGCCTGTCGCGGCCCTGCCGGTTCCGGGTGGCCACCGAGCGGACCACCTTCGCCATGCCGGAGACGGGGATTGGTCTCTTCCCGGACGTCGGCGGCGGCTGGTACCTGTCGCGGATGAGCGACCACATCGGCCTGTGGCTGGCGCTCACCGGGGCGCGGATCAAGGCCGCCGACTGCGAGCTCACCTGCCTGGCCACCGACTATGTGGAGAGCGCGCGGCTGCCGGAGCTGAAGGCCGCGATCGTCCACGATCCCGCGGCCGTGGAGACCCTGCTGACCGAATTCGAGGGCGACGCCGGCCGGCCGCCGCTCGCCGCCCACCAGGACGAGATCGCGCGGCTGTTCGCCGGCGACAGCGTCGAGGCGATCTTCGCTGCGCTCGAGGCCGACGGCGGCGATTGGGCGATGCAACAGCTGGCGGTGCTCAGGACCAAGTCGCCGCAGACCCTGAAGGTGGCTTTCCGCCAGCTGCGGCTGGGCCACGCGATGAAGCGCTTCGCCGACAATATGGCCATGGAGTACCGGATCGGGGCGCGGGTGGTGCAGCGGCACGACTTCCTGGAGGGCGTGCGCGCGGTGATCGTCGACAAGGACAACGCGCCCAAATGGGAGCCCCCGACGCTCGAAGGGGTCACCGACGACATGCTGGACGCGATTTTCGAGCCCTTGCCTTCCGAAGAGGAGTGGTCGCCACTACCTTCGCCGTAACGTGGCGTGAGACGCGCCATCAGGGAGGATCACCGAGGATGAAGACCAAGCTTTTGCTTGCGACGGCGTTCGCTGTCGCCATGACCGCCGGCGCCGCAGCCTACGCCAAGCCGGACGCCAACCAGCTGGCCGCCGTGGCCGACAAGGGCCGCCCCGAGGCCGACACCAAGCGCGACGATGCGCGCAAGCCTGCCGAGATGCTGGAGTTCGCCGGCGTGAAGCAGGGCATGACGGTCGTCGACCTGATCCCGGGCGGCGGCTATTTCACCCGCATCTTCTCCAAGGCGGTGGGCCCGAAGGGAATTGTCTATTCGGTCAGCGGCCCGCCGCGTCCGGGCGGCCCGACGCCGGCGCAGGACGTCATCGCCGCCGATCCCAACTATTCGAACGTGAAGCCGGTGCACGCGCCCCTGGCCGGCGGCCTGTCGGTCCCGACGCCCGCGGACATCGTCTGGACCTCCCAGAACTACCATGACGTCAAGAACGTCCCGAATATCGACATGCTGGCGTTTGACAAAGCGATCTTCAATTCGCTGAAGCCGGGCGGCGTGTTCATCGTGCTGGACCACGTGGCCAACGCCGACACGCCCAACGCCACGAGCACCCTTCACCGGGTCGATCCGGCCGTGGTCAAGCAGGAGGTCACCGCCGCCGGCTTCAAGTTCGAGGGCGAGAGCAAGGTGCTGGCGAACCCGGCCGATGACCACAAGACCAAGTCGACGGACGACGGGCCGCTGCGCGGCCACACGGACCAGTTCGTCTATAAGTTCCGCAAACCGAAGTAAGAATCTGACTAAAAGAGGATTTTATGACCCGTATCGCCTTCATCGGCCTTGGCAACATGGGCGGCGGGATGGCCGCCAACCAGGCCAAGGCGGGTCATAAGGTCCAGGCGTTCGACCTCTCCAAAGCGGCGGTCGAAAAGGCGGTTGGCGCAGGTTGCGTCGCCGCCGGCTTCAAGTTCGAGGGCGAGAGCACAGTGCTGAAACACGACGCCGACGACCACACCAAGGGCGTCACCGACCCCGCCCTGCGCGGCCACACCGATCAGTTCATCTATAAGTTCCGCAAGCCCAAGTAAGCGCGCGGAAACAAAGAGGTTATCCATGACCCGCGTCGCGTTCATCGGCCTCGGCAACATGGGCGGCGGCATGG